>CAXMSB010000402.1:0-4462 GCA_964195615.1 uncultured Granulosicoccus sp. | reverse complement strand
GCGTCGGCAATCGACCGCTCGCGATTGCTTTGCACCTTCAGGATGTACCAGTCCATCTCAATGGGGTCGTCGGACGCCGGCTTCGCTTCCTTGGCGGCCGGTAGATCGTCGACCGACATCGGCGTGAAAGTCGTCGGCCTTTCAACCTTTTCCCCTTCGGGTACACTCTGCTCGGGCTCACTCTGTTCTGAGCTGGACGATTCTGCCGGCGGAGCGACGGCCGAGGCCCCTTCCGCAGCAACCTGCTGCGTAGCGGCCGGCTGGTCACCGTGAGCTTCCAGCACATCAGAAGCAGGCTGCGGAGGCGACTGCGCAGCGGTCTCATCTGCCGGCGACTCACCCTGAGGCTCAGTCGCGAGTTCGTCTACCACTTTGCTTGATTCGTCGCTCACCGGAGCATTTCCTTGAAGTATGGAAGTCGTGCCATGGAAGTCGTGCAAGTCAAATCTCTGTCAACGCGGTCGGTCTTACACGCCTAATATGGCCATGAACTTGTCGAGTATGATGTCGTACGTGAACAGCAGGGCCGCCAGGAAGAAGATCACGATGATCACAACCAACGAAGCGCGCCACAATTCACTACGATCAGGCCAGGAGACCTTGTTCATCTCCGCCTCGACGGAGATCAAGAAATCAGCGAATTTGGGCAGATTCACAATCCGAAAACTGGCCCACCACCCTACGGCCAACACAACCATAGGCGTCACGTACTCTTCGACGTTCCCTTCCCCCAAGCTACTGAGCTTCCATGCGCCGACGGCCACCATCACCGCCAAGGCAGCCAAGGTGAGTTGACGGGCCACCTTGCCCTGACTTCGCTTGTATCGCGAAGTGTTGAACATTCCTGCAATTAACTCAGCCACTCTTGTTCTTCCAAAAATGTTCTAGGGCGATGGCACCCTGTATCTGTCGACAGTTGGCTCATAACAGCCAGCCAACAGCTTCTAGCCTGCCTGTATGGCAGGGGCGGCGGGAATCGAACTCGCAACCCCCGGTTTTGGAGACCGGTGCTCTGCCAATTGAGCTACACCCCTGTGGAAATGTCGAATCCCCGAATGACGAATGACATTTTTAGTCATTCGTCATTGGGTATTTCGTCATTCGTCATTTATTCAACAATCTTCGTCACCACTCCCGACCCGACGGTCTTGCCGCCTTCGCGGATGGCAAACCGCACGCCGTCGTCCATGGCGATTGGCTTCATCAACTCGATACTCAATCTAGCGTTATCGCCAGGCATGCACATTTCGGCGTCACCCACCAAATTGGCGGTACCGGTGACGTCGGTCGTGCGGAAGTAGAACTGGGGGCGATATCCGCTAAAGAACGGAGTATGCCGACCGCCTTCTTCCTTGCTCAGCACATAAACCTCAGCTTCGAATTTGGTGTGCGGTGTAATGCTGCCCGGCTTAGCCAAAACCTGGCCGCGCTGGATTTCTTCACGCTTGACGCCACGCAGCAGACAACCGACGTTGTCACCCGCCTCGCCTTGGTCCATCGTTTTGTTGAACGCTTCGACGCCGGTGCAGGTCGTCTTGGTCGGGGCTTCGGTCAGACCGATGATCTCGACCTCTTCGCCCGTCTTGATCATGCCACGCTCGATACGACCCGTCGCCACGGTACCGCGACCTTCAATCGAGAACACGTCTTCGATAGCCATCAGGAACGGCTTGTCGTTATCGCGTACCGGCTCGGGAATATAGGTGTCGATCGCTTCCATCAGCTCGGTAATGCACTTGCCGGCATCGGCGTCTTCGGGAGTCTCGATGGCCGCCTTCGCGTTGCCACGAACCAGGGGCACATCCTCGCCGGGGAAGCCGTGATGGGAAAGCAACTCGCGAACCTCCAGTTCGACCAACTCCAGCAACTCCTCGTCGTCGACCAGGTCGCATTTGTTCAGAAACACGACGATTTTGGGCACACCCACCTGACGAGCCAGCAGGATGTGCTCGCGTGTCTGGGGCATCGGGCCATCGGCGGCCGACACGACCAGAATCGCACCGTCCATCTGGGCGGCTCCGGTGATCATGTTCTTGATAAAGTCGGCATGGCCCGGGCAATCGATGTGGGCGTAATGCCGATTGGGGGACTCATACTCAACGTGAGCCACGGCAATCGTCACCGTCTTGGTAGCATCGCGAACGGTGCCGCCCTTGGCGATGTCGGCATACGACTTGGCCTTAGCCATTCCTTTGGTCGCCTGAACGGCCAGAATAGCCCCAGTGAGGGTCGTTTTTCCGTGATCAATGTGACCGATCGTTCCCACGTTGACGTGTGGCTTGTTGCGAGTAAATGTATCCTTGGCCATTTTTCTCCCTAACTTCCTCGGTTCGTGTGTGTTTCAGTGACAAAAATGGAGTCGTAAACGAACTCTATAACGCTAAATACGGTTAACTACCAAAAAGCTGCTGATGAGACTCGAACTCATGACCTCTTCCTTACCAAGGAAGTGCTCTACCAACTGAGCTACAGCAGCGGGGTAAGGCTATCGGCTTGAGGCTGTCAGCTGTCGGCTCAGGTCCTCTTCCTTTTCTCCGCTTCCAACCGACGGCCGATAGCCGAAAGCCGAAAGCCTGTTCATTCAAAGCGGGTGAAGGGAATCGAACCCTCGTCATCAGCTTGGAAGGCTGTTGCTCTACCATTGAGCTACACCCGCCCAAGGATTTCAGATTTGGGATTTGGGATTTGGGTCAGCTCCAACCGATCCTACCTCCGCAAATCTAAAATCAAAAATCCCAAATCATATAATCGCAATGGGGGGTGCAGGATTCGAACCTGCGAAGGCAGAGCCATCAGATTTACAGTCTGACCCGTTTGACCGCTTCGGTAACCCCCCGGGCCCTGCCATATCGCTTGCTCGCCTACCGCGAAAACCGCACCCGATTCCATCCGTTCTGGTGAGTCTGCCTCCAACGCCTGGCAACGACTCGCTGTTACAAAAATCTGATCTCACTTTACCGCTTCCGCACACACACTCTCTCCACCAGATGTACGAGCTAGCGGAGGGACTTGAACCCACAACCTGCTGATTACAAATCAGCTGCTCTGCCAATTGAGCTACGCTAGCCTGGGGCTCTGACCGTACCTTTCTCCTAGCTGAAAAAAGCTGCCGGGGCAAAGCACTCGTATCTCGACTTGCTGACTCAACCCACTTGGCGATGGGAAACTCGTGCGAATCAACTAATATACCTAGAGGGGGAAGAGCGCCAAGGCGGTTCACTGCGAATTTCAGGCCAAAATGCCAATTGCCCCAAATCACCGGCGAATCCATCGGGGGACACCCCCGAAAGATCGGCTTGATTCCCCCAATTTCACACGATTGGGCGGGAACCCCGGCAGCCGTGGGCGGGGACGCCACGGCTAGCTGGGGTTGGTCGAGGCCTCCAGAGCAGCAATCCCGCCACCAGCAGCCCCATGCTTGCGGGCTCCGGCACGTTGGCCGCCAGCGCTCCGCCAGCCAGGGCCGCGCTGATCAAGGCCTCGAAATAGTCGGCCGAAGGCGCCGCCGAGCCATAATCGCGCTGCAGTGCCAAGAAATCAGCCCCGTCGGTCATACCGCTGCCATCGGCGTCGGCTGCGTCATCCAATCCCAGATGAGACTCCCAGTAGTCCAGATCAAGCCGGTCGACCAAGCCATCGCTATTGAAATCTGGATGGGGCTTCTGGCGAGCCAAGGCCTTGATTTGGAAATTAAAGAAGTCGCAGCACCCGGGACGATTCTCGCCCTTCATGTAGAGCCACCGGCCGAGCTCGGCGACGTACAGTTCCATTGGCGCTCCCTGCCCATCCTCGCCTTCGAAGTGATAAAGATTGAATGGCGCCCCGGTGGGCAATGGCTCGCCGTCGAGTCCGCTCAAGTTGAGCGACGCGTCGATGTCGAAAGAATACGGACCAAAATCGGCGGGGTTGATGGCCTGCGCGTCCACATTGAGAAACGCAGCGTACGGATTGAGTGAAGTGAAATCGGGGTGATACCCGGTCACGAAATCGAACCCGCCAAAGATCGGCAGCTCGAGCTGCAAGCCGGCGAAACCGCCATGCACACTGAGCGTGCTATGCCGCGGCAGAAACTGGTACTCACGCAGAATGTCGGGCGGCTCAGCAGCCGTCGGAGCGGCAACCGACAACACGACAAAGAAAATCACCAGACGAGAATGCGTGGCAAACATGGTCCACCCCATCTTCCGAGAGCCCCTGGAAGTCTCCTCAGGATAGCAGTTTTCCCCGGTTTTTCAAGCTAATTCGCGGCTACTCTCACCATGCTGGCTGATTCAAGCTTTGCCGTCGGCTCTGGACCAACCGCCAAACAACAAGCCGTTGAGATGCATCTTGGGGATCAACGGCCTTGCACTATAGGTCGATAATCCCACGCATGCCGAGCACGAGCGACGTGTCAGCCGCGGGATTACTGTTTTCCAGAACTTGCAGATCGCCGGTTAGATGGAACCAGGGCGTCATCTCC
>CAXMSB010000401.1:0-19558 GCA_964195615.1 uncultured Granulosicoccus sp. | reverse complement strand
GTGCCAGGCATTTAGCGCTCCTGCCCCTAAGTTGGCCTAAACCTCGATCTCTTTGGCGACCAGTCGATGCACATCGTCGACGCTGGACGTAGCGAACTTGTCCCACCAAGCGGCCAGACGACCGAGAATCGAGGAGAACTGCCGTTCCAGCGAAGCATTGTCGACCGCGGCCGCTTCGCTCCAAGCCCGCGCTGCCAGATCGTGCACCTGTTCCACCAATTCGATCAGCTCATCGACCCGCCAATCGTGAACCGTGTTTTCCAGGGCGGGAAAGAGGCTGAAGTTGCCGGCAAAGCCGACAACATTCCAGGGATCGACCAGTGCGCCGCACTCGATCGCCCGGTAGATGATCGCTTCGCTGGCGGTGAGTTGCTCGACGACCTGGTCTAGCTGGTCGTTGTCGATGGCGTCGTGGCCGGCGGTGAGTCGACAGTAAATCTCGCTGAGCATGCGCGCCGCTGGCACGCACACCAGTTCGGCCTGCCGCTGCGCCGCCTCGGGATAGCCGAGCCGGGCAAACAGGTGGGACAGATGCACGTGCTGCATCTGCAGCGCTCGGCGACGTGCCAATTCCTGGTTGAGATGTTGCCGGGCCGCCCCAAATGGTTGGTGAAATCGCTTGGCCTCTTCGCGGAGGCGGTCGCCCTCGGGTCCCTCCGCTTGGGCCAGGAGCTGAGCATAGAAGTCATCGCGATAGGAGGCGATATGCGGCAACAGTGTTGCTAGGGTCACCGAGGAATCGTGCCGACCGGGCCCGTCGCCACTGGTGCCGGAGGCCATCAGGATGGTGCCGGCCAGAACTGCCGCCGCTTCTCTCCAGTGATCCTCTTGAGGGCCATCCAAAGAATCGGCAGATTCACACCGCGACAGCAGCGCGTCGAGCGACATCTGCTGCAAGACCAACCGCGTGTAATAGCCGCTATTGGAGATGTGATTCGGATCCCACTGCCCAAAATGGTAGTTGGGGCGGCGATTGACGGGATGGTCGAAATCGTATTCACGAGGATCGAGGGCGATCTCCTCCAAGCGGTCCAAGTCGAACCAAGCGCGAGCGAGGATCTCTTCGTCGGTGCTTTCGAGAATTTCCAAGGCCAGGGTGATGATCTTTTCATAACGGCCCACGCCGATGCCCGCGCCCCGAATGAACAGGGGGATCGGCCTCACGAACTCGTGTGCGTAAGGAGCGGAAAGATTGCCCGAGACGAGCGTGGCCACGGGTCGGTAACCGACAAAATCGTTGAGTTGCGAGAGAGCTCCCTGCACGATGCGCTCGGACTGGTCCCAGGGTCCTCCCTGAGCAAGCAGCGCGTCGTAGGCCCGGCCGATGAACAGCGGCCTCCACAGATCGGCCTCCGGCTGATGAAACAACAGATCGCGATGGAACTCGCGATAGGCGGGCAGCAGGGAGTCGCCTAGCAATTGGACGACTGCTCGGGCCTGCGTTACGTCCGCAAATGCCTTGCCGCTCTGCTGCAGCCGGTCGATCGTGGCCAGCAGCCACTGGCCGAGAGTACGATGGCTTGGTTCCTGAGCCGGTTGGCTTTCGATCGAACGGAACAGTTCATTGATGCTCCTCAGAAAACCGGGATCGCTCGTGCCCGACGAGAAGTTGAGATAGCCGACCACCTCCTCCAATGCGGCGGAATCCTGGGCGTCGGGTTGAGCAGCGGGGATTGTCACTTGGTTGCCACGTTCGGGTTCCGAGACAAGGGTCGCAGAGCGTGTGCGTCACGGTACGACCGCCATTGGCCCAGCTCGACGCTTCTGGCGTCGACCCGTTGTCGGTGCCGACTGGCGCGTTCATGGTAAGGGACGCCTACCGGGGCGGTCTAGGTGCCAAAAAGGGGCCGAAACGTCCCGAAGTCTACTTTTCGGCTACCAAGCTAGTGATTCGTTGCCTTCGCGGAAGGACAGATATTGCCGCCCGACGACGATTGCTTTGCCGTCACACGACCTTGTGACTAAGATAGAGCGGTGCCATCAAGCCGCTCGAACCGCGGTTTTCTTTGATCGAAATCTGGGAACGATGCCTGCGAAGAAAAAAACTGTGCTCAAAGTTCTGTTTTGCTCGTGCTGCTGGGTTGGCGTCGCGCTGGCGATGCTGGCACCGACACCGAGTTCGGCCGGACGATTGGTAACTTTCGAGGAGGCGGGACGCCACGGGCTGGAACGGGCCTGGTTTGCGCAGGTGACCGTTGACTTGACCCGGGGTCGCGTATCGCAGTGGACATTGCACGAGGATCAACTCTTCGCTCTGTCGACCTCGGGCACTCTCCAGGCTCTCAATGCCGAGACAGGAGAGACTCTCTGGACCGTGCGAGTCGGTACTCCGAATGGTGCGTTTGCAGGTCCCTCGATCAATCAGAAGTATGTTGCGCTCACCAGCGGCACGAGACTTTACATCATCGATCGCAAGGACGGGCATGTGCTGTGGACGCGCCTCCTGGGAAGCGCGTCGGCCAAGGCGCCCGCGTTGAGCGAGAGCTACGCGTTCGTTGGTCTGATGAACGGACAGGTCGAAGGCTATTCGCTGGAAGATCTTGCCGAGCCCGTGTGGCGCCACCAATCGGTCGGTCGTATTTTTCATTCGCCCTCGGTTGCCGGGAGCGTTGTGTGCTGGCCGACTGATCGTGGGTACCTGTACGTTGCGCAGAGTGATCGACCGCGTGTGCTGTACCGCGTGGAAACGAATGACGAGATTGTCGCACCTCCCGCGGAACTGGGGCCGTATCTCTACGTTACCTCGCGAGACGGATATCTCTACTGTCTGCACGAGCTGTCAGGTGCCGAGCTGTGGCGAATCTCCACCGGGTATCCGATCCTGAAGAAACCGGCCGTGATCGGCGACACGGTTTATGTCGCTAGTGATCAGCCCGCACTGCACGCTCTCAACTCGGCGACGGGTCAACCGTTGTGGACCGTAGCCGGCACAACCCAGTTCGTGGCCGAAGGCGCACGGCACGTCTTCGGCATGCAGCGGTACGGCACACTGTTGATTCTTGATAAGGAGTCGGGCGGTGTCGTTGGTCGACTGGAAACGGGTGAGGGCGTCACGGCACTGGTAAACGACCAGTCGGATCGGATTTTTCTGGTCGATGACCGGGGTCTGGTGCAGTGTCTCCGTGAACGGGACGCTCGGGAGCCGACGTACTATCGCCAGGAGGCGGCTGAAGGCGAAGACGCGGATTCGGAAGACACCTCGCAGAGTCCCTTCGCCGAGGAACCGCCGGGCGTGGATCTCTCCCCTCCCGCAGCCGAGAAGGAACCGGCGGATGACTTCGGAGGCGGGTTCCAGCCCGCCGAAGAGGAATCCGAAGAGGAGCCCGAAGACGATACCGTTGAGGACGACGACAACCCGTTCTTCTGATAACCCGAAATTCACTCCTCGGGTGGTTCGTTCCACTTCTCCTGACCGGTGAGCGAGAGGACCGAGGTCCAGAGTTCGCCGGACGTCGACAGCCGCTTCTTCATGCCGGTCGAAACGGCCAGCGGCACGTGGATCAGATGATTGTGCCAGAGGCCGATCAACAGGTCTGTCTTGCCCGCCATGCCCGCATGCACCGCTTTGCGACCCAATTGCTCGCAGAGCAGGCTGTCGGCCGCATTGGC
The DNA here is from genome assembly GCA_964195615.1 of uncultured Granulosicoccus sp. Classification (GTDB taxonomy): domain Bacteria; phylum Planctomycetota; class Planctomycetia; order Pirellulales; family Lacipirellulaceae; genus Bythopirellula. The sequence continues at coordinate 15,949 of CAXMSB010000401.1, read as the reverse complement.
GGCGACGCTACGGATGTAGTAGCTGGGATCGAAGTACTTCACGCTCACGGGAATGTTTTCTTTGGCAAGGTATTCGCCGATCTGCTGCTTGAGAAACGGTCCGATGTCGCCCAGGCGGCGGTTGCCCGAGGCGTCGGTCTGATCGCTCGCCTCCGCGAGCAAGTCCTGCCCAGCCCCTTCGGCAACGACGACCACAGCATGTTCGCGCGCCTCCAGACGACGCTTCAGCGCCGGCAGGAATCCTTGTCGACCTTCCAAGTCGAACGGTTTTTCGGGGATCAGCGTAAAATTCGCTTCGCCGCTGGCCACCGTGGCCGCTGCGGCAATGAAGCCTGCTTCGCGACCCATCAGTTTCACCAGCCCCACGCCGTTGAACACGCCCTTGGCCTCGACGTGCGCACAGTCGATCACCTTTTCAGCCTCAGCCACGGCCGTGTAGAAACCGAAGGTGCGGTAGCAGAATTTGATGTCGTTATCGATGGTCTTGGGGATGCCGACGATAGCGATCGGCAGTTGTCGACGTTTGATCTCCTCAGCAATTCCATGAGCACCGCGTTGGGTGCCATCGCCGCCGATGCAGAACAGAATATCGATCTCTCGATTCTCAAGAAAGTCGACGGTTCGTTGAGGATCCTGGCGGCCGCGTGAGGAACCGAGAATCGTTCCGCCCCGGTGGTGAATGTCTTCGACCACCTCATGGGTCAGATGTAACGGTGGCCGGCCCTCGTCTTCCTGCAGCCCGGCATATCCGAACCGAATTCCCAGCACGTCTTTCACGCCGTAATTGTGATCCAGCTCCATCACGAGGGTGCGAATCACATTGTTGATCCCCGGACATAGCCCGCCACAGGTGACCACGGCCGCTCCGGTTCTTGCGGGATCGAAAAAAATATCTTGGCGGGCCCCGGCTCGTTCGAAACAAAGATCGGGCGTCGACTGGCCGAGTCGGAACCGGGGCTCGTAGAGCACACGCATGTCGTCGGGGACAAAACTGCTCAGACCCACACCCGGCTGGGCCGAACGCTTCAGCGGCGACCGGAAGCGACACGGGCCCAAGGAGGCGACTTCGAGCTGAGCTTGCTGCAACTGGGGCTGTTCGACCACCGTATTCTCCTGTTCATGGGACTCGGCTGCGTACTTACAACCAGCCTTGCTCGCGGTACCAGGACGCCGTTTCCGCGAAGCGCTCTTCCAAGGTCGCGGCGGGCTGATAACCCAGTTCCGCGCGGATCTTTTCGTCGGAACACTCCCAACCCGGAGCCACTGCCTCGCGAATCTTGTCGAGATTCAATAGGCCTGGCCGACCACACAATCGACCGTAGACATCCATCAAACCTCCCAGAAGCCAGAACAAGACTTTCGGCAACGGCAGGGCCACCGCCCGGCAACCAATCGCTCGTGCGGCAAGGTGCCCCAGTTCACCGTACATGATCGTCCGCTCCGCGGCCACATGGTAAGTCGCCGCCGCAGTGTTCGGCCGGCCGTTGCTTGAGGGCGACACACGCACGCCCCGCTCCGCAATGCGCTCCAACGCCTCACACATATCGGAGACGTGTACCACCGATACGGGGAACTTGCGCAAACCGGGCACCGCGTGAAGTCTCAGTTTCTGCACCCCGTAAAAGATATTCAGGCCCAGGCGGTCTCTTTGGCCAAAGATGATCGGTGGGCGCACGATCGACAGCGGTACTTCGTCGGCCAGGGCCGCCGCGGCGCGTTCGGCTGCCAGTTTGCTCTCGCCGTAGGCCGAGATCGGCCGATCTTCGTCTCCTTCCAAACGCGGCTGGCCGAGATGGCTCGGACCGCCCGCGGCCAGCGAACTAATATAGACCAGAGCGGGCGACCGCGACGCTTCGGCACAGGCCCGGGCGACGTTTCGCGTGCCTTCGACATTGTCGGCCGTGAATTGTTGGCTGGTGAGGGCGTGGACCCGCCCCGCCGCGTGGAATACAACGTCGACGTCGGCGACGGCTCTCACCAGGCTGTCGAAGTCGTCCAGCCGACCCAGGGTCAGTTCCGCGCCCAGCTGATCCAAGTGTTGCGCCCGCTGGAGATCTCGGACCAAACAGCGCACGTCCCACCCCTGTTGGCGGAGATGCTTTGTCAGATTCGAGCCGACAAAACCTGTTGCGCCGGTGACTAGAGAGCGAGACATCAATCGACCCAAATGATCGTGAAAGGGGCTGCCGTCCCGGAATATAGTGGTTCTTACCCTTCAAGCATTGTCGCTCTTTGCAAGTGTCGTCAAGGGTCCCCCAACGCGAGTCTCCGAGAGTCGGGTTGCTTGACCGTGGCCCTCGCTGGGGTTTACAGTGTTGCATTGCTCGTTCAGAGTCCCCCGCTTGAATAAAAACACGTCGCCTCGCGAAAAATGCCTCATCTGGAAGTCATCCCTGTCACAACTCGCGGCGAGCGGAAGCGGTTCTTCAATTTTCTCTGGGATCACTACCGGGGCGACGAGAACTGGGTGCCGCCACTGCGGATCGTGCAGAAGGAGCTTTTGAATTACAAGCGTCATCCCTTCTACGACGATGCCGAGATTCAGACCTTTCTCGCTCTGCGAGACGGCCGGCCCTGCGGGCGGATCGCGGCGATCGTGAACCATGCTCACAATCGACGTTACAAAGAGAATCGCGGCTTTTTCGGCTTTTTCGAGTGCGAGGAAGACGAAGAAATCTCCGGCCGGCTGTTCGACGCGGCACGACAGTGGTTTGCCGAGCGAGACATCGAGGCGATCCGCGGACCGGTGAACCCATCGCTCAATTACGAGTGCGGCCTCTTGATCGACGGTTTTCAGGAACCACCCTGGTTCATGATGACCTACAACAAACCGTACTACGATCGGTTGGTCGATAGCTACGGCTTCCGCAAGGCGCAGGACTTGTATGCTTTCTGGGGCCATGTCGACATGCTGGAAGCGGTGTCGGAACGTCTCAATTCGCTGAGCCACATTGTGGCCGAGCGGTTCAAGCTGGTTTGTCGACCGATGAACATCCGGCGATTCAGCGAAGAGATCGCCACGTTCTTGAAAATCTATAACCAGTCACTCGTGGCGACCTGGGGTTTCGTGCCGATATCGGACAGCGAGGTTCGCAAACAGGCCGCGGGGATGAAACACATGATCGTTCCCGAGCTGACGACGATGGCTGAGATCGAAGGCAAGCCGGTCGGCACCATGTTTGGGCTGCTCGACTACAACCCGCACATCAAAGCGATCGACGGGCGGCTGTTTCCGTTTGGTTTTCTCAAGCTGCTCTGCAAGCGACGAGAGCTGAAACGTGTGCGGCTAATCAGCGCCAACGTGTTGCCCGAGTATCAGAGCTGGGGAATCGGCATCGCCCTGGTGTCGCGGTTGGTGCCCGACGCCCTAGAGTGGGGCATCCAGGAGGCCGAGTTCTCTTGGGTTCTGGAGAGCAACGACCTCTCTTACAAAACACTCAAGAAGAGCGGGGCGAAGATCACCAAGCAATATCGAATCTACGACTACGGTCCGCCCGATGAGACGGCCAACGCCAAGTTCATGAAGCAGGAATAGATTGGATTGGGGAATTCTGACCTCTACCGATACTTCAGAATGCAGCGGAACGCACTGATCGCGTCGCGCAGGCCGATTTTCTTGCCTTCTTCGTAACCGCGGGCGTGATAGCTGATCGGCACTTCGACGATGCTGTGTCCCAGCCGCGATATTTTGGCGGTGATCTCCGGCTCGAAGCCGAATCTTTTCTGCTCGATTTTCAACGTCGAGAGTATCTCGCGTCGGAACGCCTTGTAACAGGTTTCCATGTCGGTGAGTTTCTGACCGGTGAACAGGTTGGAACATGCCGTGAGCAGCCAGTTGCCGAATCGGTGCATCCGCGACGGGTCCTGGTGGGCGTTTTCCAGAAAACGTGAGCCGTAAACCACGTCGGTCTCGCCTCGTTCGATTGGGGCCAAGAGCTTTGCGTAGTCGCTGGGGTCGTACTCCAGATCGGCGTCCTGGATGAGGATGACGTCTCCCTCGGCCATGGCAAACGCCGTGCGGAGCGCCGCCCCTTTGCCCTGGTTGTAGCCATGCATCAGCAGATGGACGTCCGGCTCGCGGGCCAGCTCCAGCAGCACGTCGCGGGTGCCGTCCAGGCTGAAATCGTCGACGATGATGATCTCGTGATGAATGTTCTCGGCCCGGACCCGCTCAACGATCTGGGCAATCGTTTCACGTTCGTTGTAAACGGGTATCACCACCGAGACGGCCAGGGCCGTCTTCTTTTCCTCTTTGGCCGCGGGAGCCTGATCCACCGCGGCGATCGATTGCTCGGCAACCTCGAGGGTCGTTTCTATCCGTTCGAGGTAAGTCGTGTCCTCGGCAGGCGGCACAACTGGCACGTTCGCAGCAACAGCAGACACTTGAGATTCGCTAGTAATCATCAACATTCCCCTCACGATTAACCCAATAGCCGCGGTTCAACGAACCGCCGGCCAAGTTGCTTACAACTCCAAGGACCACTGGCCACTTGGTTGCTCTTGTCCCGCCAACTGCGATCCGTCGCTTCGCCGTGGCAGCGCTGGCCACTGCACAGCGCCATCCCGCGGCCCGGCGTCCCGAACTCGGGCGTTGGCCGGAAAGTAGTGCGGGCTGCTTGAATCGTCATACCGATCGGCGCGGCCCCACAAGTCGGCAATCCGATCGCGGTAGATCAGTACCCACTCAGAATCTTCCTTATCGGTTTCAGTGCTCATCACGGCAACAGATTCTTCGTAGCGACGATCCAACAGGACCAAGTCGGGCGACCCGAACTTCAGCACGCGGCTACCATCGACAGGCCCCGACAACGGACTTCGGCTGCGTTTGCCGTCGAACTCACCCAGCAGAAAGTCGAAATGCATGTCGACGATTTCCTGGGGGTAACAAGTGCGAAATCTTCCGTCGAAAGCCACCTTTACGTCGGGCGCGAGCGCCGCGATCGAATATTGGGCCCAGTTGAACGAGACGACCAACTTGCCTTCCAGTTGGCGATCGACCATGAACTGGATCGCGTCGACGGGATAAAAGTTGCGCTCCACCGGAAAGTCGGTCAGCCGTCGGACCAAAGCGAAGCCCTGCAGGCCGACGCTGAATACCAGTACTGCGATCGCGGTACGCCGCATCCAAGGCGAAAGCCGCATCACCGGCAGTTTGCCGCCCGACTGGGGGCGCAGTCGACCGAGGGCCGATTGCACGTGCTGCGGCAGCCAAAATCCGCACAACAGCGCCAGAAAGGCGATGTGCCGCAGGTGCTGGGTCGTCTGCCAGGCTACCAGGGCCAAAATGACAATCTGAACCCAATCGCGGCGTAATCGTGTGCCGAGCAGACTCAGCCCGGCGACGGTCAGTAGCCCAATCCAGGGCCAGAAGATGGGGTCGGTGACCTGGGGGGCTGCCCATTCGGTGATCTCCGGCCGAGGTTGGCTCAGCGACATGGCGAGCCAGCGGTGCAGTTCGAGGCCGTAGGGGTTGGCCAACGTGGCGGCGAGGCAGGCGAGGCCTGCTGCTGCTAAACCGCAAACGGTGGGCCAGTTGATTTTGTGGCGTTGGACTAACAGTTCGAGAATGCGACCGCCGAGGTAGGCCCCCACAATGCACAGGCCCGCTACGACCGCGCCATGGGAGTTCACCCACACGACGAACAGAGCCGGCACCGCAGCCAGCTGTCGCCAACGGACGGTGCGGTGTTCCTGCCAGTGGCAGAACGCGCGATCCAACAACACCAGCGCCAAACTGCACAAACCAAAACTCAGCAGTTGTGGACGCAACGGAAAAAACGCTTGTAGGTTTGAGGCCACCAACAACATCAGCGACCACGCTGCCAGTGTATGCACGCCGTGGCGACTGGCAATCCATACCATCGAGCCGATAATCGCCATCCCCCAAAGACACTTAGCCACAAGCAATCCGTAGACGCCCAGCGAGCGATGTCCGAGGGCGAAAGCCAGTTCGGCCAGATTCTCGTGGTTGATCCACGGGTGGTCGACGGCGGTGAATGTATGTGTGGCCGTGCGGGGCAGTTCTCCGTCGGCGAGCCAATCCTCGGCATACCGCACGTGTCCCCACAGATCGGGATCGACCAAATTCAGCGCCAGCGGCGAAGCACAGCCCAGGGCCAGCGCCAGCACGATCGCCCACTTGAAAAACCGGTACTCGCGACGCGCCTCGGCGGCGAGACTGGCTGCTGGGGTTGGAAGGTCGTCGCTGGCGATCATTATCGGGGCCGATATCTTGAGAAAAAACGGCGGCGAGCCGGTTGGGCAGGCCAAACAAGCGGCATATCCGCAACTCCCCGGTCAACCGGAGAGGTTCACCCAAAAAATCTACGTCACGACCGCGTGCAGAGTGGATGAGACACGCTGCTGCCAGGAGCATTTCCGGGAGGAACCGGCCCGTCAGCCACGCGCCACCGGTGCAACTGGAATAGCCGGTCGTGGGTCCTGGAGAGGGGCTCTGAAAGAGGGCTCAGCGGAGGCCGCTAGCAGGTACAACTGCCCTGTTTTCCGCGATCTAGGTTTCTCGCTTGGCACACAAGAACGCATTTGGTAGGTTCCCTTCCCAATCGTCCCCCGTCAGTGATTTTGGCATGAGGCGACTGGAAAGCGATGTGGCAGGAAATTCGCACATCGAGTGAAAAAACGATTCCGCCAGACGAGAGTTGGCTCGGTCGGCTAAAAGGTTTAGTCGGCTACGGCAGAGCTCTCCTCAGCGCGGCAAGCGATGGCGCCCAGACGGGCGACGACCAGACAAGGATGCATCCCCATCGGCCGACACGGAAGGAGGCCATCATGGCTGCCAACCCCAAACAACAGTTGCGCGTGCACATCCGTTGGATGATTCGCCGTGATATGCCTGAGGTATTGGATATCGAGCGGGAAAGCTTTGAGTTTCCCTGGTACGAAGAAGACTTCATCCGCTGCCTGCGGCAACGCAATTGCATTGGGATGGTAGCTGAGCACGGCGAACAGGTCGTCGGCTTCATGATCTACGAATTGCACAAGACGCGGCTGCACATCCTGAACTTTGCCGTGGCCGCCGACTCTCGCCACCAAGGCGTGGCCCGCCAGATGGCCGAGAAGCTCGTCGGCAAACTCTCCAGCCAACGCCGCTCGCGGATCACGCTGGAAGTCCGCGAAACGAATTTGCCCGCCCAGATGTTTTTCAAGAACGCCGGCTTTCGGGCCACCTCGGTACTGCGAGCCTATTACGAAGATTCTCCCGAGGATGCCTACCTCATGCAGTTCCGTCACATGCCTGACGATATCGAACAAGTGATTCCGATCAATCGGATCGACCGGCTCGCGGGGTAAGCGAGCAGATCGCTCTTCATGCAAGTAAGCCGCAAGGCGCCAGCCGAGCGCTCGGCTACCGCCTCGCGGCTAACTCGATTTATCTTGCAGAACGGCGTCTAACTGGGCCGTTCGGCTTTTTAATGCCGCCAAGACTTGCTCGCCGGACTCCGCTTCGGCAAGCACGGTCAATACGGGCTGACCCACCAACACCGAAGTCCCTTCCCGCGGAATGTCGGCTAAGTCGGGCTGCGAGAGTGCCCAGTGGGTGAAATCGTCATGTATCGTCGTCTCGTGCTTGGCAAACAGGATTGCTTTGCCTTGGTGGGCGGAAGGGCGGTCTGCCGACGGAGGCGAGAACGGCACGTTCCCGCAGTTATCCAGATGCCAGTCGATCGCGTGGACGTGCCGCGCTCGTTCGACGACTTCCACGGCGGCGGTGTAGCGTGGGTTCACTTCGATTGTCCACAGCCGCTGGCTGTCAAACACGAAGTCCACTCCGAAGAGCCCGACCAAGCCAAACTCGGCCGTTAGCACTTCGCCCAGGGTTCGCAGTTGCCTTTCCGCCTCTGCGGGGAGCGGCCAGGGAGCGAGGCTGCCGCAGTATTGAAAGCGGTCGGCGCCGGTCCATGCTTCGCCCACCAGTTGTCGAGCGACTCCCAACAGCGCAGGGCCCGAAAAAACGGCCGAACACGCGGTGCCGACTATTAGCCGTTGAAAGAAGTTGCGCGTCCGCGTATCGGCAGTGAGCTGCGCGACACCGGAGCCGCTGCTGCCTTGATAGGACTTTGCCAGCCACGAACCATCGCTCGGTAGGCCGCTGGGCGACTCTCGAGTTTCGGGAAACAGCAAGCCATGACGGCCAAGCACTTGAGCGAGCAACCTCGGATCGCGGACTCGCCGCAACGCGCTTCCAGGATTGCCGAGCAGAGGTCGCACCGTCGCCAACTGGTCAACCAGCTCGGGGTGGTTCTCCAGTGCGCCCGTGTAGAGCCAACCGTCGCACGGCGTTTGGCGGAGCCAATCGACCAGTCCCTCGGGATAGGGCGAGACAGGTGTGACGGGACACGCTTGCTGCAGGTCGGCATCAGCAAACAGATCGGCCGCCACGGCTTGCCGACCCGAACGCAGCACGGAAAACGCCGCCGCCCGGGCGCTGGCGCCAACAATCGCAATGTGGGCGGTCATTCGCCCGCGTCCTCCGAACCGTACCGACCGCGATACTCATCGGCTGGATACTTCTCGACGTTCTTCACCATCTTTGCTCGCACCGTGTCGGCGATGTCGATCCCCAACACGTCGGCCAGCGCCAGGCTGTAGGCAAATACGTCAGCGAGTTCCTCCCCCACGGCGGCCAGCTTTTCGGGATCGTCGGCAATGGCATGAGACGCCTGGAGATCGATCCACTGAAAGTGCTCCATCAGTTCGGCCGCCTCAATGGCCAGGGCCATGGAGAGGTTCTTAGGAGCATGAAACTGCTCCCAGTCTCGCTCCGCGACAAACTGGTGAACCAGATGTTTTAGTTCTTCGATTGTGGTGCTGGTATCGCTCATGGGTAGTCTGGGGAAAGTACCACGCAGAGGCGCTGAGGGCGCGGAGGATTGGTGGTGCTATTCTTGGTAGTTGTTTACGATTCGGTGGATTCCGTTCTTTAACAGCTCTTCTCCAAAGTTGATTAGGAGACCAACTTGCGTGTTTGTTAGGCGGAGATGCGTAAGAAGTTGTTTCTTGTAGACCGGATTAACTGCTTCACACGACTTCAGCTCTACGATTACCATTTGGTTAACGATCAAATCAGCACGAAAACCAACTTCCAAATTCACTCCATCCCAAACGACGGGAATCGGCTTTTCTTCTGCAACGTCGAGTCCACGCTTACGCAACTCATGAGACAATATCTTCCGGTAGACCGATTCTAGCAGACCGGGCCCCAATCGGCGATGAATATCAATCGCCACCTCAATAATCACCGACGTGATCTCATTGTGCTGCACATTCTCCCCCTCTCCGCGCCCCCAGCGCCTCTGCGTGAAACCAAACAGAAGTTTAGTGTGCGCTAGGCAGCCGGTCGATAGCTCACCGGCTCGAAACCTGGCAGCGGCAACTGGCGGGGTGGGTTGCGGCGTTCGTGATAGCGCTGGCGATAGCCGTCGGCAAGGTGCCCCAAGACTTCCAGCGCCAAGAGATCGGCACGGTTGATCACGTGCCGGGCGCTACGGTTGCCCAAGCCTTGCACCAGCTCCTCGAGCACGCAGACGTGCAACTGCAGGGCCCGTTGTGCGGAGACGCCCGAGGCGGCCAGCAGCTCGACAAGGGTTGCCATTTCGTCTGCCAGATTGCCGACGCCCATGATGACATAGGCACGCAACAGCTCGCGGTAGTGCGTCACCAACGATTCAGGCAGGTTCACCGGAGCATCGATTCTTTCGGCTGCCGATTTGGCGAGACAGCCGTCGATGGCGCCGCCCGGATGTTCGGGCGTCTCTGTCTTGTCCTGCCCCAGGCACTCCAAATCGGCAATGAGCGCCCGTTGCTGATCCAACAGCCGTTCGGCCTCGTGATGCTCTTGCTGCAGCCGCTGCCTCTCGGCCTGGACTAGGCGACGGTTCTCGCGCAAGAGTTGATGCCGCTCGATCGACCGGGCGAATTTCCACAGCAGGCCGCGGACCGTGGTCTCGGCCACGCAGCAATAATCGTCGGCCCCCACCTCGTAGCAGAGGGCATCGATCTGCTCCGCCGGCGCGGTGCCCAACAGGATCATCGGCTCCTCGTTGCCGCCGGCGCGCAGGCCCTCAATGAAGTCCAAGCCGTCGAGTTCACCCGGCTCATGGCTCACCAAGACCGCGTCGAACACTTCGTCGCGCAGCCGGGCCAGCCCAGCCGCTTCGCCGACGACTTCGTCCATTACGATCTGTGCAGCGCTGTCCGCGGCAAACGCTTCGGTAAGCCAGCCGCCGGTGCGCTCGGGCGTGGTGACGTACAACACCTTCATCCGAGGCGGCATCGAGCCGAGTGCGGCGAACGCGACGGGTTGGACCGTGGTGGACATGACAGCATTTCGCTGGACGAGAGGGGAAAATAGCGGGGAGACTGTAGCAAGCGGCCCGCCCGGGGTCAACGCTGGCGGCGGAGGTCACCCTTTGCCGATCTCCCTAAACCTCTCTAGAATGCCTTGTGCCTGACGTGCTATCGCTTTGTTCTTGAGAAATCTGCCAGCTATGCGAATTGCCTATCTCGATTGTGCCAGTGGCGTAAGCGGCGACATGATGCTCGCGGCCCTGATCGATGCCGGCGTCGAGTTGGCCACGGTGCAGGCGGGCATCGATTCGCTGGGGCTGCCGAGTTGCCGGCTTGCCTGCGAAGAAGTGAACAAACGAGGCTTCCGGGCGCTGCAACTCACCGTCCACCACGAGCCCGAGCACGTCCATCGGCACCTACACCACATTGTCGAGATGATCAACGGCAGCACGCTTTCCGACTCGCAACGCGACTTGGCACAGCGGATCTTCCGCCGCCTGGCCGAGGCCGAGGCGAAAGTACACGGCACGAGTATCGAGAAGGTCCATTTTCACGAAGTAGGCGCGGTCGACTCGATTGCCGACATCGTCGGTTCGGCGATCGCTTGGGATTTGCTCGGCGTAGATCGGGTTGTCTGCTCTGCTGTTCCCACCGGTTCGGGCTTCGTCGAAATCGCCCACGGCCGCTGCGCGATCCCCGCCCCAGCGACCGGCGAACTTTTGCGAGGCATTCCATTGGCGGCCAGCGACGTGGAGGGCGAGCTCACCACTCCCACCGGCGCGGCAATCGTCGCCACGCTCGCCCAGGAGTTTGGCCCGCTGCCGGCGATGACAATCGAGAACATTGGCTACAGTGCCGGGCAAAAAGATTTCGGGCACCCCAATGTGTTGCGACTGCTAGTGGGTGAAAGCGAATCGCAACCGTTGACGGCGACCGACACGATTGTCCTGTTAGAAACAAACCTCGACGACGCCACGGGCGAAGTCGTGGGGCACTGCGTCGGACGATTGTGGCAGGCCGGCGCTCTGGACGTGACCACCTCGCCGCTGCAGATGAAAAAAGATCGGCCCGGTGTACTGCTCTCGGTGCAATGTCGACCGGCCGATGCCGACCGGTTAGCCCAGATCGTGTTCTGCGAAACAACCACTCTGGGCCTGCGCCGCTCGACGCTCCAGCGGCTCACGCTGCCGCGGCGGACGGTGTCGGTCGCGACGTCTTGGGGGGAAGTTGCCGGTATTGCGGCCGATTTGCCCGACGGAACAGTCCGTTTTTCGCCCGAGTACACCTCCTGCAGCCAAATAGCCGATGAAAATCAGGTGCCGTTGGCGGAGGTCGACGCGGCCGCCCACCGTGCCTTTGCCGACCAGTAGATCCCCTCCTTTCCACCGCGAGGAACCATCGCATGCCGGTCTTGCTTGCCGACCTGATTGCCGTTTGGATGTTCCTGGCGGGCGTCGGGCTGTTGACGTTCATTCTGATGAAACGCTACTTCCGTTTCTTCGCCTTGGGGCGTCGGAAGCGAGACGATAGCCCGTTGGCGTTGCAGCCGCGTCCCAAGGGCCCCTGGGACGGAGCTCAACACGACACGATGGCGCACATCGACCGCCAGAAGGTGGAGATGTTCGAGATGTCCCGCGATCTGAATGGCCAGCTCAGTTCGAGGATCATCGTGCTGGAGAAGCTCATCGCCGACAGCCAACGGCAGATCACGCAGATGGAAGCGCTGCTCGCCCAGATCGACGAAGCCCAGAGCAGCGCAGCAGCCCCCACGTCACTCGAATAGCTGTCAGTCGAATGACCCGGGAGGCATCAACTCGTCGAGCGTGTGCTCGATTTCCTCTTGACCTTGTGCCGGCGCTTGGCAGGTAAAACCTTCGCAGACGTAGAGCGTCGGCGCCCCGCCTTGCATGGTCTTTCCCTGCAGCAGCTCGCCCAACGCCTGCGGACTGGCATCGGCGTCAGGCCCGGCGAAGGCCAGCACCTTGTTGGGCAGGAACCGCCCGCGCAGGTCGGCCAGTGCCGCCCGGCTCGCTTCGTCGTCCAGATCGCCCGCCAGTACCAGTTCGTAAGTCGGCCCCAGTTCGAGATCGAGCGCCAGCAACGCTTGGCCGGTGGCCGTCGGGTGGCGGCTCATCAATTCGGCCGTTTGTCGCAGTACCCCCTCGGCCGCGTCGGTGTAGCGACGGCTGCCGGTGTACTTGCCGAGCCGCACCAGGGCCGTGGCTGCCATCGCGTTGCCGCTTGGCACGGCACTGTCGGTAAAATCTTTGCCGCGAACGATGAGTTGCTCCTGGTCGTCGGCCGTGAAATAGAATCCTTGTCCACCGCTGTCCGCGAATTTGTCGAGCACGACTTCCATAAGGGCCACCGCCTCGTCGAGGTATCGGCCGACAAAAGTTGCTTCGTAGAGCGAAATCAGAGCGCCCGCCAGACAGGCATAATCATCCAGATAAGCGTCGATCTTAGCCACGCCGCCCCGCCAGGTGTGCAGCAGCCGGCCATCTTCGCGGCGGAGCTCTTGCAGCAGGAAGTCGGCCGCTTTGACGGCGGCATCGAGATACCGCGATTCGCCCAGCACCGCTCCCGCGCGGGCCATCGCATCGATCATCAGCCCGTTCCAGGCGACGATCACCTTGTCGTCCTTGTGCGGATGAATGCGCTTTTCGCGCGCGGCGAACAGCTTGGCGCGGCTGGCGGCCAGTTCGGTGGTGAGTTCCTGAGGATCACGGCCCAACAGCTGGGCCTGCTGGCCGAGCGTCCTGGGCAGGTTGAGAATACTCTGCCCATCCTCAAAATTACCGGTCTCGCTGACATCGTAGACTCGGGCAAACGTCTCGGCCGCCTCGTCGCCCAGCACTTCCCGCAAGGCGGCGGGCGTCCAAACGTAGAACTTCCCTTCGACGCCTTCGCTGTCGGCGTCTTCGGTGCTGTAGAACCCGCCAGCCGGGTCGGTCATGTCTCGCAGGACGTAGTCGAGCGTCTCGCGAACAACGCGGGCGTAGTCGCCGTCGCCGGTAGCCTGATATGCTTCGAGATAGGCGGCCGCCAGTTGAGCGTTGTCGTAGAGCATCTTTTCGAAGTGCGGCACGAGCCAACGGGCATCGACCGAATAGCGGGCGAATCCGCCGCCCAGGTGATCGTAAATCCCACCGGCGGCCATCTGGTCGAGCGTTACCCGCACCATGTTGAGTGACGACCCCTCGTGACGCCGGTGCCAATGACGGAGCAACAGCCGCAGGGCCATGGGAGAGGGAAACTTCGGCGCGCCGCCGAATCCGCCGTGTGTGCTGTCAAACGCCTGCCGCAACTGCCGCACGGCACCCTCGACCAACTCGGTCGACAGCTCCCCGTCGGCCGCCGTGCGGTCCATCTTGGCTAATTCCGCAGTGAGCTGATCGGCCATCTTCTCGGCTTCCGCACGGTTGGTGCCCCAGGCCTTGGCCACGGCTTCGATCACCTGGTCGAATCCAGGCATGCCCCGCGAGGCGTGAGGCGGCCAATAGGTTCCCGCGTAAAACGGCTTCAAGTCGGGCGTCAGAAACACACTCATCGGCCAGCCGCCGCGGCCGGTCATTATCTGCACGGCGTTCATGTAGAGCTGATCCAAGTCGGGCCGCTCTTCGCGGTCGACCTTCACACAGACAAATTTTTCGTTGAGTGCCTTGGCGATTTCCTCGTTCTCAAAACTCTCGTGCTCCATCACGTGACACCAATGGCAGGCCGAGTAGCCGATCGACAGAAAGATCGGTTTCTGCTCGCGCTTGGCACGCTCCAGCGCCTCGGGGCCCCAGGGATACCAATCGACCGGATTGTCCTTGTGCTGGACGAGATAGGGGCTCGTTTCCTGGGCAAGACGGTTAGGCATCGTGGAGGGTTCGGGGTTCAGAGTTCAGGAAAACAGCCGCGATGCGCTGCATCGCCGGGGCACGTTCACCATAACAAATCGGGGGTGACTTATCAGGGCTTGTGGTACCGGAAGTCGCGACCACCAGATGTTGTGGTATTTTCAAAATCACAACGCTGTTTTTTGCGAATCCAAACGGGGGGGCGGGGGCGGGGAAAGAAGCTACTGGGCAGATAGAGGACTCGGCGCGGAGAGAGAGCGACAGAAGTTAGAAGCTAGAAGTTAGAAGGCGGAAAGCTGAGAGCCGAGATCTGAAATCCCAAATCCCAAATCTGAAATCAAAGCGGATGGGGCCCCATCGCGCAGGTTCAGCGTAAACGTTCGCCAAGTGGACACCAGCCTGCGCACGTCAGCAGCGACCATTACCTTCGTCAGGACGTCGCTCCTGGTAGGAACAACGGGTTGGCCAACATCGATCGCGATCCATTCCAAGCCGCGCAGGCGAGCTTCACTCCAACGCTCGCGCCGTATTGGTTCTCATTATATCGATTCGGCGTTCCGATTTCAGTCACCATTTTTGGCCACCTTGGCCGCCAGGGCAGCAGCGAGGCTTGGCACGCTTGCCGGGCACCGCATTCGGTGTGTCGGGCTGAAGCGACTTGTGGAACTGACACAGGACACGCCCACCTGAGCGGTGCGGCGATCGTCAAATTCACATCGGCGTATCGGACCTGCACAGATTCGGCCAACACCTGGAATACTTCGGTGGGGGCGGTGGTATGAAGCATGGCGCCTGAGATATAGCTTCTTTTCCTGTGCGGATTCGCACAGTTGAATCCAGCTGTTTTCAAGTCTTTTCTCGTGGGTGCTCTGCACTTCACGCCATTTTGCGACGTCGCTTTGGTGGTTGATAAACCGCAACCCGTGTGTGCGAAACCGGTTACGCACCAGGCAAGTAACGATGCGTCTCATTTCAGCTTCTCCCGAGAGCCAAGGCGCAACAAGAAATGCGTGCGGCACGTGTTTTGCTCTAAATTCCCCATTCACCGACAATCTTCATTAGGGGGACTAATCATGGAGCTGCGACTTAGACTTTGGCTGCTCAGTGGTCATCTGCTTCTGGCTACAACGTGTCTCGTTGCTGTTACCGCTGAAAGCGCCTCGGCGGTGGCTGTCCTCGATCCAACCTCCTTGACAAAATACCTCGATCCGCTGCCCAATCCGTTGGGTAACGTACTGTCACCGGTGGGAACGCTCGACGGCATGGATCTGTATGAAGTGTCGATGACGCAGTTCAATCAGCAGCTCCACAGCGAGTTGGATCCGACAACCGTGTGGGGATACAACGGCACGTACCCTGGACCAACCTTCGAGGTACAGCGAAACCAGCCGATCAAGGTGAACTGGATCAATGATCTGCGCGACCCCAATGGAGTGCCGCTCTCTCACTTGCTGCCCCTAGACACAACCGTTCATGGCGCTGGGCCACAGTTTCCTGAGGCACGCACCGTCGCCCATCTTCACGGTGGCGTGGTCGAGCCCGAGAGCGATGGTTTCCCCGAGTACTGGTTTTCGGCCGATCCGAGCGCCCTGGCCAATGGTATGGGCGGTCCCGCCGGCAATAGCGTCGTGTACACCTATCACAATCAGCAGCCATCCAGCACCCTCTGGTATCACGATCATGGCATGGGCATTACGCGGCTGAATGTCTATGCAGGCCTGGCGGGGTTTTATCTCCTCAGAGATGCCGAGGAAGCAGCGCTGAATCTTCCCAGCGGCGACTTTGAAATGCCAATT
>CAXMSB010000400.1:0-3871 GCA_964195615.1 uncultured Granulosicoccus sp. | reverse complement strand
AGTTCTTCTACTTCACGGATGATGGCGACCTGGCGGCGCTTCGCTACAACAACTGGAAGGTCCATTTCATGGTCCAGGACCAGGAAGGCACCCTGGAGATCTGGCAGCGTGAGTTCCGGCCCCTGCGCATCCCGTACATGTTCAACCTGCGCACGGATCCCTATGAATTCGCCAGGATCACATCCAATACGTACTGGGACTGGATGTTCGATCATTCGTGGATTCTCTACCCGATGGGCGACGTGATTGGCCCGTTCCTGAAGTCCTTCCAGGAGTTCCCGCCCGCTCAGAAGCCGGGGACCTTCACCATCGGCGACGCCTTCAAGAAGATCGGGTCGCAGCCGACCCAGTAGTAGCGATAGCGGCGGCGAGGCACACCTCGCCGCCGCGCGGACTTCTAACCAGGAGCTTCGGTCGATGGGCGAGGGCCCGCCGGTCGTTCCCGGACCGCTCCGCGTCGGCGACTTCGTCGCCTACTACAACGCCCAACGCTACTGCTCAGCAGCCTTTTGTACGCCTTACAGTTTCTGACGGCAGTTCGCCGAACAACCGCTTGTACATGTTTGAGAACCGTCCCAGCTCCCAAAACCCCCAGTTAAGAGCTGTATCCGTCACTGTTATACCCTCCAAACTCTCGTTGTTTGACAGTGCGCACCGGACTTGTGAGAGACGCCAATTGGTTAGATAGGCGCCTGGCGAGACGCCAACAACTTGCGAGAAACTGTGAAAGAGGGTGTTTCGCGAAATTTGGAGTTTTTGGCATAAATCAATTATTCTTGGTGGATTATTCTGGCATTCACGAAAGTAATCTTCGGCCCGCGCGAGTGTTCGGACGGCTGAAACAAAGGCTCTCTTCGGCCGCTTGGGATTGCCGATTGATTCCGCCAAACCCAAGAGATAGACGCCGATCAACTCGTCTTTGAGGGCTCTTGCTGCATTTGGGGACTCAAGGATTTTTGGTTCCTTGCAAATCGCACCAACCGCTGTCTGGTAGCGATCGACGATGAGCTCCCGAGTGGCGGGGGATGGCCGATACATCGATGGCGTTTTCCAAACCGCTCTCGCAATCTCCGGCCGTTCAAAGGCAGCTATTTTACGGAGATCCGATAAGGGGATCCCTAAGGTCGCCCAACTAACCTGAGTGCCGTTATATACGGCGTCGTGTTCCTCGGTTCTTGGGACTGTTGCAATGTCACCGGGGACTGTTTCGAAATGCCACTGACTACTGGGGCCAACCGATTTCAACACCACCCCGATGGTGAACTCTGTTAGAGACAATGGTCCCCTGACCCTTGCGCGACCGCAAAAATCACCCAAGCTGAGCTCTACTCCGTCGACGGATGCGTGAACCAAAGTGCCGGAGATCGGCTCGCGTGACAGTTGGGTTGGGACGACGTGCGAACCCGTGACAGCTTCTTGCAGCGCCTCAATGCCGGAGAACGGCGCTACCTCAAACAGATGCGACATGCCGCGCTCCAGATGCGAGCTGCCCCGACCGAGTAGTCTGGATTGAATGTGCTTTCATGAGGCCACGCGGCGAATTCTGCAACAAGGACCTCGAGTGCCATCTGCCGAAGGTCGCATTTTTGGTACGATCCGCATAGGCCTCATGTCGTATAGGCCCCATGTCCATGATCATGTAACCTTGTTGAAAAACAAAGGCATTGCCGATGATCGATCGCAGCTAGCGTATGGCGTTTCGGCAGTGTGGCTAGTGTGGATGTGGAGACGGGCCCATGGGGCCAATCTTGATCCGAGTCCCCGAAACAGGGGCTCCGCTCGCACAAGGCACCATGTCCGTTCTCACCGTTTTGCGTAACCGAAGGTGCAACCATGTCTCGCTTAATCAGACCGGCAAGGCGTTCACTCTCAACAAGCTTTGGCATCGCGACTGTATTTCTGCTTGCCGCGTTCGCGGGACATGATGTCTGTGCACAGGAAGCCGGTTTGATCGGTGAACCCGGACGTGGCGCGGGTGGCAAGAACCCACTCAAGAACGTCTATTTCGGCGAGCAGCACCTGCACACGCAGAACTCATTCGACGCCTACACCGTCGGCGTCCGCCAAACCTGGGCCGAGGCGTATGAATTCGCCTTGGGCAAGAAGGTCAAGCTGTCCACGACCGGCGAAACAATGCAGCGCACGACGCCCTACGACTTCGTGGCGATCACCGATCACTCCGAATACTACGGCGTCTTCCTGAACCTGGCCGATCCGAAAAGCCCGCTGTCCAAAACCCCCTTCGCCAAGAAGCTGGCGTCATCCGACGCCGCACAGGTTCAGCAGGCGGCGGTCGAAATCATCGCCACCATTTCCGCCACCGATCCTATCAAGGCATTCATTGATCCCAAACTTCTGATGAACAACTGGCAGAAGTTCATCAAGGTCGCGGACAAATACAACGATCCGGGCAAGTTCACGACGCTCTACGCCTATGAGTGGACGTCGATTCCCGATGCTCAGAACATGCACCGCAACGTGTTCTTCAAGGACAAGCCGGCGGCGGTTCCGTTCTCGTCCTTCGATTCGGTCCAGCCCGAGGATCTCTGGACCTATCTGGAGATTCAGCGCGCTCAGGGCATCGACGTCTTCGCAATTCCTCACAACGGCAACGTGTCCAACGGCCTGATGTATGCGCCGACCAAGATGAACGGCGCCCCTATCGACGCACGTTATGCCCGGCGCCAGATGGAGAATGAGCCGCTTACCGAGATCCACCAGACCAAGGGCAACTCGGAAACCCATGCATTGCTTTCGCCCAACGACGAGTTCGCCAAGTTCGAGCCGTTTCCAAACCTGATCAGTCTCGACCATCCCAGCCAGGTCACGAACGGCTACATCCGTCAGGGACTGGTCATGGGCATGACGCTTGAATCAGAAGTCGGCTACAACCCTTACAAGTTCGGTATCGTGGCGGGTGCCGACGTCCACTCGGGCTATTCGGGTAACGAGGAGTGGGACTGGCACGGCGCGCATGGCGTCGCCGACGATACGCCGAAAAAGCGGCTAAGCCCCATACGCAACGCCTCGGGCGCGGCCGGCTTCGTCGTCTCCAGCGCCGGCACGACCGCCGTCTGGGCCACCGAGAACACTCGCGAGGGCATCTGGAACGGGATGCTGTCGAAGGAGACCTACGGCACTACGGGCACGCTGATCCGCCTGCGCTTCTTTGGCGGCTGGGAGTATCCAAGCGATCTCGTCGAGGACAAAGACTTTGTGAAGAAGGCCTACGCCGGCGGCGTGCCCATGGGCGGCGACCTGCCTCCACGCAAGGGCAAAGACCTTGCCAAAGCGCCCACCTTCGCGATCTGGGCGCTGAAGGACCCGCACAGCGGCAACCTCGACCGCGTGCAGATCATCAAGGGCTGGACCAATCCAACGACCGGCTATCCCGAAGAGAAAATCTACGACGTCGCCTGGTCCGACAAGCGCAAGCTCGACCCCAAGACGGGCAAGCTGCCGCCGGTGGGCAACACCGTCGACATTAAGAAGGCCACCTACACGAACACCATCGGCGACACACAGCTAAGCGCCGTGTGGACGGATCCGGACTTCGACCCGAAGATAAAGGCCGTTTACTACGTGCGCGTGTTGGAGATACCGACGCCGCGTTGGAGCACCTACGACTCGGCCCGTAACAATCTGCCTTTGGTCGACTCGGTCCCTGCCACAATCCAGGAGCGTGCCTACTCATCGCCGATCTGGTACACGCCCGCGGCTAAAAAGCAGGCAGACAAAAGCTAACTGCGGGGGCTGGTTCCGAAACCGGGGCCAGCATTTTTTCTTTGACCGTCCTTGCCCCTCGGGGAAACTTTGCGGGAAGGGCTTAGCGTAAGGAAGAGCCGACATGAACACCAAGACCGTTGCCACA
>CAXMSB010000399.1:0-10885 GCA_964195615.1 uncultured Granulosicoccus sp. | reverse complement strand
ATCGCGGTTGATCCATGAGAAGAGTAACCCATGCCGCGAACATCCATCGCTTCGCGGTCGCTCATCACTTGCATGCCCGAAAGACCCATGGCGCGCAGAGTCGCTTGACTCGGCATCCCATTCTCGGCCTGGGCAATTCCGACGAAGGCGACGAGCATGCTGGCCGCCATCGCAACAATTAGACATCGTTTCATTTTCTGTACTCCCAATAAGGTGAAAAAACTGCGGGCAGAAACGCGTAAGAAGAGGCCGCTAATGCAATCCGTGCAATTGTTAAAATGCGCATAATCGGTACTCCCTGATTACCCAAACTGACCAAAATAACAATGCGGGTCAAGGATTTTCGGTGGTTTCACGCAAAAAGTGGCAATTACCACGTTCCTACCTAGCTTGGGGGGGATCTGGGCAATTCGACCCAGGCGAAGAGAGGGCGCCCACCCATGAACAGGCTCGTCGGCGGTCGGAACTGCCTGATCAAACTGGGTGTGAAATCAGTCGGACGGCAACTGGCGGAGTTCGATCTTCCGAAACTCGAATGGATGGCTCTCCGCTTGTACGGAGATCGTGCCCCGATCGAGCTGGTTCTGGCCGGCCGCGATCAGCCGTCGGGCGTCTGGGTCCGTCTCGTCGAGCTGCGGTTGACCGTATTCGAGCACCGGCTGGCCGTTGATGGAGTGTCGAATAAGCCGACTGCCGTGGACCTCCACTTGGGCGCTGACCCATTGGTTGCCATGAAAAGTGGGGGACGACGAATCGATGCAGTGTCGCTTATCAAGCTTGCCGTCAATCACGACATGGGTGCCGGGCGTACACAGGTTTCCGGTCGTACGTTGGTGCGAACCGTCGCCGCCCAGCAGTTGCATCTCAAGCGACACCGGAAACCCTTGATCCCGCCGCATGCTCGTCGGCGCCTGACCGTGAATCATGAGACCGTTGTTACGCAAGGCCCAGTCGGCGCCACCAGTCACCTGCTGACCGACGACTCGATACTCGACGCGAAGCACATAGTGGGAAAATGTCTCTCGGTAGAACAGGTGGCCGTACCTCTTGTCGAACGTCTCATACTGGTCGTAGCAGACTTTCAGTACGCCGTCTTCAACGCGAAACGTGTTGAGATAGTTTTCGCCTAGTTCGTGGCCTCTGAACTTGGGCGTCCAACCCATCAGGTTGCGACCGTTGAACAACTTGATCCACTCGTTCGACTGCTCGCCACGAAGATCGCCCCCTGCAAGACAAAGGATCCAAGATGCCAAGCTAACCCAGACAATCCTCGAATAGATCTGCACTATTACTTTGGTCCCTCAAATCTCGGAGTAACTGGTTGGAACCAGGAAAGTGCTCGATATCTTCGAGACCGTCTCCCGGTATTTGGGCAAATCCTTCATGGCCAGCCAGTCGGGATGCTTGATGAAAGCAGCCCAAGACGCCTTGTGTGCCTCCATGCTGGGCGATGCGAGCATGTATTTCAGATTGGGAACTCGCGGGCCGATGAGCGTTTCGCCAAACAGTACAGGAGCGAAACCCGCCTCGGCGAAGATCGGAATCTCTCCGTCGTTGAACATGTCGATCTTGCGTCGAGCCTTCGATTCGCTATGGCTCTCGTAGAGCCGCCACTCAAATACCCGCATTTCTTTGCCTGGTAAGGCCAGCCGAGGCATTCCCGCGAAAGCGACCATGAGCGAGCTCTGGATTCGTTGGAATGCCGGATCATCCTGTTGGGCGCCCAGGTGGTCGGTCGCCACGATTTGGTACTCCCGGTCGGCTTCCATGGCCAAGCGAGCTCCAGCAAACTGCTCCGAAGAGCGGTACGTCACCAGCAAGTGGAGCGCCGGCGTGGCGGCGTCCCCCATTTCCGTAAAGACTCCCAACGGCCCGATCCCCTGCCGACGGAATGCCGGCAAGGCCGCGTGCTCGAGATACTCGCTGATTAGCTGCCCCTGGGCATCGTCGGCGACCTGATAGGTCCGCTGTTCGTAGTAATCAGGACCCTCGTCGCCATGTTGGGCGGCGTTAGCCAACGTGCCTGTGCCCGCGAGGCAGATAGAAGCAGTTGATGTCTGGAGAAACTGACGACGCTGCATCATGGCGATAACTCCCAAAGAAATATTCACGGGGCGGCCAGATCGACGCAGATGCACTCTCGATCGTTGCGGACATACATGCGGCGGTTAGCGAACGCGGGCATGCACCACACCACGTCGCGGCCGAAGGCGTTGTTCGTAGGCTCGATCACCTTGGTGCGGGCCAACTCCTGATACCCTTGGGGAGACAGTTGAGCGATGATCAGTTCGCCCTGCTCGTTGAAAAGCCAATAGCGGTCGTCCTGGCGGACAATAAATGCGGTGCCGCTATTGGCGCGGCGATCGCCGATCGGCTCGGTGGTCTCCCAGACCCTCTCTCCGCTAGGCAAAGCTACCGCCATCAAGATACCCGAGTGGTCGCATCCATACATAATGTCCCCGTCGACGAACGGCTGCACGTTGACGGGTGACATGCCATGCTTCGATTTGTTCCCCCAAACCACCTCAGCGCCCGGTTGGTCCGACGCCAGTTTCAACAACAGGTTCTGCTTGTCGTATCCGCCGACAAAGAGATAGTCGCCCATGCGAACCGGCGACATGGCGATCAAATGGGACGTCGCCTGGTAGGGTACCGACCAATACTCTTTCCCCGTCTCCGGATTGACCGAGGTGACCGCATTCGGACGCAACAGCATCAGTTGCCGGACGCCTGCCGCTTCGATGATCGTCGGAGGTGAATAGCCTTGTGCGGGAGAAGTCAGCGTTCGCCAGATCTCCTCGCCCGTGTCGAGATTGAAGGCGACCGCGTGGCTCCCTTCTCCGCCGACAACACAGATCAGCTTGCCGCCGTCGACCAGAGGATGCGAGGCGTGGCCCCACAGTGCGGTCTTCGCGCCGTATTGCTGCTGAAAATCTTTCGACCACACTACCTCGCCCGACTCGACATCGAAGCAGAACAGGTGTCCCTCAGCGCCCAGGGTGTAGACCTTGCCGTCGTGCACCGTCGGCGTGCAGCGCGGTCCGGCTGGGTAGGAGATCGTGTACTCCACCGGATGCTCGTGCTTCCAGAGCTCACTGCCGGTCGCACTGTCGAGGCAGAGCACACGCTCGACCCCGGTGAATTCCTCGCGATCCCAATTCGCAATCTTCACGTCGGCGGAGGTCACGTAGTCGGTGACAAACACCCTGCCGTCGGCGACGGCCGGCCCCGCGTAGCCGCCCGCGATCTCGGTCCGCCAGACAATGGGCGGCCCGGCGGCGGGAAAATCCTCGACGAGACCCGTCTCTCGCCAGACGTTGTCGTGGCCAGGACCCATCCAGTGCGGCCAATCATCGGCCCGGCTCCGAGAAATCAAGGCAGTCATCAAACAAACGGCTGCTAGCGAAAGCAGGGCCAAAGGGCGTCGTTTCACGGCGATGTTCCCTGGAAATTTTTGGGTCAGACGAATCCGGTCAGTCAGCATAAGGCAGGCTGCCCGGGCAAACCAGTACCGCCGGTTCCCGCCACGGTCGACCCGAGTGTATGATAGACCCTTCTTATTGATGCTTGCGCTGCCAATGAACCGAGGGCGCCCAACGGAAGCCCGGATTTCGCCAGTAAAAACTTGGCGGCGGGGTTCAATCGTCGCGTAATCATCAATAAAATCACCCCCCTGCCGCGAGGACTCCCACCGTGACTCGACATACCTTCCCAGTAGCACTTCTGACGACCCTGCTGGCCGCATTCGTTGCCGTCTGCTCCCCACAGGCCTCGTTCGCCGTTGAAGTCCCACTGGAGGCCGGATGGGTTTCGCTGTTCGATGGCCAGTCGCTCGACGGCTGGACCGCGAGCGAGAACAAGGCCTCGTGCCGAGTCGAGGACGGCGCAATCCTGGTCGGCGGCGAGCGGAGTCATCTGTTCTACAGCGGGCCCGTCGACGACCACGACTTCACCGACTTCGAGCTCAAGCTCGAGGTGATGACCACGCCCGGCTCCAACTCCGGCGTCTTCTTCCATACCGAGTACCAGGAAACCGATTGGCCCGCCAAGGGCCACGAGGCCCAGGTCAACAACACGCAACGAGACTGGCGGCGGACCGGTTCGCTCTACGGCGTGAAAGACATTCGCGAGACACCCGTCAAAGACAACGAGTGGTTCGAGTACCACATCCTCGTCCGTGGCAAACGGATCACGATGAAAGTCAACGGCGAGACGGTCAACGAGTACACCGAAGTGCCCGACGCACCTCACTTGGCCGAGCGCCCAGGCCGCGTCTTCTCCAGTGGCACGATCGCCCTGCAGGCGCACGACCCGGGCAGCCTGGTCTACTACCGCAACATCCGCATCAAGACGCCATCGACCGCCGCCGCGGAATCAGCCGTTACCCAATGCAAGAAGAAGCGCCGCAAGCTTCGCAGGCGGGTCGCTTACCGGCGCTGCTGTCGCTAGCGCGGAAATTGGGGCCCGCTCGGTTGGGCGCCAATCGGGGGTGGCGGCAGCGTGAGCGCGTCGGCAGGCAGCGACGACGACACCGCTTGGCGCAACGAAACCAGCACCAGTTGAAACTCCGGCCGGGTCGACAGCGCCGAGTACTGCGGATTCGCGGTGACTGCCTCGTAACGCTGCAGACACGCATCGAGTCTCGCAAAAAGTTCCCCTTCGATCGGCGTAGCCTGATAGAGCTCTCGGGGCAGCGCCAGGTGTTCGCGCCAGGAGGGATCCAACAGCAAGAACAACTGCTCCGCGGCCTCAATCAAGTGCCGCTGGTTGCCGATGACCGTCGACGAGGGAGCGGTCGGCAGGGTGAGCTTTGTCTCTGCCACGACGGTTGCACCGGAGTAGGCGACCAGCTGGCGAATCAAACGCCCCGCTTCGGGGGGCACGCCGCCAGCCTGGGGATAGTAGCGGGCGCTGGCTTGGGGATCCGACCGGAGCACCGTGCCATCGATCGCCACGCCCACAAAGGCGCCGCGACTGCGAGAGTAGCTGTAGATTTCGGCGCTCAAATCGAGATCGGTCGCCGCGGCCACCTGCCGACCTACCGGGCCGGCGGCCACCGAGGCATCGGCGCCAATCGTCAGTTTGCCCTCCATTAGGTTGTCGAGGCTCTCCCGGCTATGAAACACGAGGACCAAGTCGGACGACTGCACGCCGGCCTGCCATCCCACGCTGCCACCGGTCAGCTCCACAAACTGCGGCGCCCGCCACATGCCATTGGCTTCGCGCACGACTAACACCCCTCTGCCCTTGCGAATCCCCAGAATAAATGCGCCGCCCTTCATCTGCGGCACGATCACCATCGCCTGGGCATTGGACAACAGCTGCTGCGGAATCCCCGCCGCGGGTGCAGCCATGATTTGCTCCAGCGCCGCCGAAGCCCGCCGAACCGTCTCCCGCTCACTCACCCGCGCCGCCCGCACCGGAGCGGCTAGCGAAATCCCCAGCGCACAAAAGCCAACGACTGTAACAACACGCAAAGACATGGTATCTCACTCCAATGGAACCGCGGAACACCGCTCGGCCAATCCCGGCCAAACGGGACGGCGGAGTCTAGGGCAACGGCGGAAACAGCACAAGAAAAATTTCCCTGGCAAGCGAGTGCTATCATCGACGGGTACCGGAAAATGAGTTTTGCGCCCCGCGGAGGAGTTCCATGTTTTCGTGCAGAATTCGCCCGATATTGTCCGCCCAACGGCCGCCCGCGCTCGACAAGCCTGGCATCCATCGCAACTGCCAGCGTGCAAGTCGGCTCGAATTAGTGTTCCCAGCGCGCGAGTTCGATACCCCTCTGCTGGTGCGATTTGGTCAAGATTTCAAAGGGCGAGTGCAACGGTGTGCATTGCGTGCGCACACTTGGTGGCCCATTGCGAATGAAATCTTTGGCCGGTTTGGGGAAGGTCTCACGCAGGGGCGCAGGGGCCGCGGAGGCGACGGATGCCTAAACTGAAGATGCCTGGGCAGAGGACAGGGACAGAACTGACGATCGCAGATTTGGGAATGCGAATTGGCCGATAGCCGACAGCTACTCAGTCTGCGAACCCGGGTCGCCGATCGCACGCAGATACTCGGCCAGTTGCGACTGCAGGTCCAACAGGTCTTGCCATTGGGCGGCGGACATCGTCACCTGGTTGGCGTCGTCGTTGACCGTGGCCGCCTGCACGAGTTGACGGGTACGCAGGTGGAGGTACTCCAACAGCTCCGAAACCTGGGCGGCCTGGCCGGCCGTGAGTTGCTCGGGAAGCTCCGGCGGCAAGGGAATGTGTAGCGTGCTCTGGAGTTCCTCGGAAGAACCCAACCGTAGTTCGAAGCTCAGCGATTGCGAGTCGGCCCGTTCGGCCAATTCACTCGCCCGTAGCTCGTTGGTCTCCGACAACCCGTCGCTGCGCAACTCTTCCAACCGGTTGGCGATCTGCTCGCGGGTGCCGAACAAGAGAACGGAGCGACCCACCGCGATGACGTCGCCGTAGCGCAGCAGGCGCAGTTGGGTGTCTTCGCCGTTGACGCGGGTGCCGTTGGTGCTTTCCAGGTCGGTGAGCACCAGCTTCTGCTGGTCTTCCTGGATTTTTAGATGAAAGCGACTGATTCGCTCGTCGTTGAGCTGAACCGAGTTGCCCTCTTCACGACCGATCGTGATGGGAGGTTCTAACAGGTCGAAAACCTGTCCCCGATCAGCCCCGTCCAGAACTCGCAGTGTGATGCGGGTCATCGCCAAAAATCGCCTCGCGCCGTGCCGATAATCGCGATGGCATTCCCCCCAACGCGATCTCTTGAGTTTACTACTGACCTCTGCGCTGCTAATGAACCGAGGGCGCCCAACGGAAGCCCGAATTTCGCGAGCAAATACTGGGCGGCAGGGTTCAACCGTCGCGCAATCATCAATAAAACCCGCTTCTTCCCCTACTAGCGCTTATAACATGGCACAGAACCAGCGGCAAGAGAAAGTGACGCCTCGCCTCGATTCTTACGGTTTTTTCCGCCTTTGGACGATAGAAAGTTGGCACGAGCTACGGCGGGTCGATGGGCGTGGCACCGGCGGGGGGAGTGCCGCCGCCGGCGTGGACGTAGTCGCTACGCTGGTGAGCATAATCATCGGTGGCGGGCAGATCGGCGGTGCCGGCAGCGCCTGCTTGCGCCGCCAGAAACATCCGTTCCAAGAAGGGCCGACACCAACCGCAGCCGGTCCCTGCCCCATAACACTCCGAAAGCTGAGCCACCCGCCGCGGCTTTTCAATCCGCAAGTAGTTGGCCACCTTGCGGCGCGTCACGTGAAAACAAAGGCAGAGTTCGTCGTCGGGTTCCATTTCTTCCTCACAACCTTGTCTGACCCGGGTGGCCGGGGCTAAGTCCCGCAGGGCGCGCCCCGGTGGGCGTCGTCGACCGGGGCACGCTAGCGCTTTGCCCCGGCCACCCGAGGTTCGTCACCTCACCCACCGGTCGCCAGTCGCAGCGCGATGCGACGCGCCCGATGGAATTCTACCAGATCGAGCCACTCGTCGACCGTGTGGATGTTGTTCTGGCCGCAGCCGAGCGAAACCGTGGGAATCCCACGGGCGGTGAGCCAGTTGGCGTCCAAGCCGCCGTTGGCGATCGTGTAGTCGACCTCGGCGCCTTCGGCACGAATCGCCGCAGCAGCGGCAGCAACCGACGCATTGTCGCGCGGCAGGCAAAAGGCTTCGTAGTCCAAATGGCCGTCGATTGTTATTTTACCCCGTTGGCCACTGGCGCTGCGCACTTTTTTCACCGCCCTGGAAAACGCCTTGCCGATCTCGCTCACGATTCGTTCGCGGAAGACCCGATCATGGCCGCGGGCTTCGGCGCGGAGGTGGACCAGTTCGCACACGACGTTGGTAGCCGCGCCGCCATGGATCGCGCCAATGTTGCTCGTCCCCCGCTTGCCCCCTTTTTCGACCAGCCCATGCCAACCATGCTCAACCAAATCGGCCGTCGCCAGCGAGGCAATCGCGATCGCGCTGACGCCCTGTTCGGGATGCACGCCGGCATGACTGGCCCGGCCGCGCACTTCGATCGTCATCCGATAGCCGCCCGTCGCGCCGAGGGTCAGCCGACTGGCGCTGCCGCCGTCGAAGTTGAACGCCAACCGCGGCTTGCCCAATCGCGACAGGCTCGCATGACGCGCCCCGTGCAAGCCGGCCTCTTCCTGCACGGTCCAAAGAAAGGTCAGCGGCGGATGCGGCAGTCGGTGCTTGAGAATTGCCACGGCCGTACACAAGAGCACGGCCACCCCCGCACGGTCGTCGCCGCCCAGGCCGTACGCACGGTCGGCCGCCACGATCCGCTGGCCGCGCCGCACCGGTCGCGTGCCCACACAGATCGGCACGGTATCCATGTGCGCCGACAGCAAACGCCGCGGCCCACGTACCGTGCCCGGCAGACGAAGCACCAAGTTGCCCACCTCGCCCGCCAGCGACGAGCGCCGATGGGCCTGGTCGGTCCGCAGCGCGTCGGCCGGCGCGCCGGCATCGACCAGCGCCTTCCGCAGAAAGTCGACCACGCGGCTCTCATCCCCACTCCCGCCAGGAATCTCCAGCAATCGCATCAACGTCTGCGTCGCCTGCGAGTCGGTCAGCGATCGTTTCGGTGCCGGTCTGGCCAAACCTCGCCTCTCCTGAACTGAAAAAGTGGCGACCCTGGTACTGCATCTCAGGGTAAGCGACCACAAATGAACTCGAATCTACCCAGCGCGGCCCGCGGCCGCAACCAAAACAGTACAAATCCGTGTTTCAAAAAAGATATGAACAGGAGGGAGCAGAGGTAGCAGAGGCGACAGTTTGACAACAAACTCTGCTGCCTCTGCTTCCTCCTGTAAAATATCTTCGTTTGCTGCAAAGAAGGTGACCGTTAGTAGCGCGAATGGATCGGAACAAGTTGGCTCACCGAGCATTTTGTCAGCGCAATGCGTCGGTTCTCTTGCGACGCGACGGCGCTCAAGCATGACACATCCGCCAATTCGTGTCCATTCGTGGTTCTCTAGTGCTACTGCGCAGGGTTGAACCGCCAAGGGAGATTCGACATGATTTGCGAGGAAAACAGGCGTGAACAGCCTTGTCTCTCTGCGAATACATACAACATCTCCACACACTGGTAGAGCCACCAAGCCCGATTCGATGTTCCGAAACGAAAGACCCTTGGTTTCCTTGGCGCTCTTGGCGGTTAAACCTTTGTCTGACTCTGCGCTGTAGTACTAGTTCTGCCTGATCAATGCTTGATTCCTGTCATTCCGAGAGCCTGCCCTGAGTCCCTCGAAGGGTCCGCCGAGGAATCTCGCTCGGCAATTGAATGTAGACCGGCAACAAGTCCGCGCAGTTCCAGCCCACGAATTGTAGGAGGCGTCTCCGACGGCGATCTGCTCGGGCACCGGAGTAATTGGCCCGTGGCCAAGCGATTTTTCAATCTTCGGTCAGAACGTGCATTCATACGGTGTCGGAGCTGGAGCACTCATCTTCGCTAGTCAACACCAATCAGATCAGCGAGGATCAGCGGCGATTAGTGTTCCCAATCCCTCTTCCCGCCTTTCCCTGGATTCACTGGCCCTGCCAGTGTTTCTCGATGTTGACTGATCTGGTTGCTGCTGTACTAAGCGGTTTGGATTCTGGTACTCTGACCTGGGCAAAAGAGGGTGGAAAGACACTGGCCTAGCCAGCGACGCCCGGCGCAGTTTTACACAGTGGCAATCTACCCATTATTGGGGGCAATGGAGGGTAGTCAGCTAACTTCCTTTTCCTACAGAGGGCAGATTCACCGCCGCTAGTTAATGCGTCTTGCCCAATGCAGGAAGTGTGTCACCCCGCCGCTTCTATGAACAGATCGTTGTCAACCGGTAACGGTACTATTTCATTTTTATAGCGATATTCCGCAGACCTACTGTTTTAGGAGCAGTTCTCACGAACGCTCGAGCATCTATTCGAGGTGCCACCAAGCTTACTTGGGGCCCGTCATGAAACAATTCGAAAGGACGCCACCATTCAGGTTAACGTGGGTCAGCCACTTGGTTGCCCGCAGCGTCGGAGTCGGGGTCGTCCTGGATTGTTGTGAGGCCGGTGCGAATGATCGCTTAGTTTTCTCCGGGATGATTTGGTAGTAGTGTCGAGGAAGACACGGCTTCCTTGGTGGTGAGCTGAGAGCTTACGTGGGTTGATACTTCTGTCCACTCTGCAAGATTGAGACAATCACACACCACACGCGGCGAGCCACTGCGACGATCGCTTTCTTCGCAGTACAACGGGTTGTTAGTTTTTCGTACAAACTTGCCCAGCGGCGGGTTTTGTTCACCAGCCGCCAGGCCGTTTCGACCAGGGTCATCCGTAACAACCGTGAACCTTGTTTGGTAATGGCCAACTGCTTGGCTTTGCCTGCACTTTCGCGGATGCCGGGCGCCAAGCCCGCATAGGCGGTCGCTTTGCGCTGGGAGCTAAATCGACGGATATCACCTGCTTCGGCAAGCACGACTTCAATCGTCACCAGGCCGACGCATGGCATACTTTCCAGCACCGCGCGAGCTTCTTGTTCAGCGACGGTCGCCTGTTTGGCGAACGCTCGCAATTGCTTGACTACCCGCTTTAGTCGCTCGCTGTGTTGATCGAGTTCTTCGCAGAGCAGGTCGACGACAAAGCGATCTGCTTCGGAAAGCTCAATTGTGGCGAGGTACTTTCGTCCCGCTTTGCTAAACAAATCCTTCGTATCTGCGTTGTAGTGGCTCAACACACGTCGTAGTTTATTCTTCACCGAAGTGCGTCGTCCGACCACGTACTGTCGGTGACGCACCAAGGTGCGATGCTGGCGGACTCGTGGAGTCGGTCGCCAAGCTTCAGGAATCTGGTCGAGTGCCAAAAACTCGGCCAGCGTTTGGGCATCGAGCTTGTCGGTC
>CAXMSB010000398.1:0-6211 GCA_964195615.1 uncultured Granulosicoccus sp. | reverse complement strand
GTAAGTGGAGCGAAAGGGACTCGAACCCTCGACCTCTGCATTGCGAACGCAGCGCTCTCCCAACTGAGCTACCGCCCCATCTGGCAAGGGGAATTTTAGAGGCTACGTGCGGAGGTGTCCAGGCGTGGATATTGCCGCTGCCCGGCGACTCGTTGAGCCGCGGCTATTCGGTGCGATTTGCCGGCGGCGGTTAGCGGGGCGATTGCTTGGCCTTGGTCAGGAAGGGGCGTAGCTCGTCGACGAAGTCGCCCGCGTCGGCAAACTGACGGTAAACGCTGGCAAAACGCACAAATGCCACTTCGTCCAAATCGCGCAGGTGATCCATTACCAGCTCGCCCAACCGTCGGCTTTCGATCTCTGTCTCGAACGTGGTATAGACGTCGTTCTCGATCGCGGCCACGGTCCGCTCGATGTCCCGATCACCGATGGGCCGTTTCCAGCAGGCTCGTTCCAAGCCGTACTTGATTTTGTCTCGCGAGAAGGGAACCCGCGCGCCGTCTTTCTTGACCACCTTGATCGACGAATCCTCGATGCGTTCGTAGGTCGTGTAACGTCGCTTGCACTTCAAGCACTGACGTCGGCGACGAATCGAGAAGCCGTCCTGGCAGGCGCGGGAATCGATGACGCGGTCGTTATCCGTTCGACAAAAGGGACATTTCATGGTGACCACTATACACGAGTGGCAAAACTCGTAAAGCTCCCCCGTCAAACCGCTCGCAAAAAGAAGTGTTCTCAGGGAGAGATCTCGGCCTCGGCGGCGAATAACCTGTTGGTCGTTGGCAATTTGGGGTGATTCTCGATGTCCCTTTCCCCGAATGCGGCTCCCAAGTGCGACTGACGCCCCTGTACCGCTGCCCCACGATGCGTCAAAATGAGAGTGCTTCGGTCAACCAAGGAGACGTTACCCGCGATGAACTGCCCCGTGTGCTCGTTGGAAGTGATTCCAGAGGCGGCCTTCTGTCACCACTGTGGGGCTTCGCTGGGCGAGGATAGTGCCGAGCCGACGCCGCGACAGCGTTTCCAGGAGGCCACCGGCGACAGACGCCCGGCCGATGACCCCCCCGAACGGGAGCTGTGGCAGGGCCGCTATTCCAAGCTGGCGATGATCGGCTCGTGGATCGGTGCGGCTGTCTTTACCGTAGCCACGTGTGTCGTCGCCGTGGCGGGCGGGTTCGCCGGCACCGGCTGGCTTGTTTCGCTGGCGATTGTCTTTCTGCTATGGGCGGGGCTGGTCGCGCGGCTCTTCTATCTGCAGCTCAGCCGACACTACTTCCTCTCGAATCAGCGTTTCGTGCATGAACAGGGGCTGCTGTGGCGCGAGATCGATCGCATCGAAGCGATCGACATCGACGACGTGTCGTACGTGCAAGGTCCGATCGAAAGGATGCTGGGCGTCGGCACCGTTCGCCTTCTCTCCAGCGACCAGTCGCATCCCACGATGGAACTGCCCGGCATTGAGAACGCACAGGAAGTAGCCGCGATGATCGACGAAACCCGTCGCCAAGAGCGCCTCCGCCGCGGGCTCTACGTTGAATCGGTGTGAACCAGAACACCCAGAGAGAATGGGCTCGGTCGTACCTACTTTTCCGCCTTCGACCAATCGCGGCGTTGGCGGCTGCTGGGGATGTCCATCGCTTTGCGGTACTTGGTGACCGTGCGACGGGCGACCGTGATGCCGTGTCCCGCGAGCGCTAGGACCAGGGAGTCGTCGCTGAGCGGCTTGGTCTTGTCTTCCTCGTCCACGATTTCCTGCAGCTTGAGCCGCACTTTGTCCCAGGCGACCTCCTCGCCGTCGGCCCCGGTGGTACCGCCGACGAAGAATCGCTTCAGCGGAAAGATGCCGCGCGGCGTTTGCATCCATTTGTCGTCGACCGCTCGGCTAACCGTGGTGACGTGTACGCCCACCTTGTCGGCGATCTGTTGCATCTTCAAGGGTTCGATGTGCTCGGGGCCGTCGTCGAGGAATTTCATCTGGTGGTCGACGATCGCTTGCGACACCCGCGTGAGCGTACTGCGGCGTTGCTCGATCGCCTCGATGATCCACTGGGCCGAGTTTACCTTGCGTTTGATGTAATCGCGTGT
Source organism: uncultured Granulosicoccus sp. (assembly GCA_964195615.1). Classification (GTDB taxonomy): domain Bacteria; phylum Planctomycetota; class Planctomycetia; order Pirellulales; family Lacipirellulaceae; genus Bythopirellula. The sequence goes on along the minus strand of CAXMSB010000398.1, from coordinate 4,129 downwards.
CTCGGCGTTGGTGCCGGGATCTTGCAGCAGATTGCGGTAGGTTGGGCTGATGTAGAGCGACGGCAAATGGCCGTCTTCCAGCCGCACGGAGTAACCGCCCTCATTCTTGGTCTCAACGAAGACGTCGGGCGTGACAGAGGGAGCAAAAGTCTCGCTGAACTCGGCTCCCGGCTTGGGTTTGAGTGTGCGGAGGTCTTCCCACGCTTCTTGAATCGTTTCGATCGAGAAACCGGTCTTCTTGGAGATCAGCGGCAGGCGGTTGTTCTCCAGATCTTCGAGGTGATTTTCGATCAGCACCTGCAGTTCTTCATAGAACAACAGCCCCGGCGTGAGCTGCTGCAGCAGGCATTCCTTGAGATTGCGTGCGCCGACACCCGGCGGGTCGAGCCGTTGGACGATCGCCAGCGCTTCGCCGGCCAATTTCAGTTGCTCGGCCTGCCACGACTTGGCGTCGCCGTTGATCTCAGCGGGCTGCGTCGAGAGCAGATCATCCAAGGGCGACTTGAGATAGCCGTTGGTGTCCAGGTTGTAGATGATGCGTTCGCAGAGCCGGCGGACCTCGGGACTCAGATCGTACCAACTGAGTTGATGTTCCAAGTATTCCAACAGCGATTCGGGTCGGGCGACCATGTTGGCCATTGCATCGTGGCGCCGATCACCCTCTGCTTCGATCTGTCCTCGCGAGGGGCGACTCTGCTCCTCGTAGACGTCGGGCAGATTGTCGGCCATGTTCAACAGCCGCTCGAAATCGTCCTCGTTGTTCGAGTCGTCGCCGACGACCAACTCACGTTCGCTCTCGGTGGGGCTGTCGGGATTGACGACGGTCTCTTCAAGTGGGCCTTCGTCTTCGTCGGGCTCGATCTGATCGAGCACCGGGTTGTCTTCCATCTCCTGTTCCAGGCGTTCCTGCAGCGCCATGATCGGCAGTTGCAGAATCTCCATCGACTGGATCATCCGCGGTGCGAGCACCTGCTTCTGAGCCATCTGCATTTGTTGGCCGAGGGAAAGTCGCATCGATTCGCCGTGAGAGACTTGTGAGTAACAGGAAACACGTCCACGCGCTACGGGGCGGACAACTCCAAACGCATCTGTAGCATAATGCCGTGATGTGCCGAAGGTCAAACTTATCGCCGTAGCGCTGTCTGAAACCGTAAAACAGAGCCAGCAAGCAGGCAGAAAACGGCGCAAACAACTTGACAGCTGGCGACTTTCTTGCTCGGCCTTCTTTATTGTACGTCGCCCGGACGATTTGGGAGACTTTTTTTACCGCAAGAGCCGTAAGAGATTGGGGACATTGTGTCGCTCAAGCGTGATCGCGATTCCCCCTCGCGCAGCAGTCGCCCGAAGAAGCCCCGACCGGTGCAGCATACACGGGATGCCGCGGAAAAATCACCCCCCGGGTGAGTCTCCCCCGAACTGGCCCAGCGCTTCGCTGAGCCCCGGTAGATTGAGCCCGCCGGTGAGCTCCTGCATCTGCTCGGCGTGCAGTTGCTTGGCCTTCTGTTGAGCCGAATTGAAGGCGCCTGGCAGGAGGTCTTCCAGCAGTTCGCGATCTTGCTTTTCCACCAGCGAGGGATCGATCCGCACGGCCAGCACCTCGCCCACGCCGTTGGCTTCCACTTCGACCAAGCCGCCCCCGGCATTGCCGACGACCCGTTTGGTCTTGAGCTCCTCGGTGAGTTGCTGCATCTTGCCGCCCATCTCCTGGGCCTGCTTCATAACGTTGCCGAGATTGGCGAGATTTCCTAAGCCTTTGAGCATGGTTGCTTTCTCTCTATCTACTTTTCCGGAGGTACGTAGCGGAGCCGGGCTGGGTCGCCGTCGAACAGCTCCATGGCCTTCTGCACAAACGGTTGATTCGTGATCTCCAGTTGTTGCTGGCGACGCGAGGCCCGTGGTGGGGCAGGTTTCTCGGCTGCGTCGACTCGCACCGAGGTGCGCAACTGCAGAGGAACTTTCATGCCGCACACGCTCTTTAGCGCCGCTTCCAACCGACTGCGATTGCCCGGTCGTTCACAAATGTCGCGATGAAAACTTTCCGTGAAACTCACGGCCAGCCGTCCCTCGGCGTCGACCGACACCTCGTCGGCGGCGGCGGCGTGATCGGCGATGATACCGGTGAGCGAGTCGAGCGCCTGCTTCCAGATTTCCTCGGCGTTGTCGGCCGATAGCGGGGTCGGCTCAGCAGCAGCGGTCGGCTCCGTGGCGGGAGGCGCGGTGGCGGTCGCCGGGGCAGGGGAGGTCGCCGGACTTGGGGCCGGTCGGCTCGGTGCCGGCGCCGTTGACGGTGCGGTTCGTCCCCGGACTGGTCTAGCTGTTTCGTTTTTTTTTGCTGGCGGCGAAACCGCCAGCGTGGCGCTGGAATTCTTCAGTTGGTCGATAAGAGATGCCAGGTCGTCGAGATTTTCCAGACTGCAGATGCGCACGATTGCCAACTCGGCCAGCGTGCGCGTGTGCGTGCTGACGCGCATCCGCGCGGCCGACTGATCCAATACCTGAATAATCGCCAGCAGTGTCTCGACGCCCAACGTCTCGGCGGCCTCGCTGACCTCCTGCCGCTGGCAAGGCAGGGCGTAAAGCATTTGCGACGGGTCGCAGCCGACCGACTGGGTCATCACGTCGCGAAAGTACCCCAACAACTGATCGACGAGCTGGCTGACTTCCGCCCCTTCACCGATCGACTCGTCGAGCTGCCGAAGTCCCTCGGCCGCGTTCCGCTCGACCAGGGACATCGCTAGTCCGCTGAGCCGCGTAGCCGGCGCGATACCGAGCATGCTGGTCACGTCGACGGCGGAGATCGATTCGCTGCCGGTCGAGAGCAGTTGTTCCAACAGCGATTGGCTGTCGCGCATCGACCCGGCGGCCCGCATCGCGAGAATCTGCAGCGCGTCGGGTTCCACGGCAACGCCTTCCGCGGTGGCAATCTGCTCGAGCCGCTCCTGGATGGCCCCGGTTTCGATCCCGGCGAAATCGTAGCGTTGGCAACGCGACAGGATCGTGACCGGTATCTTGTTCGGCTCGGTTGTGGCAAAGATAAACTTGACGTGCTCGGGCGGCTCTTCCAGCGTCTTCAACAGCGCGTTGAATGCCTCCTTGGTAAGCATGTGGACTTCGTCGATGATGTAGATCTTGAACCGAGCGCGACTCGGACGGACCGCGACGTTCTGCCGCAGTTGGCGGATCTCGTCGATGCCGCGGTTGCTAGCCCCGTCGATCTCCAGGACGTCGATGTCGTCGCCCGAACCGACGCTGGTGCAGATTTCGCACTGGTTGCAGGGCGTGGGCGAAGTTCCCTCGGCACAGTTGAGCGCCTTGGCCAGAATCCGGGCGGCGGACGTCTTGCCGACGCCCCGTGCGCCGGTGAACAGATAGGCGTGGCCGACTCGTTCGCTGGCGATGGCCCGGGACAGGGCCTGGGAAACGTGTTGCTGCCCGATCAGCTCGTCGAAGGTTTGCGGCCGATAGCGGCGGGCGACCACGACATAGTCATTAGACTTATCGTCGTTGGATTTATCATCCCTAGAGTTCGCTGCTGGCGGCGGAGTTTCTGACATGTCGCTTACCTTGTCAATGTTCCCCTCAAAACAACGAATCGACCGCTGGCGAGAGGCCCCCACACAAAGAAGCGCAGGCTTATGGCTGCAGTGTTTCCACCCTGACCAGGTTCGCTAGGCCCCCATTGCAAGGGCCCCTCGCCAGCGGCCGAAATCTCCCGACCGCCAATCACCCCTTTGTACGCTTCTGGGGCCGACAGTTCAAGGGACCCGCACACTTTCACACAGAATCCCATGTTCTTACGCCACAAGGGGTTACGACTTTGCCGAATTCTTGCGTTATGCCCCTATGTGACCCTGTATGGCCGTGTAGTGCGTCGGATTTTGCGTCACTTTTCTGAGCCGCTTTCTTGTAGTCGTCATCCGTCGTCATCAGGTAGTGGCGTCGGGCTACTTCGGTTGAGTTCCCCAGCCAGTAGCAGACCACATGCGACGGCCAGACTTCCTCCAGTTCCGTCTGCCGTGTCGCCCTCATGCTGTGGAAGAACCTCGGCCAGCGTTCGACGCCTAGCAGGTCCATGCGCCGCTTGATGCGATGTGAGAATGTGCAATCAGCGAACTGAGTCATCATCGGC
>CAXMSB010000397.1:0-7955 GCA_964195615.1 uncultured Granulosicoccus sp. | reverse complement strand
GTTCGCTTACCAAGTGCTCGTTCGCTATAACTAACGCAAAGGCTGTGAAAACGGACAGATTCGCTGGATCATCGACTCATTATGAATTCCCGGACACCCTCAAATAACTCACAACCCTGTTTTTCCGCTGTGTCCTGCTGACCTGCCCCCAGTGACAGTACCAGTAGTTAAGTTGCTCTTTGCAGCACCGCTAGGCCAGCCACTTCACTTCGTGGAGGCGTAGCCGGAACGAAGTGAAGTGGCTGGGTGAACGGACGGAGTACAGCCAAATGGGAAATCCCGGATAATGGCGAATTCTTCCAGATTAAGATGGGCAGCCCCTGCCTGGTAACTGTTGTCTACTGGTCTTTCACAGGATCACCGTTATCCTCGCCCGAAGCATGCCCTGATTCCAGAGCGGCGAATTGTTTCCACTCGGTATCCATTTTGGTTTGGTCGACAAGTCCTTCGTGGACGAGGATTCGATAACGCAGTTCAAGCGTTTCTCCCGCGGCCAGATGCATAGGCTCCCAACACAACAGGGCTGGATTGGTGTACCAGAACGGGCCATGATTGAGTTGGCTCTGGACGATGAACCAAGGCGTCGGATGGCGAGGATTCGCGGGGTGATCGAAGATGGTAACACCAGCCGGCTCGCCGTCGACCGTGCCGCTCGCGTCCAACCAGCGGGCCGTCTGGCGATGAACTTCCATGTCGGTACGGCCTTGGCTGTCTGTGATGACGACCTCCGCAAGATCGCGCGCGCCCCGGTAGCTCAAGCCGCCGTAGCCGCCGTGCCCAAGCCCGCCGGGTCGGCCGGGCGGCGGCGTGCGGTTGAGTTCCACGTCGACCTGAGCTGTGCTGCGCTGGCGCCAATCGATGCGGTACGAGCCGTCGGCGCGGGGGGGTTCGATCTTGAGCGTCACAGTTTCGTTCATGACGGATTTGGTTTCGTTCGCCGGATGATAACGAAACGTCAAAACGACGTTGGCTCCGTCTTGATCGTCGTGAGTCGTCTTCACGGATTGCAGCTCCGTGATTCCTTCGGGTTCACCCGTTTTGTCGAGCTCCCAATAGTTCACGCCGTTGATCGTCTTCCAAGAAAACCAGAGACCGTAGTGCCAAGCATGATCGGGCGGAGCGTTCCAGGTGAGCGTCCGGCCGTCGACGGTTCCCAAGGGATCGAAGAACACCTTCGCCTGGTCTTTGGCAAAATTCAGCCGCCAAATGATCCCCTGCGGGCCGTGCAAAGCCAGCAACTGGCCGGGCTCGTGTTGCCAACGCAGCTTGGCGTCAGGCTCCGCGGAAGCGACGTCATATGTTATCACGCCCATCGCAACAGTCATCGCAATCAACAGCCATCGCATTCGCGAGATAATCAACATATTGTCTTCCCTTCGGTGACACACGCAACTCGGTCTCCAGCAGACAACCAGGTGTCTGTGAAGAATATGCTACTACGATTCCCAGCACAGTTACAGTGGCGCCCCGCATGCGGCCATCCGCAGCGCGATCGCCGTCAAATCGCTTGTTGGCCATGCGACTGCATGGTAGAATACCGCCGTCAAGCTGCTCCTCGAAAACACGGCGAAAAGATCTGTTGGCATCGATCTTCCGCAAATACATGGGAGAGATATCTTGAAATTCTCAACGCGTCGAGGTTTTACTCTGGTCGAACTGTTGGTCGTAATAGCGATCATCGGCACTCTGGTTGCCCTGTTGCTCCCGGCGGTTCAGGCGGCGCGCGAAGCCGCCCGTCGCTCTCAGTGTAGCAACAACCTGAAGCAGTTTGGCCTGGCTTTCCAGAACCACCTCTCGGACGAAGAGTCTTATCCCAGTGGATTGACGCAAGATTATGGGCCCTACCGAGGCGTGTCGTTTTTCGTTTCACTTCTGCCGCACATGGAACAGCAGGCCATTTACGACCTATGGGACTTTGCGAATCTTGCAGAGAATTCGCTCACGCCGCAGTCGCCTGCTGCGGCGGTCATCGGGGCGTTCTACTGCCCATCAGATGGTGCGGAAGAACGTGTTATTGAGTTCAAGTCGATACCAGGCAACTCGGGATTAGCCTACGTCGGTTTCTACTCCAATACTAGCTATGCCGGCAATCACGGCACGAGGAACTACTACCCGACTGCGGCCAAAGCAGATGGCATTCTGTTTACAACGGGTCCTGCCTCGGCTCCAGATCGCGACCAGGAGCCGGTCAAGCTGTCGCAGGTGGTCGATGGTACCAGCAACACGATCTTGATGGGCGAGAGATACAATTTCGATCCCATCTTTGATACCATCAGGGCGAATTACCGCAGTGGGTTGCTGATCCGCCAATGGTCGCTGTGGGGCTGGTCCGGTGGCTTCAAGGGGACCGGTCACATAACCCGCAGCAGCTTTCAGCCGATCAATTACCAGGTTCCATCTTCCTGCCAAGGCTCGTCCAGCTATTTTTGCCAAGACATTCGCCTGATGGGTTGGGGCAGTGGGCACCCCGGCGGAGCGATGCTCTCCTTCGCCGATGGTTCCACACGCTTTATCGACGAGTCGATTGCAACGATCACGCTTGCGGCGTTGAGCACTCGCGACGAAGGCGAGGTTGTCTCAGAGTAGCCCCGTAGCATCCCAGTTCCCAGCCCTCCGTTTCACGTCACACGAGTTCTCATTCATGTCGCATTCTTCCCTCAACATTGTGTGCCTGTCTCTTCTACCGGCTCTTTTCGTCGGATGCGGCGAGGTGCTGCCTGAGTTTGGTGAAGTGGAAGGCGTTGTCTTGATCAATGGAAAACCACACCAGGGCTTGCTCCTGCGATTCTTGCCCGACCCCGGTCGGGGAAACGATCTACCCATCAATGCGACGGGCGAAACCGATGCTGAGGGGAAGTACCAGTTGCGATATTACTACCGTGACGCGGAAGGACTGGGGGCGCCCGTCGGTTGGCATCGGGTGCTCATCGAAGACTCGGCCCTCTCGCGAGTTCCCCAGGGAGCCCCGCTTCCTCCGGAGGTGATTCCTCGGTCGTACGGCAGTCCTACTACCACGCCGTTGCAGAAGGAAGTCAAGTCGGGGCAGCAGACGATTGACTTTGAAATCGATTTTTAGCCCGACTCGCGCACCGGTCAGTACCCACGACCGCTCTTGCGAACGTGAATCATCGGGGAGGCGTCGTTGGCAAGCGCACCGCGGACCACGCGGGCCAGAAAGACACGGTGATCGCCCGAGTCGACGTGCTCGGTCGGCTCGCACTCCAAGTGGCCCAGGCAATCTTCGAGAACCGGTACGCCCCGGGCGCAGTGGCGAATCGACAACCCTTCGAACGCGGCTTCGTCGGGATCAAACCCCTTGCCAAAATGCTTGAGCAGTTCGACTTGATTTTCGGTCACGATGTTCAGCACGAACGGCTCGCCGCTGGTGATCCAGTCGCAGACATGGCGGCTCAGATTCAAGGCAACTGAAACGGTGGGCGGATCGAAGCCGGCCTGCATCACCCAACTGGTTAACATGCCGGTGGCCCGGTCGCCCGTGCCGGCAGTAAGAATAAAAATCCCGCTGGGAACACGGCCCAACGCGGCATCGAAATCTGAGTTGCTCATGCTGCTATTTCACTAGGGTTCGTCGTGAGGGTTCTCTCAGCGTCGCACTTGGCGGCCGAGTTTCTGTTCGATGCTGTCGATCTTAGCCGTCAGCCGCCCCTGTTTCCCGCGGCGGTAGTCGAGCTTGGCCGAACAGGAAACGCGGTCGGAGTGCTCGGCCATTTTTTCCATGCAGCTCTGCATGAGAGCTAGCACCGCGGGTAAGTCGCCTTCGACGATCGTGCCCATCGAGTGCAGCTCGTAATCGAGCCCGCTCTGGTCCACGAGGTCGACGCACTCGGCGACGTACTGGCTGACGCTCTCGCCGCAGCCCAAAGGAACGACGCTCATTTCCAGCAATACCATGGTTCTATCCCCCCTCTGTGGGCTCGCAGGAGCGACCGCGCTCGAGTGCCAGCTATTCTAGGCATCTGGAGCCCCCTGTCGACCTCCACTTGCTAGCAGCCGCTCGGGTGAATTAGCGCACACAAATTGTGGGGAAAACGTGCCTGATCGACCTTCGCAGCCGCGGGGGAATCGAATAATCTTCCCACCTTCAAATAACCGCCAGCCAGCACCGACGGTCTTGCCGCCGCCGGAGTTTGCCTGTTTGCCCGTGCCCCATTTCCCACGCTTCGCCCGTTATGGCTTTGCATCGTTTCCTATTGGCTCTGTTCGTTGTCTGTGCGTGGTCGTCGACCGACGCTCTGGCGCAGCAAGCGCCGGTCTGGCAGCCCTATCGGACCGTCGTCCCGCAGCCGGTCGGACCGCCCGCGTACGTGACGGCTATTGAAGACGTTCCGCTTGAAGTGGTCACGGATCTCGACCTGGAAGCAATGTGCGTCCCCTGCGGCCGGCCGGTCCCAGGGCAATACGTAACCGCGCCCGTGTACGCGAGTGCGCCGTATGGCGACCCGGTGCTGGCGCCGTTGGCCGATGCCCCGGTGTGGAATTGGCACCTGCTTCCCGACGACTTGATCTGGCATTCCTATTGGGCGGGCGCCAAGGAGCCGCGAATTTCCGCCACGCCGTTTGAGGAAACGCAAGACAAGGTGTCGCTGTTGGACGTAACGTTCGGCGGTCGCACGTCGGTGCTCCGCTATGGAACCGTCAACCAAGGCCGTCCCGAGGGCTGGGAGCTCCAGCTGGAAGGCGCGGGGATGCTGCGGCTGAACCTCGATAAGAACTGGGACTTGGAGGCGGTCGATTTTCGCTTCGGCGTGCCGCTAATCTACGGCCAAGGTCGCTCGCAATGGAAGTTCTCTTACTATCACTTGAGTTCCCATCTGGGCGATGAAATCTTGATTCGCGGAGATAAGGTTCTGGCTGATCGCATCAATTTCAGTCGCGATGTGCTGGTGTTGGCTTATTCGTTGTTCCCCGTGCCGGCGTTGCGACTGTACAGCGAAATGGGCTGGGCGTTCTATGCCGACGAGGGAACCGACCCTTGGGAGTTTCAGTTCGGCGTCGACTACGCCCAGCCGGGTCCGACAGGCCGTTGTGGCACGCCCTTCTTCGCGGTCAACGGCCATCTGCGAGAAGAAGTCAACTTCGGCGGCAATTTCGTCGCCCAGGGCGGCTGGCTCTGGCGAGGCAACGGCGGCAAGATCCTGCGGACCGGCGTACACTACCACAACGGTAAGAGCAACCAGTTCGAGTTCTACGACGAGTTCGAACAACAGATCGGTCTCGGCCTGTGGCACGAGTATTGATCGGCCGCCGTGGCTATGCGCGACTCTCGCGAACCCGTAGAATGCGGCCATGCGACAGCGAATGGCGGAATATCGAGTTTTCTGGCGAGAGTTTCGTCAGACGTTTCATAGCACTGGGGCGGTGCTGCCCAGTGGTCGTCGGCTTTCGCGGGCGCTGGCGAGCCCCGTGGCGAACGGTCAGCGGCCGCAGCGGGTTCTGGAAGTCGGCCCCGGTACCGGGGCGGTCACCGGCCACATCATCGAGCGCCTCGGGCCAGAGGATCAGCTCGACCTGGTCGAACTCAACAAGCGGTTCGCCGACGTACTGCGCTCTCGGCTAGAGCAGGAATCTGCCTGGCAAGCGGTGGCAGAACGTGTGCGCGTGCTCGAAATGCCGGTGGAGCAAATCGACGCGGACGTGTCCTACGACGTAATCGTCTCTGGGCTGCCGCTCAACAATTTTTCTTGCGACCTGGTCCAACAGATCTTCACGCAGTTCCACCGCCTCGCGGCCGAGCAGGCCCGTCTGAGTTTTTTCGAGTACGTCGCCGTGAGGAAGGCGAAGTCGCTGTTCTGCAAACCGAGTGAACGGCGGCGACTATTTGGCATCGAGCGATTGCTGGCCCGCGAATTCGACCGTTGGGAAGTCGATCGTCAGTGCATCCTGGGAAACACACCCCCGGCCTGGGTGCATCACTTACAATTGCCGGGCAATCGGTCGAGAGACGAAAGTCCAGAGTCGAGAGCCGGAAGCTCTGAGTCATCATGCCTCTCTGGCTCTAGACCCTAGACTCTCGACCCTAGACCCACACATGTTTCGCATGCTCACGATCGAGACGACCTGCGATGAGACGGCCGCGGCGGTGGTCACCGACAAGCTCGAAGTCCTGGGAGCGGTGGTCGCGTCGCAAGACGAACTGCATCGACGCTTCGGCGGCGTCGTGCCGGAAATCGCCAGTCGGGCGCACGTCGAGCGAATTCTGCCCGTGATCGACGATGCCCTGCAACAGGCCCAGGTCAAGCTGTCGGAACTCGACGCGGTGGCCGTGGCCAACCGGCCCGGCTTGGCGGGGTCGCTGTTGGTGGGTCTGATGGCCGCGAAGACGTTGTGCTTTGCCCACGATCTGCCGCTGATCGCGATCGACCACCTCCAGGCACACATCTATGCCTGCCAGATTGCCAGTGGGCGAGACGTGTTTCCGTGCGTCGGATTGATCGTCAGCGGCGGGCATTCCAACTTGTATCGTTGCCAGACGGCGCTCGACTTCACACCGTTGGGCGGCACGATCGACGACGCGGCAGGCGAGGCGTTCGACAAGGTGGCAAGCATGTTGGGCCTCGGCTATCCCGGCGGGCCGGCGATTCAACGGGTGGCAGAGAAGGGCGATCCCCGGCGATTTCGATTGCCCCGGCCGTTGGCCAACGACCCGACGCGGCTGCAGTTTAGTTTCAGCGGTTTGAAGACGGCCGTGCGCTACCAGTTGTTCGGTCCCGGCCGACCGGAAATGGGCATCGCCGCCGATCTCGACGAGCAGTTGGTGGCCGACATGGCGGCCGGGTTCCAGGCCGCGGTGATCGATTGCCTGGTGTGCAAATCCCTGTTGGCGCTGGAGCAGACCGGTTTCGATCGGCTCTGTGTAGGTGGCGGCGTCGCGGCGAATCGGCCGTTTCGTGAGGCGTTGGAGAAAGAGTCCGCCGAGCGAGGATTTGAGTTGATGATCCCGCCGTTGTCGCTCTGTACCGACAACGCGGTCATGGGCGCGATCGCCGTGGAGCGCTACCGCGCCGGCGACTTCGATTCGCTGGAGCTGGACATCACGGCGGGGCTTGTGCGGCCTTAGTCCAAGTAGCACCAACAAAAAAAGGCCCCGCTGCACTTGCAACGGGGCCTCGTGATCGGGGAAGGGGCGACCAACTCGGGAGCGGTCAATCGCCCGGCAGTTGACTCATTCAACAGTCCCTTTTCCGGTTGGCTTCGAATGTTACCTCGAAACCTCTTATATGTATCCGTTGGCGGTAGCCTCCCCAACGGTTATGCCCTTGGCACTATGCCACGTGGACTGGGCGGTTAGACCAATTCCTTCTTCGAGCCAATCAAGGTTCTCAGCCGTTCGGCCAACAAAGCGGCGTCGAAAGGCTTCTTGAACGTCTCGTTGATACTCGATCGATCGAAGCTGGCGGTTGTGCCGTCATCCGGAAGCAAAGCAATCAGGATGGTGTCGGCAAAATCGCTACTGCGACGCAGATTCTGACAAATCTGCAAGGCTTCGAGCTGTCCGATCGAGAAATCGACGATGATGCAGTCGGGGTGGAAGCTTTCGGCTTGGATGCCGGCTTCGAAGCCGCTGGCGGCCATCGACGTGCGGAACGACCTTTCGGGTGGCAGTTCTCGCTTGAGATTTTCGATCAGAACCTGATCTTGAGCAACAATCAGTACCTTGGCCATTGCCTCGTCTTCGAGGTCGCCTAGGGGCATGCCATGCTCTTTGAGGAACTTGATCAAATATTCGCGGGGTATGCGCCGGTCCTGGGAACCGGGAATGCGATAGCCCTTGAGGCGTCCGGAGTCAAACCATTTGCTGACCGTCCGCGGGGCCACTTTGCAGATCTTGGCGACCTGACCAGTTGTAAAGACCTTCATCACGGGTACTCCAATAATGTCTTGCGTTGACGCTGGTCGAGCTCCGGGCCAATCATCCCGGCAGCCTGGGCGTCCCG
>CAXMSB010000396.1:0-11374 GCA_964195615.1 uncultured Granulosicoccus sp. | reverse complement strand
GCCGGAACGAACTGCTGGGCCCTCTGGCTCCAGGCGACGCCACGACGAGGGCCCTGGGGGGCGCCTTGTCGAGAGGCGTCGCGCCGCCCAATCATTGGTCCAAGGCTTGGGTCGAGTTGCTCAAGGGACTGGCATATGTAGGGCAGGGCAAGACCGATCTGGCTCTGAAGAGTCTCGTCCGAGCTGAGCGCGTGGCCGGACAGTTCGATCATCCGCTCACCTGTATGACGTTGCTGGAACAGGGCCGACTGGCCATGGAGGCGGGCAACACGGCCGCGGCGGATAGGCTGTTGGCCGAGGCCGGCTTCTCGGCGTTTTACTTCGAAGACCCGGGCACGATCGACGAATCGTTTCGGCTGGCGACGCTCAATCGCTTGGCAGGCGGTCCGCAAGATTCCAGTGCCGCGCTCGAACCGGCCGCCATCTGGGCCCGCCGTGAGCGATACGATCACATTTTCGCACGGCTTAACTTGGGCTGGGCGGAAGAGCTGATGCGGGCCGGCCGTTGGGCGGACGCCGCCGGTGCGGTGAAGATGGGCCAAGCCCGGCTGCAGGATGCCGTGAATGGTCGGTTGGGCAATTGGGCGAAATATCTCGCGGCCCGGGTGCTGCTCGAACAAGGTCGCGAGCAGGGTTCCGCTCTGTTGGCCCAAGCCGTCGAGCAACAGGCGGGCATGTCGAGCCGCAATTTTCAGATCGAATTGGCCAATCGCCGATTCGATAGCAGCCAACTCAGGTCCCGTTCGGCAGTAGACGTTTATCTGTCGCTGTTGGACGATCCGTCTTTGACGGACTGGGTGTTCCGCCCGCTGGAGACGATGGCCGTGCTGAGCACTCCGCATGGCGACGCTTTCGATCGCTGGATTGACGCTTCGTTCAACCAGAAGAACGTGGCCCTGGCCCTGGAGGTGACCGACCGGGCGAAGCGTCGCCATTTCCACGCGGTCTCGCCGTGGGGGGGACGGCTCTCCGCGTTGCGCGACACGCTGGAAGCTCCGGAAGCTTCCTTGAGCCAAACGGCCCGTACGATTCGGGGTGAACTCTTGCTGCGATTGCCCGCGTATCAACAGGCGGTCCAGGCCGGCGAGAAGTTCCAGTCAGAACTCAAGCAGAAGTGGGTCGCAGAAATGGATGCCAGCGAGCAGCGCGACCTGGTGAAACTGTGGCGGAGCTGGGCAGATACACTTGATCGCCGGGAAGCAATGTTGAGGAGTCTCGCCCTCGACCGAGTGCCAACCGAGATGAGTTTCCCTCCGCTACGGACTCTCGAAACGGTGCAGTCACAGCTTCAACCGGGCCAGGCGGTACTGGTGTTCCACGACACGGCTGCCGGTATGCTCGGTTTCTTGATGACTTCCAATGCCTCGACCAATTGGAACTGTGGGCCTTCGGGACGCTTGAACCGCGCGGTGGCTACCTTTTTGCGAGACGTGGGCAACTACGACGCCAACCATGATCTGGAGGCCGACCAGTTGCAGTCCTCCGCTTGGCTCGAATCGGGGCAGAAGCTCTTCCAGATGCTGTTGAAGGGTTCGTCGATCGATCCCGAGTCGCTCGAAGAATTGGTGGTCGTGCCGGACGGAGTGATCTGGTATGTCCCGCTGGCAGCGCTGCCGGTGACGACCGAAGAGAGCGTTGTTCCGCTCATTTCCACGGCTCGCGTGCGGGTGGTCCCGACCTTGGGGCTGGCCGTCGGCAACGCGGTTCCCTGGCGACGCATGCAACATGCGGCCATCGTGGGCGCCGAAATCGTGCCGGGAGATAACGAACAAGCGCAGAGCGAGAGGCTCCAGTCGCTGCGCACGGCCCTGGTGCGAACGACGGAGCTTCCCAGTCCGCTGCCGGTGTCGCCGCCCCGGTTTGGTTCGCTGCTGGATACGCTGGTCGTGTTGGACGAACAGACGATCGACCCCTCGCAACCGTTCGCCTGGTCGCCCTTGCCGGCGGGGCGCTCGGCGTCGCAGGGTTCGCTCGATCAATGGCTCGAGCTGCCCCAGTTCGGACCGCAACGAATGATCTTCCCGGCCGTGCATACGATCGCTGAAAACGGGGGCAAGGGCTCGAAACGTCGCGGGTCGCCCGGGTCGGAGTTGTTCTTGAGTACGTGCGGGCTGATGTCGACCGGGGCGCAGACAATCCTGCTGAGTCGCTGGCGTGTGGGAGGCGAGTCGACGATGGAGATCGTGCGAGAATTTGTCCAGGAATTGCCGCACACCACCGCGGCCGACGCCTGGCAGCGAAGCGTGCAGTTGGCGATGGAGTTGCCCATCCAGCCCGCCCAGGAACCGCGTGTGAAAGCGGGGAAGGATGATCCACCTCTGACGGCAGCCCATCCCATTTTTTGGAGCGGCTATCTATTGATCGACGCCGGCACTGCAGCCGACAATGAGTCGGATGCCACTGAATTGGACACGACCTTGGGAGAAAATCGCTAATGCACACGCCACGGATAATCCTGTTTCTTGCCGCCTGTGCGTGGGCGATCGGGGGACTCACCCTTGCTCGCGTCGAAGCGAGCAACTGGACGGTAAGCTCGCTCGGCAGCATGGCCTTGGACACCTCGGCGGTGAGCGTGTCGGGAATGAGCGGTGTCACCTACGTGGGGCCGTCGCCCACGTCTGGACTGCATCGGTTTCTCACGGTGCAGGACAACGGGGGTCCGTTGATCACCGTGGACGTCGGATTCTCTGCCACCGGTTCGCTGGTCTCCGCCAAGGCGGTCGACGACCTGCAGCTCTCCGAGAGTCTAGATTTCGAGGGCGTGGCTTACACCGATCCGAATCGCAACAGTGTGTTTATCAGCAACGAAAACAATCCAGGCTTGCGAGAGTATCGGTTGTCGGATGGCGTCTTCGAGCAAAGCGTGGCCATTCCCGCTGTCTTCGCGAACATTCTAGGCAATCGAGGCTTCGAATCACTCGCCCGCCATCCGGCTGGCTCCATGATGTGGGTTGCCAACGAGGAGGCACTAAGCGTGGACGGGTCTGCCGCGACGCTGAGCGATCCCACGACGGTGCGAATTCTCGAAATGGCAGTTACCGGCAACTCGGTAGCCGCGGGCCCGCAGTACGCCTACGAGGTCGATCCAATTCACGGCGGGTTTTCCACGAACAGTTCGACGCGCAGCGGCCTCGCAGAGCTGTTGGCGATGCCCGACGGCACACTGCTGGCTCTGGAGCGGTCGGCCGCGATCACGATCCCGCCTTTTGAGAGCCGCATCTATGAAATCGATTTCGAGGGGGCGACTGACGTGAGCCTGTCTCCCTACGACACAGGGCTGTTGAATGAGACGTTCACTTTCGTCAGCAAGACCCTTCTCTGGTCGGGACAGGCTGGAGGAGGGTTGGGGCAGAACTTGGAAGGTCTTGCCCTGGGACCGCAGCGTGCCAACGGTTCGTGGACCGTTTTGGGCGTGGTCGACAATGGCGGCAGCGGAGACAATACAATTCTCTCTTTCTCTCTCTCGCCCAACCCAAGTGCTGATTTCGACGAAGATGGCGACGTCGACGGACGTGATTTTCTGGCCTGGCAGGAAGGCTTCGGAACCGGCCCGGGCGCGCTGCACGCCCAGGGCGACGCCGACCGCGACGGCGACGTCGACCGCGACGATCTGAGCCAGTGGGAGTCGTCGCTGGCCCTGGTTGCCGCTGTACATGCCGTACCGGAATCAGCCACCGCGACGCTGGCATTCTTCGCGGGCTTTTCTCTGGTTTTGTGCCGTCCGTCTCGCATGGCGCCCCGGTGAAAAGATCTTTCCGCCCTTCGCAGTCGTCGCCCCTGGAAAACGGGGCGGAATACGCTATTATTGAGGATTCACTCGTTGGCTGCGGCCCTGAACTACACGGCTCGCCTTCCGGAAACTGGACCCTTAGCCTCTGAAATGCCATGACCCAAACGATTAGTCTTGCCGATTACGGAATCAAAGTCTCGAACGTCTCACGCAACGCCTCGCCGGCCGAATTGTACGAGGATGGCGTCCTCAACGACGGCAGCCAGATTGTCTCCTCTGGAGCGATTTACGCCGACTCGGCCGCCAAGAAGGGCCGTAGCCCCAAAGACAAGCGCGTGGTCGAAGAGCCCGGCAGCAAGGACGACATCTGGTGGGGCAACGTCAACGTGCCGTTTTCCGAGGCCTCGTTCGCCAAGAACAAGCAGATTGCGATCGATTACCTCAATACGTGCGATCACCTGTACGTGGTCGACGGCTTTGCCGGTTGGGACCCTGCCACGCGGATTAAGGTGCGAATCGTCTGCTCGCGCCCCTACCACGCCCTGTTCATGCACAACATGCTGATCCGTCCCACGGCCCAAGAGCTGGCCAGCTTCGGCGAGCCCGACTATGTCGTCTTCAACGGCGGCTGTTGCGATGCTGACGAAAGCGTCGAAGGCGTCGAATCGAAGACCAGCGTCGCGCTGAACTTCGCCGTCAATGAATTCGTCATCCTCGGCACGCAATACGCGGGCGAGATGAAAAAGGGCATCTTCACCGTGATGAACTACCTGATGCCCAAGGCGGGCTACGGTTCGATGCACTGCTCGGCCAACGAAGGCCCCAACGGCGACGTTTCGCTGTTCTTCGGCCTTTCCGGCACGGGCAAGACCACCCTGTCAGCCGATCCCGAGCGGGCGCTCATCGGCGACGACGAGCACTACTGGACCGACACGGGCGTCTTCAACATCGAAGGCGGCTGCTACGCCAAGTGCATTGATCTCTCCGAAGAGAAAGAACCGGAGATTTTCCGGGCGATCCGTTTCGGCACGGTGCTCGAAAACACGGTGCAGGACGCCGACACCCGCGAGGTCGACTATACCGATAGCTCGCTAACCGAAAACACGCGTGCCAGCTATCCGATCGAGTTTATCGACAACGCCAAGATCCCCTGCGAAGGTGGGCACCCCAAGAACATCGTGTTTCTCACCTGCGACGCGTTCGGTGTGTTGCCGCCCGTGAGCAAGCTGACCCCCGAGCAGGCGATGTACCACTTCATCAGCGGTTACACGGCCAAGGTGGCTGGCACCGAGGTCGGCGTCACCGAGCCCGAAGCGACCTTTAGCCCCTGCTTCGGCGGTCCGTTCCTGGTTTGGCATCCGGCTAAGTACGCGGAACTGCTCGCCGAAAAGATGCGTGAGCACAAGGCCAACGCCTGGCTGGTGAACACCGGCTGGAGCGGCGGCGCTTATGGCACCGGCGCCCGGATGAGCCTCAAGTACACTCGGGCGATCATCGACGCCGTGCATGACGGCACGCTGGCCAAGAGCGGCACGGCAACCGATCCCGTGTTTGGCCTGGAGGTTCCGACCGAGTGTGCCAACGTTCCCGCTGAGATCTTGGTTCCCAAGAACACTTGGAGCGACAAAGACTCTTTCGACGCCACGGCTAACAAGCTCGCTTCGTTGTTCTCGAACAACTTCAAGAAGTACGAAAGCGACGCCTCGGAAGCGATCAAAGGGGCCGGGCCGAAAGTTGCGGCGGCGACGGTGTAGCCGATCGACTCCGAACATCAGCACAGCACCAGCCTCGTTGCCGCGCTGCGCGGAGGGATCAACGTCAAGCACGATTCTTGGCCGAACGGAAAACTGTGGTCGTTTTTCAGGGACCACAAGATGTAGTATCGCGTTCGGCCCGAATCCCCCGATCTGCGCGACGTCGACCACAACACTTTGTAGTCCAAGGGTGCCGATCCACAAAGTGTTGTGGCCCTGGCGAAGGGAACTCGTTTTTCTGACGGCCCGTTTTCATGGTCCGTGTGAGGGGTGGCCGAACCTTGGGGCTTGCAGCGCCGGTGGGAATAGAACGCGGATGTGCGCTGATGGGGCTGATGTTCGCTGATCGGAATCGGGTGGTGGCCATGGCGGTTGCCATCGGGTTGAAGGCAGTAGGGTGCGTGGAGTGATAACGGAACGCACCATTTTCTCTGGTGCGTTTCGCTGCGCTGCACGCACCCTACGTCTACTTTTGAGCTTGTCGTTTGATTCTACGACATCGGCATGGGCGTCTTAAGAGAGCGTTTTTGGCAGAGGCGGTGCGTTGTCTTCTGGCGGATACTGGTTCTGGCGGATCTTGGGGAAAGATTTCACGCAGAGGCTCGGAGACGCGGGAGATGGAGTTGTGAACGGTCGGGCCGCGTGCGATTGGCTTGGCCGGTGCTCTGTGAGACGCTTTTCACGTCCTGAATGGCGAGGTTCTGCGAGTTTTACTCGCGAAGACTTACCGCTGCTTGCCAAAGTTGCGGACCAAGTCCACTCGTACTTGTACGAGCAGAATGGTTCTGCTGCCCAGTGATGGTTTCTTGAGGCCAACTTGCACCACCGGCCTCCCATCGAAGAAAGACCGAGCGTACAGCCGACACGGGAGAGCCTGGAATGCTCTGGCCAATACGCTAAACGAATTGCCAGCAGCGAGTACACAGACCGTCAGTGGCTCATTTGGTTTCCCCCGCGGTCGACCGCTCTATGGATCCCCCGTGCCTGCCGGAACTGACCTAAGCGTACCAAGACGTACTCGGGATTACAAAGGTTTTCATTGCTGTTCGGACAGTGCCGCATTCGCCCCATTGCCGGTGCAGCCGACTACGCTGTGCGATTCCGCACACCAAACGCCACCGCTTGCCACACAACCGCCGCGATCAAAGTTGTTTACGGCACGCTCTGCGACAACCGCAAATTGCGAGCCAAGTTCGCAATGGCGAAAGTCTATGTGCTCATGTAACGTGCACCTCTGCACGTTCTACTGCCAGTTTCTTGCCTCCGCACCGTCGCCGCGGGAGGCTCGCCATGCAGAGTACGAGGCCACATCTGTCAGGTCGGAAGCGATCGAACTACTGGCTAACAACAAAGAGTGGTTAGACGATTCGGCAAGTGACCACCTGATGGGGAGAAAAAGGGGACGCCGCTCGTCTGTTCCTGGGCCGGGCTCGGGGCCGGAGCGTGCGCTGCGACAAGAAAGAGCTGCGCCCTCTTTTCACCCCCCGGAAGCTGCCAAGGCGACAGCTAAACACTGTGGTCTGATCATTAGAGTACTCCTCAAGGTTGCAAGAAAGAACAGAAAATGGGATGCGACGAACGTTATCCATTAACGTCGTCGAACAAAAGCAAACAACGCAGTAAAGCAAAGTAGTAGGCAACTCATCGGCTCCGGGACCACTGCCGAGGTTGTCGAGAGCGAAGCAACCATGCCATAGTTCGTTTGCCAATCGGCCAAGGACCCCACACTCGGGTCGCGCTGCCAAAGGAGAAAGTCGTCTCCATCCACATCGCCGTCTCCGTCGAAGTCGGCAGTGGGGGGCTCGGGAACCTCGGTTCTGTAGAAGCGGACTTCGCCGAGACCGACGATGTTCGAGTCGGAGGGATTGAGCCAGATGGGCGCAAGTCCGCTCAGGAATACGTAGCGCGCGGTCACAGTGGACGGGGTCACGTCATACGAATCCTCACTGCCAAGTTCCTCAGGCTGTTCGGCACCACCGAAGAGGAAGGTCCTGCCGAACGTGGAATTCCGGCCCGGATCACTTAGGCCCAGCACGGGGCCCTGCTGCGTAAACCAGGAGATCTCGTCGACGAGCAACTCGCCACTCGCCGTCGTCACGGCGGCGGGATTCGTCGCCGTCTTGACCGTGAAGGCGCCGAGAGTCCGCTGCGAGTAGCCCGTACCGGTGTCCTGGATGTTGTATCCAAACAAATGCATCGCATCGAGCGAATAGAGCCCACCTAGATCGATCAACACGCCGATATCACCGCGATCATGGCCGGTATTTACGCTGTTCCAATAGCCCTTGCTCTGATCCGCCCAGGAAGAAGCCTGGGTGAGCGGATTGCCACTCAGGCCGGTGGTGTCGAGCAGATTGTGGACCTCGCGCCAAGTGTTATCGGGCGCATCATTCGTTCCGCTACCATCGGTCGAGTTGATGACCGTACCCGGAGCAGGATCGGCCACACCGTGGTTCGACAGAATGTCGATGAAATCAGCCTTCGCTGAGGAATTGCAGGCAATTGCAATAATCGCTGCCAGCAAGACAATTGAGGCTGTACGAACTTGAGAAGCGATCATTGGTTTCTCCCCCCTTCAATTGATCGGAATTTGAATTCCAATGGGAAGAACATAACTTCACTTACCCGGGATTTCCCATATGGACTGCCTGGAACCACACCAGGCTCGGAATGTCGCAAATTGATTACAGGTTATGGACGAAAAAAGCCACTGTCACCCTGTGCAACATGTACACAGACCGTCAGTGGCTCATCTGGTTCCCCCCGCGGTCGACCGCTCTATGGATCCCCCGTGCCTGCCGGAACTGACCTAAGCGTACCAAGACGTACTGGGGATGGCAAAGGTTTTCGTGGTGGGTTCGGCAGGTTGGACAGTGCCGCAACCGTTCCATTGCTGACGCAGCCGACTACGCTGTGCGATTCCGCACACCAAACGCCACCGCTCGCCGCACAACCGCCGCGATCAACGTTGTTTACGGTACGCTTTGCGGCAACCGCACCACCGGCACGACCTGCACGATTGCTACCAGCAGCAACGGTTTTTCGAGGGGTTTCTCGTGGACAGCGACCGGGCTGGGCGAGCTGTTTTGACTTGCGGCCAGTGCGTTCTAGGCTTGTATGGACCAATGTCCGAGAACGGACGTTCCGCGCCTTGCTAGATACGCATTTTCCAGGAGCTCTACCGCATGGACCTGTCAACCATCAGCAGCGAACGCATCACTGCGATTCTCAGCACGATCGTCGCCGTGGTCATCTTGGCTGCTGGCGTGACCGCTCAGCAGTCGCGTAGCTCTCGGACTGACGAATTGGTCCATCTGGAATCGGACCTGCGTTTCCAAATGGAATCGGCCTTTCGTTTGAATCCGAAACAAGGCGCCGAGCGAGTGAAGCAACTTGAGGCGGTGCTGGCGACGTGGCGCGAGGCGCCGCAGACTGCCGCGGATCGTCGGCTGTTGGCCGACTGGCTGTTGGAGGCCACGATTCGTTCGATGCCCGGTTCTATTCAGTCGCTACCCTCCGCTCCACAATTCGGTCGAAGCGAAGTGGCGGAGACCCCGCCTATCCCGCCGCGAGTCGATCCGTTGCCGCTGTCCACCGAGTCTAGCTTGGTTGTGACAACCGAGGTTATTGACCCGCCGAGTGAGCCCGCACCTGTTGTGGCCACGTCGGCAGTTTTCTTCGCCCCGACCGACCCGCCGGTGGAACTGTCGCCGATCAATCATCCGCCGACCCCCGTCGAATCCCTGTTCGTGGAGGTGAGCACAAAGATCGCCGTTGCTGCGACGCCGCCGGCGCCGCAAGTCGTGGAGCCTGTCGTCATAAATCTCACAGAACTAAAGGCCCGGATTGCTGGCTATCATCGGGGATTGGACGAAGTGGAGGCCGCGCTGTTGGTGCATGAGCGTCCGCAGTTCAAACGATTGTCGAGGCAAATTCATTCGTTGAACGGCTTGACCAAAGACTTTCAGTTCGTGAGGCTCTACTACGAATCGCTGACGCCCGTGGAACGTCGTGCGGTCGAATCGCCCCGGTCGATGAAAGCGACGTTGGCCGAGTTGAGTCGCCATCTGCAGCGGCTGGAGCGCGAGGTCGAGGCCGATTTTCTCGGCGAGTTCGACCCGGCCATGTCCAAGCGACTGGACCATCTACGCGGTCAACTCGACGCGATTGCCAGCCGAGTTGATTGGTAGCTGACGGTGCTCTCACTATTCTCGCGGGCTCGCCTTGTCGGCGGTGGGGAAATCATCCGGTACGGGAATGGTAACTTTGCCGGTGGCCGCCCATTCGGTTCCGCGCAGCAATGTCGTGATAAAACCGGCGCACTGCATCGAGTAGTCCGCATGGCCAAGCACTGTGTGAAACACCCGCCCCTTGCCGTACGTGACGGTCATTAGCATGGGTTCGTCTCGCCCAGTGCCGCCTTTCTCGGGGTCGGCGTAAGCGGTCGCCAACACATTCAGATTCTTTGCTGGACCTCGCAAAAGGCTGTAAAGTTCGTCCTGCGTGTGCATCCACACTCTGGGTAACCCATGCATAATCGGATGCTTGGTATCGCGAGTTGTGACCTGGAACTCGTGTTGCGGGCCATGACTGCCGCCGCTTCCCGACGCGTCGTCTCGCACAAGTTTTTCATCACGATAATAGACGTACGGTCCCCATCGCTCGTTGCGCCCTCCCCAACCGCCCAGGCCGCAGATCTCGTTGTACTCCGGCCAGTCGGCGAACGAGTTGTTGGCGGCATGCACACTCACAAAACCACCCCCGCCGTGTACGTAAGCTTGAAACTCTGATTCTGTTTCCCGCGGCCAGCGCTGGCCGTTGTAGTTGCTGACCACCACGTCGTATTCGGCCAACGGCGGGCGAAAGCCGCTCATGTCGTGCCGCTCGGAGGGCGAGGTGGCCACATCGACGACAAAGCGGCCGCTCTTCTCGTAGAATCGCTTCAGCAGGGGAGTGGTCACTTTCCAGTCGTGATTGTTCTGCCCGTCAATGATCAGGAGACGCAAGCTGTCGTCCGATCTTGCCGGCGATGCCAGGACAAGAATGACACTGACGACGACCGCCGAATAGAAAGTGTGCATGGTTTTGGGCCTCCTGTAAAAACTCGCTTAGTGCTACAGCGCTAAGCCACTGCCCTCACAGAACAAGAAAGTCCACGAATAACACGAATTGCACGAATAGGAGATGTTTCTGTTAGTCGTCGCATGCCCTGGATGGTTAACTGTTGATTACGACTTGAGGGATCGCTCGCAGCGACCATTTCATTCGTGCAATTCGTGTTATTCGTGGACTTTCTTCTCCTTAGAGCTTCGTGACAAATCTGATTCAGAAGCGAGATGCCGCAGAGTCCGGCCAAGTGCTCGGACCGCTCAGGCGGTGCTTGTGCCGATTTGCAGGGCGATCTCCATCGCCTTGCGGCCATCTTCCGGCTTGACGTCCGGCTCGCGGCCCTCGCGGATGCAGTTGACGAAGTATTCGTTTTGCTGCTGGTGTCCCCACATTCTGGGGCCCGACTCCTTGAGGTTCCAGACGGTCTTCTGCGGGCTCTCGCCGAAGAGGGTGACCAGATCGTTGTCCGACGCGCTGAGCATGCAGGTCGAGTCGCCAATCACTTCCAGATTTGATTTCGAGGCCGCGTGATTGACCGAGCCGCTGTATTGCAGGCAGGCGACCATGCCGTTGGCCAGGCGCAACGTCGCGTAGGCGTCGTAGCCGAGCGTGCCGCCGGTTTTTTCTAGCGGGGTGTACTTCACGGCCGACTCGACACTTGTGATCTCGGTGTCGAACAGCCAGCGGATGAGATCGATCGACCAGACCGACAGCGTGAACAGCGGTCCGCCGCTCTTGTCGATCTGCCACATCCAAGAGTCGGCCGGCCATTGGCTGGCCA
>CAXMSB010000395.1:0-4659 GCA_964195615.1 uncultured Granulosicoccus sp. | reverse complement strand
CCCGCATCCTCGTGAGCCTCGCGATGAAAGCGGAAGCTCGCTCCGATGGAGCCTGGAAAATAGATCTGCGAGACTGCCACAGCAGCCAGCGGATGCCCCGTCACGCCACAAAAAAAGTGCTGCACGAGGCGTCCACCTGGTTTGAGTGCTCGGTAGAGCTTGTCCAGAAGTTGGGGGATCTCATTCGGTCGGACGTGTTCCCAGGCGCCGATCGAGTATATCGCGTCGTACTCCTCCGCCGGATAGTCGCGCGTGATGAAGTCGCTGAACTCGACCTGAAAGCCATTCTGCTCACTGTTGTATTTGGCTTGCTCTTTCGAGAGGGTAATGCCGTATAGATTTTCCTTGTCACCGGTGTGCTGATGGATGTGCCCGAGCATGGGCCCCCAACCGCAGCCAAGTTCCAGAATCTTCTCGCCCGGTTTGGGGTCGATCAGATTGAGGATAAAGTCGGCCTTGTGCTGCTGGGCTTCTTCTAGCGTTTCCTCGGGGCTGTGGAAGTCGGCGCAAGAGTAAAACATGAATCGCTTGTCGAGAAACAACTCATAAAAATCGTTCGATACGTCGTAATGGGCGGCTATGCCTAACGCATGGTCCTGCTTCATCTTCGCGGCAACGGTCAACCGACGCAGGGGCCGCAACGGCCAGGAGTTGCGAATCCACCGCAAGCCGTACGGCAACTCAGTTGTCAGCGCTCGCCACGTCGGTTCCGCCAGCAGCGGCCTGGGCGCGCGAATTTGGAATTGCAGGTAACCGTACGAAATGCCGTATATCAGCGTCTCAACGGGAAACAGTAGATAGCGAAGCATGATCGAACTCTCGGGTCAATTGGCGAACAGCCTTTTGTATCTCTTCGTGTGTTTCGTGGCTACTACTCCGAGTAGATTTTTTGCAGGAGGAAGCCAAAAAGCCCTTGACGCCCATTTATTTGTATATACAATCTAATTGGAGCCGATGTCATGAAGCCTACCCCTGCCCTACCCACCGTCGATACCATCGCCGCCGAGTGCCTCGCGGTGCGGCTGCGGATGATCAATCGGGTCGTCACCAATATCTACGACGAACCCCTGCGTCCCTTGGGCCTGAAGGTAAGCCAAATGAACATCCTGGTCGCCGCCGCCAAACTAAAAGTGGCCCGCCCCGCCGAAATCTGCGACCGGCTGCATCTCGACGTCTCCACCCTCAGCCGTAACGTCGAGCGGATGAAGGCCCGGGGCTGGCTCGAGGTCGTGCCCGACGAGGATGGCCGCGCACAACCATTCCGGCTCACCGCCGAGGGAAGAAAACTGCTCCGCAAGGCGTCCGCCGGCTGGAGGAAATCGCAAGAACAAGCCACCAAGCTGCTGGGGAAGAAAACAGTCCAGCTACTGTGCGAAGCCGCGGGACGACTCCCCCACGCCGACAGCAACCGTTGATCTCTTTTTATTTCGCCAGTTACTTGCATATACAAGGTAATCAACCATGAAACTCGCCGACCATCCCACCGTCCTGGCAGCCCGACGCCAACCGGCCGCGCCCGATCCTCCCACGACCCTCGATGCCGACTGGCTCAAGCAGTTCATCCTCGAGGCCGGTGCCGACGATGCCGGGTTCGTCTCGATCGATCGTCCTGAGCTCGACGACCAGCGCGACGACATCCTCGCCGCCTTCCCCCGCACCAAGACGCTGTTGAGCTTCGTCGTCCGCATGAACCGCGAGCCGCTCCGCTCGCCGGCCCGCTCGGCCGCCAATCTGGAGTTTCATCACGCCGGCGACGAGGTCAACGAGATCGGCCGACACGTCGTCGCCGA
Source organism: uncultured Granulosicoccus sp. (assembly GCA_964195615.1). Lineage (GTDB taxonomy): Bacteria > Planctomycetota > Planctomycetia > Pirellulales > Lacipirellulaceae > Bythopirellula. Next base: position 2,869 of record CAXMSB010000395.1, on the reverse strand, counting down.
GCTCGAAGCCCAGGGCGTCGGCGCGCTGAACCCCGCGATGGGTTTTCCCATGGAAATGGATCACTTCCCTGGCAAAATCTGGGTCGTCTCCCACAAGCCGGTGGCCGTCGCGGCCGGCCTGGGGAAGATAGGCATTCATCGCAACGTGATCCACCCAAAATTCGGCAATTTTATTCTGTTGGGCACGATCCTCCTCGCTGCCGAGGTGGCCGAAGAGGGCCAGCCGATCGACTACGATCCCTGCCTCGAATGCAAGCTCTGCGTGGCGGCGTGTCCCGTGGGGGCCATCGCGCCCGACGGCGAATTCAATTTCTCCGCGTGCTACACGCACAACTACCGCGAGTTCATGGGCGGTTTTACTGATTGGGTCGAAAACGTCGCCGACAGCCGCGGCCGCTTCGACTACCGCCGACGCGTCTCCGACGCCGAGTCGGCCTCCATGTGGCAAAGCCTCTCCTTCGGCGCCAATTACAAGGCCGCCTACTGCCTGTCGGTCTGCCCGGCGGGCGAAGACGTCATCGGCCCCTACCTGGCCGACAAGTCCACGCACCTCAAGCAAAACGTAAAACCGCTGCAAGAAAAGCCGGAGACCGTGTACGTGCTCCAGAACTCCGACGCCGCCGAGCACGTCGCCAAACGGTTCCCCAACAAGCGCTCCCAGGTGGTCGGCAACAGCCTCCACCCGCGCACCGTCGACGGCTTCCTCGACGGCCTGCCGCTACTGTTCCAACCGAACCAATCCACCGGCCTCGACGCGGTGTACCATTTTACGTTTACCGGCTCCGAACAACGCGAAGCCACCATCACCATCCGCGACCGCCGCGTCACGGTCGACCCCGGCCACGTCCACACCCCCAATCTCCGCGTCACCGTCGACACAAAAACCTGGCTCGGCTACCTGGCCGACGAACGCAACCTCGTCTGGGCCCTGCTCACCAGAAAGATCCGCATCAAAGGCTCGCCGAAGCTGTTGGTGGCTTTTGGGAGGTGTTTTGCTGGTTGAGGGGGGTTAGACGCATATTCGGAAATTCCGTTTCGACTGGCGGGTGTGCACGCCGCCGCTATTTAGCGAGTTGCCGTTTCTGCGGGAGGCGAAATGTGACCGCCGCACTTTCGGAGATTCCGTGTCCGGCGGCGTGATTGTCCCCTCCGCCGTTTAGCGACGTGCGTTTACCGACGAAGGCCCAGCAATCCAATGCTGGTTAGACACGGAACTCATTATTGCAGACTTTACTTAGGTGCCTTCAAGTTCGTACCAAAACGCTTGTTTGTGTCGGCATATATTTTTTCAACGACGTCGCTATAGGGCACTCGTCCTTCTTTGATGTAATCAGAAAAACCGATTGTCTGGCTAGGGTCTGCTGGTAACGTCTCGGTTATTGAGGGTTGTGGCCAGATATCCTCATCAATGACTGCCATTCTGACTCGAATATTATCCTTGGTAACGTTGAACACCATGTAGTCGGTGGCCATTTCGAGTGGACCATCGTAGGTCTTCCTCGCCATTTCCAGGGCGGCTGGAAGTGTATCAAAGTCGTTGAAGAAATGATATCCAACAGCCAGACGCGGCTTAATATCACTCATAACTTTGCCGAACTGAGCTGGCGAGGTGTGGACCTGGGTGCCGACGTTCAGGGCGTCGGCCACGGCCCATTTTTGTTTGTTAACTAGGACCGATGGCGGTGCGAAGCACTCGTGAATCGCAAGGTCGCAGTTCTTCGTATGCTTGAGCCACCACTTATTGGGGAACGTATCACTACTAAAAGCAAACTTCAGACCTTTCCATTAGAGGATAAAACTAACACAACCATCGATGGCGTGAATCGCCGGGATTGCGCTAGTTTTCACGCCGTTTTCATCATAGATTGAGGCATTGACGGCCTTGTAATCAAATTCATGGACCTCTAGTCGAGTTCCTTTGGTGTTTACGTTCCCCATACGTGAAGCCGTATCCCACGCAGACATCTTTTGCATGTGGTCGCAAGCATATTGGGTCCCGTATTCGGGCTTGGCTCCACTCGGACCCCAAACTCGTAATGGACGTTGCCGGTTGCCAATTACGCCTCCAATCCAAAGGTCACCTAAGTCTCCGAAGTGGTCGGAGTGAAGATGCCCAATGAATACTTTGTCGAGATAATCGTAGGGAATCTTCATTGCCGAAATTCGCTCTGCCGAGCCGCTTCCGATATCGAAGAGAAACTTGTCGCCGTTACCGAGTTCAACCAGCCAGCATGCGGCTGCCTGCTTTGGACGAGCATTTGGCATTCCGCTACCGAGGCAGACAACCCTCATCTCGTCTTCAGCAAGCCCCTCTGAACCTGGGTAGTAGACGTCTCTATCTGCCAGTGGCTTGACTGGCGAAACGGTCGTAGCCAGCGTGGCACCAGCTTCAGCAGCTGATTGGTTTTCTGCTCCACTTGCCTTGGAGTCTAGCTGCGAACCGCTACCTCGCAGCACGTAGCCCACTAATCCGGCGACCAATGCCACGATGATTATGGGTGGTCCCGTCTGTTTGATTCTTGTCATGGTGCTTGCCTCTGCTCTTTGGGGGATAACTTCGTGAGTGGAATAAACGTCCCATATTACACACAAACCCGCCTTAAAGCGATGAGTTCCGGGCACGATGGGTGGGTTTTGGTTCCGTTGGCCGCTAAACCTAATCTCACTTTTGGGGCTGCCCGCCATGTTCGATGGGCTGAATACGACGGACATCAGATGGCGGCTGCTGGCAGCTCGCTGTTCTGGGCTGTAATCTGAAGCTATGAAAGAAGCGAAGGCCGCGCCGCGTTTTGGCTTTCCTTGAGATTCGTGATAGACCGGTGTTTATTCGCAACACTTTTGTCTTCACACAAGGAGCCAGCCATGTATT
>CAXMSB010000394.1:0-9895 GCA_964195615.1 uncultured Granulosicoccus sp. | reverse complement strand
AGCCCGCCCCAAAACCCGCCGCCGGCTAGCAGTGCGCCGACCAGCGTGATGCCGCTGATCGCGTTCGAGCCGCTCATCAAGGGCGTGTGCAGCGTGGGCGGCACTTTGGTGATGATTTCAAAGCCCACAAAAATTGCGAGCATAAGGATCGTCAGTGCGGTAATTATGTCCATGGCAAGTAAGGGGTCAGAGGTTAGGGGTCAGAGGTCAGTGTTAAGTATGTTAGCCGCGGTCGTTCCGACCGCGCGAAAGTCGCAAGCACATTAGCCTTCTGCAAGATGGTCCACCGGGGGCGTCGCCGGGGGCAGCACCAACGGTTCCATGTCGAGCATCTCGCGAAGCCGTTCGTTCTGTACCTGGCCATCCTTGGTGGCCAGCGTGTCGCGGATTACTTCGTCGTTCAGGTCGATGTCCAGCTCGCCTTCCTTGGTGAGACTCTGCAGGAACGTGACCAAATTCTTGGCGAACATCTGGCTCGCGTGTTGCGGCACTTCGCTCGGCAGATTGGTCGGGCCGAGGATCGTCACACCATGTTCCACGACCACCTGGTCAGCCTGGGTGAGTTCACAATTTCCGCCCCGTTCGGCCGCCAGATCGACAATCACCGAGCCGGGTCGCATGCGGCGCACACCATCGGCGATCACAAGCAGCGGCGAAGGCCTGCCCGGGATGGCCGCGGTGCTGATGCAAACGTCGCACTCGGCAACGATGTCGGCCAACTGCTGTTGCTGTATCTTGATTTGCTCGTCGGTCAGTTGCTTGGCGTAGCCACCCTTGTCTTCGGAATCGCCCGTGTCGAGATCCAGTTCGACGAACTTGGCCCCCAAACTCTCGATCTGTTCTTTGACCACCGGCCGCACGTCGTAGGCTTGCACCACCGCGCCGAGCCGTCGCGCCGAAGCGATCGCTTGCAGCCCGGCCACGCCGGCGCCGATTACAAGCACCTTGGCCGCGACCAGCGTGCCGGCAGCGGTCATCATCATGGGAAACATTTTTGGCAAATGGTCGGCAGCCTGGAGCACCGCTTTGTAGCCGGCAATCGTCGCCATCGACGAAAGCACATCCATACTCTGAGCGCGCGTGATGCGCGGGATCATCTCCAGGGCAAACACGGTTGCTTTCAGATCTGCCAGTTCTCGCATCGCCTCGGGGTTGCCCAACGGGTCGCACATGCCGACGACCACCTGACCGGGACGCAAGATTTCCAGGTCGTCTCGCCCAGCCTGCGGATTGGCACCCAGGGCGCGAACGTGCAGAATGACTTCCGCCTTGAGGAAAGCGGCCTCTCGGTTTTCGACGATTTCGGCGCCGGCGGCTTCGTAATCGTGATCGGTGAACCCGGAAGCATCGCCCGCTCCCGATTCAACGAGAACTTGCCAACCTGCTTTGGTCAGCAAGGGTACGACGGCGGGCACCAGCGCCACGCGGCGTTCGCCCGGATAGGTTTCTCGAACAACTGCAACGTTCATAACGACTCAAGACGTGTGATCAAAGGGGATATGAGACGGTCGGCGGGCGTCGTGGGGGTAGTCTGGCAAGGCACTCTCGGGCCGAACAGGCTCCGATTGTGCCACAATTTGCGACGGGGCCATAGTACTCTAGCATTCTCTGATTCGCCATGCCGTGGAAGGTGCCCAGAAAGAGCCCCAGGGCTGTATTCCTCGGGCAGACGGGGGCGACTATTCAGCCGACACGGAGCAACTGTCCGCGGCCACCGCTAGTAGCGGCAGATCGGCCGTGAAGCCCGGAAGAACCGTGCGGGGCTGGGCGACGATCGTGCCCACGACGCCAATCTGGTCGCCTACTCGGTAGGTTGCCTCGGGCAGTAGCACGGGGATGAGCGTCGATTCTGCCGCGTCGACAACAGCCACCTGGCACAGGGTGTGCGAGCCCAGGGCCTCGATATCCTGAATGCGGCCCACGAGAAAGATTCCCTGATTGGGACGCCTCTCGTGCTGCCACCAACGCGAGACGATTAGGGCCAAATCGCTACGGGCTGCCGACCGCTTCGAAAGGGCACGGAACAACGCTTGGGCCGACAACGCCTGGCTGCGTGCGTCGTCGTCAAGGTTAGCAGCGTGGACGAAGTCAAATCGCTCGGCCAACTGGCAGAGATCCATGTAGGCATGGCCCATGGCGCGGAAGGATTCCTTGGTCGACAGATTCCCGTCCACTAGCGTCTGAGCCGCCTCGTGAGCGGTTGCCAATAGCGGCTCGAAATCGCTGGCGTTCGTATTGGTCGACGGCAACAGACTCGGTTTCGGAGACGGACGCACCTCTGGCAGTTGCACCGTCGCCTGCTGCACAGAATCATCGCGAGTTACCACCGGCTGCTCGACGGGAGCTACCGGCTCGCGCTCGACCGGCTCGGAAGCCGCCAGCAGGTTCTCGGCTGGCTCGTCGTCCAAGGGCTCCTCGCTCGGTGCGTCATTCGAGACGAAATGGTCCTCGGCGGCAATCTGCGGCGCGAAGACCTGCGGCTGGGCCGAAGGAAAGATCGCGCGGGGCACGAACCGAGCAATCTGCAGATAGTCGGCACTCGGGCCACGTAGCCAGAGCAGCGCGTATCGTCCCAGCAGGATGCCAACTGCGCCGAACACGACGACCACCGTGGCCCGTCGCAGGAGCGAGTTCTTCGTGCGACGCGGCGGCGCAGCCCGTTTCACTGCCGTCGGCCCGGCTGCTTGAACTTCTTCCGAAGTCTGCCCGGGATTCGTCTCGAACCACTCGCCAGTCTCTGGCAAATTCGTCGGGGCCGGTGCAAAGCTTTCGGCCGGACTTTCCGCCGGGGGATCCATCTCGAAATCAAACTCGGGAGAATTTTCCAGCGAAGGCTGCTCGGCTTCGGGAGAGTCGGCGGTCTCCGGCTTGCTGGAGGAATCTGTTTCTGTCGAGTCGATCGCGGTCCGCAGTCGTTCTTCCCAACCGGACAACGTCTCGGGAGACAGAATCGTCTCCGCGGTGCGCACGTCTTGCGGTAGCTCTGTTTCGGGCAGGGAGTCTGCAAGCTGCGCAGGTTCTGGAGATGAGATCTCGCTCAACTCCTCGACCGGCGAAGGCATTTCCAGTTCGGGCTCGGTCGGCGCCGGCGAATCCGCGGGTAGCGGCGTCTCGATCGGTTCAACAATCTTTGCCACCGACAAGTAACGCAGATCACCTTCGGCGAGCGAAAACTCTGCCCGACATTCGGGACACTGCGCTTGATCGCCAGCGGAGGCGGTCTCTGGCACGGCAAGTTGCGCTGCGCATTGCGGGCAAGTGGCGATCGACGACATGGCTTAAGCCCTTCGAGGGGAACGTGGGCCGACGGGAAGCAGGGCGGCTCCGGTTTCTTCTACGAGTTTAGCACGCCTGCGTTCGGCTGTCGGGGCGAAATATCCCCCGCATTGCCAGCAAAACGTCCGTCGCGAGTTCTACAAACCGTACAGTTCGCCGAATTTGCCAGAGAGATGCTCCATCAACGCGTCGTGGGAGAGCGGCTTGCCGGTGACCCGTTCGACCAACTCGGCCGGCGTGTAACGGCGGCCATGCGTGTGGATATTTGCCCGTAGCCACTCGCGGAGGGGAGCGAACTCACCCCTGCCTAGCTGCCCATCGAGATCGGCCAGATCAGTGCGTGCCTGGGCATAGAATTGTGCCGCGTACAAGTTGCCCAGCGAGTAGGTCGGGAAATAGCCAAACAGCGCAGCGCTCCAATGGATGTCCTGCAACACGCCCTCGGTGTCGCTGGACGGCTCGATGCCCAGGTAGTGCTTATATTTTTCGTTCCACGCTCCCGGCAGATCGGCCACCTGCAGATTGTCCTCGATCAGTGCCAGTTCCAATTCAAAGCGAATCAGAATGTGTAGGTTGTAGGTCACCTCGTCGGCTTCGACGCGGATCAGTGACGGTCGCACGTCGTTGATTGCCGCGAAGAAGTCGGTCAATGGCACGTCGCCCAGCGCCTCGGGAAACGCCTGCTGCGCCCCCGGGTACAGATGATCCCAGAACGGTCGGCTGCGGGCGACCTGGTTTTCCCACAACCGCGACTGCGATTCGTGAATGCCCATCGACACGTCCTCGCCCGTCGGCAAGCCATAGTGCTCGCGGGGCAAACCCTGATCGTAAATGCCGTGCCCCGCTTCGTGGAGAATGCTGTAGAAGGCGTCGCCAAAACTGTTGAGGTTGTACCGCGTGGTTAGCCGCACGTCGCCTGGGCCGAGTCCCGTGCAAAACGGGTGAACCGTGGTGTCGAGTCGGCCCGCCTCGAAATCGAACCCAATTGACGCGGCAACCTGGCGGCCGAATTCCTCCTGTACGTCGATCGGATATTCGCGCTCAAGAATCGAAACATCGGGGCGATGGGAGCTCTCGGAGATGGCTTGCACCAACGGCACCAAAGCGTCGCGCAGTCCGCCGAGAACCCGCGCGACGTTGGCGGTCGCTTCGCCCGGCTCGTAATCGTCGAGCAGCGGATCGTATGGCGTGTCGACGAAACCCAGAGCGGCCGCCTCCTGGCGTTTCAGATCGAGAGTTTTTTCCAGGAGTGGGCGGAAAAGCGAAAAATTGTTGTCTCGCCGCGCTTCGACCCAGGTTTGCTGCCCCAGCACGCTCACTCGGGCGAGCTCTTCCACCAACGCCTGCGGCAGCCGGGTTTTCTTGTCGTAGTCGCGTTTCAGGAGGCGAATCACCGCGCCGCTATCGCTGTAAGGATCGGCCGCCAGCTCACTGGAGCCTAACTCCTCGAGCCAATCGCCAATCTGGGGAGCGGTCCGCTTCTGATGCACTAGCCCTGCCAGGTGGGCGACCTGGTCGGCCCGGTAGGCGCCTCCCGCCTTCGGCAGGAGCGTCTGCTCGTCCCAATCCAGCAGGTGCTCGATCGTCTCCAGCAGCTTCGCTTCGCGAGCCTGATCGCACAATTGTCGGTAGGTATCGTCGTATTTGTCAGCCACGTTGACCTCCCCGCCTCCTTCGGCAAGATTGAGAGTAGGCGTAAGCCGCGAGACGCCAGCCGAGCGCTCGGCTGGCGCCTCGCGGCTAACTCTGTTTGCGAAGAATAACTATACGCCCATCGGACCCAGGCGGGAACAACACTATGCTTGATATTCTCGTGATCGCACCGCACCCCGACGACGCGGAGCTTGGCATGGGCGGGGCCATTCTGAAATTGAAAGCCGCAGGGAAGCGGGTGGGCGTGTTGGATCTCACTAGCGGTGAACCGACGCCGCACGGCTCGCCGGAGATTCGTCGGCGTGAAACGGAAGCGGCAACGGAGATCCTGGGCCTCGACTGGCGCGAGAACCTGGGGCTCACCAATCGCAGTTTGGAACCAACACTCGAAGCGCGGGCCCAACTGGCGGGCGTGATTCGTCAACAACGACCGCGGTGGCTGTTCGCGCCTTACTGGGAAGACGCTCACCCCGACCACGTCGCCGCCACGCAGTTGATCGAAGCGGCCCGTTTCTGGTCGAAACTAACCAAGAGCGACCTTCCCGGTGAGCCGCACCATCCAGAGCGAATCTACAACTACTTTTGCGTGCATTTGAAGCTCGTCCCGCAGCCGGCGTTCGTGCTTGACATCACTAGTGAATGGGAGCAAAAGCTCGCGGCGATTCGCTGCTACGAAAGCCAATTCATCACCGGCCGCCCCACCGAGCCGACGACGTTTCTCGAGGGGCTCCGCGACGAAGCCGCCTACTGGGGCAAGACCATCGGCGTGCGGTACGGCGAACCCTTCGCCTGCCGCGAACCGTTGGGGTTGGAAACGATGGCTGGGCTTGTCTAGGGAGCGGCCCTGTTTCGTGGTAGAATAGACGTATGGACTCCGAACGCGAAATTGTCGTCAGAAAATCAACACTTGCCGAGCAGGGCACGGAAAGAGATCTGGATGCCCTGACTCCTGGCCAGCGAATGGGCATGATTCACCAGCTCACCATAGACGCGTGGGCCATGAGGGGCGAAGACATTGCTGAACAAAGACTACAGAGACATGTTGTCCGCGTTGAACGACGCCAGCGCTGAGTATCTTATCGTGGGAGCGTTCGCATTGGCTGCCCATGGCAATCCTCGTGCTACGGTCGACATCGACATCTGGATTCGCCCGACAGCGGAGAATGCTCGACGAGTGTGGAAAGCTCTGGAGAGCTTTGGTGCGCCGCGAAGCCGGATTAACGTAGACGACTTTCTAGACTCAGAGACCGTCTTTCAGATCGGCGTCGCACCACGTCGCATTGACCTGCTCACTTCGATTTCCGGTGTCGACTTTGATCAGGCTTGGGCAGAGCGAAAGATTTCCACTTTGGGTGACGACCTGGTGGTCACTGTACTGGGCCGAGAGCACTTGATTCAGAACAAACAAGCCGCCGGGCGCCCCAAAGACTTGCTCGACGTGGCGTGGTTAGAAGAGCAAACCGGTGAAGATTGATTTCTCGTTCCCAGTCGTTGTTTCAGGGCCCCTAAGAGGAATTCATGGCAGAGCAAGTGGAAACTGATAAGAAGCCGTTTCGCTTCTCACTACGAACGCTCCTCTTGATCACCACTGTCGCAGCGATACTCACACCTCTCCTCGACACTCAAAGTGGTCAGTTTCTCTTCATTGTGCTGCTAATTCTAGCATCGATATGGCTACTTACTCTCGGAGTCATTCGATCTCTCGAACGCGGGAAGATTCCAAATGCCATCGCCTTTGTATTGCTTGCGATGTTTCTTTTTGCCGTACTGATGGGTGTGCTATTGCCCACGGTTTAGTGGTGTGACAGCATCGCGGCACCAAGATGCTTCTCCTGCTAGCATGCTGGGCGCATCTTTCTCTGCAGTCCCTAGGCAACTTCTGCCGATGCTAACGACAACGCGCCCGGATCGCTGAAGCGGTCTGCGCAGTGCGCCAATTTGGAAGGGGGGCCTCCTTTCACTTTGGACTTGTCGCCACCATGCGTGGGAAACTCTTCTTAGCATTGCTTCTGATTGCCATCTCGGGCTGCAGTTTGATACTGCCCGAGGTGTCGCACCAGCCGGTGATTCGCAATCCCTTTCCGCAGCTCAGCAGAGTGGCCGTCGCGCCGTTCTTTAATCAGAGCGACGAACCGACCATCGACACGCGGCTGTTTTCCATGGCCTATTTTGCCGAGCTGCAGGAGACGCCTGGGTTCGAGGTCGTGCCCCTGGGAGTGGTTGAAGAAGCGGTGATTATGCACCGGATCGACTTGAACGGTCCGGGCGAAGCGCGCCGGCTGGCGAATATTTTGGGCGTCGACGCAGTGGTTGTCGGCGCGGTCACCGATTACTCGCCCTACTACCCGCCGCGGTGCGGACTTCGAGTGGAGTGGTACACGACCAACCCCGGCTTTCACGAAATTCCCGCCGGCTACGGCCTGCCTTGGAACACGCCCGAGGAAGAATTCATCCCCGACTCGTTGGTTTACGAATCGCAAATGGCACTGGCCCGCGCGCAGTTGGCCACGCAATCGCCCAACTGCGACGGACCGAGCCACACGCTACCAGCACCGCCGATGGGCGGCAGCAAGACCGGTAGCACCGATCCGTTCGACCGGGACGACATCTTGCAGGCACAAGCCGAAGAAGAGCTGCCCGCGCAGGATGTGGCACCACTGCCAGCGGAGAACAACGCGGCCGATAGCGATACGAACGGTGCATCCGCGCCGATCCTTGTGAGTGAATCAATCGGCACAACCGGCATGTTGCCACCGAATTGGCCCGACCAAAACTGCTTCACGCCGTCGCTGCCACAGAGCGTCCGTCCTGAATGCATCCCCCATCACGGTCCGGTGATGAGCCATACGCGGATCTATCGGGGCACCGATCCCGAAGTGACAGAGGCCTTAAAAAGCTATGTTTACTACAGGGACGACGCCCGGTTCGGCGGTTGGCAATCTTATCTGCAGCGGAGCGACGACTTCGTTCGGTTCTGCTGTCACAAACACATTGCCGAGATGCTTGCTGCCCGGGGGGGAAGTCGCAAAACACGTCTGGTGTGGCGCTGGCCCGACAGCCGATAAGCCTCTTTAGAAGTCGACCTCAAGGGCGGGTGTCGGCTTCAGAAGCCCGTCTCGCCGGTAGGGCTTCGCCAGGCCAAATCCCCGCGGATGTCGTTGGCGAAAGGATTCTCGCCGCGACGGCCACCCCCCGCTACACCCTGCTGCCACGGAACCGGCACTGTGGACGCAAGGCTGCACACGAGCTGCCGCTTGGAGAGTTGTTGCTGTGAATGATGACGACATCAATGTCTTGGCGCTGGTGAAGGGACGCGAGCGCTACGTCTTTCTGTTCGACGACACCCAACGCGCCGAAGCACTGCGCACCCTGGGCCGCTATGCGTCGAATCCCGACCTGAGTTTCACTTGGTACGACGCAGCCGTGCTCAGCCAAAAGGTGCGCCAGAGCGGTCCCGTCGACAAGTCGCTCAATCGTTTCAGCCTGCCGCAGCCGTCGGATTTGGATGAGTGATGAGGCTGGAGACTTGAGGCTGGAGGCGGTAGGGCACAAAACACTCGACCGCCAACCACCCCCACCCTCCCGCCTATAGCCTCCAACCTCCAGCCTCCTCATGCTTCGCAAGATCGCCCGATTTCTGCAGCATCTGCAAGTGGAGCGCGCCGCTTCGCCGCATACGCTCAAGGGCTATCGCGAAGATCTGGAGACGTTCGTCGAGTACTACCGCGAGGCCGACGACAGTTGCCCCGACCCGGCCGAGTTGACCGCGGTGGAATTGCGAGGCTATTTGGCGGCGTTGCACGAAGCGGGTTACGCCAAGACCTCGATCGCCCGCAAACTGGCATGTCTGCGGAGCTTCTACCGCTTCGGACAGCGCGAAGGGTGGGTCGACAGCAATCCTGCCAAGGCGCTCCGCAACCCGCGGAAGACGCGTAAGCTGCCCCACTTTCTCACTACCACCGAAGTTGGCAAGCTGCTCGCCGCGCCGCCCAGCGACCAACCACTGGGGCTCCGCGACCGGGCAATTCTGGAAACTCTCTACTCGGCCGGCCTGCGGGTCAGCGAATTGGTCGATCTGAATGACGGCGACCTTGATTTCGAGCAGGGCATAGTCCGGGTCCGCGGCAAAGGCCGCAAGGAACGGCTGGCGCCGCTGGGGTCCTACGCCGCTCGAGCGCTCGGGCGGTGGCGGAAGGTCCGCAAGCTCTCGGCCAAAGAGCCGCAAGGCCGCGAGGCACCGGTGTTCGTCAACAAGTTCGGCACGAGGCTCACCTCGCGCAGCGTGGGGCGGATGCTCGACAAACACCTGCAGCAGGCTGGGCTCGACCACCGCACCAGCCCCCACACCCTGCGGCACAGCTTCGCCACGCATCTGCTGGATCGCGGGGCTGACGTTCGCAGCGTCCAGGAACTCCTGGGCCACAAGAGCCTGGAGACCACGCAGATCTACACGCACGTGAGCACCAGCAACCTGCGGGCCGCCTACGAGAAGGCCCATCCGCGGGCTCACTAGTTGGGCGGCGACAGATTGGTGCGACAAGACTCTCTAAGGCGCGTCGATGTTTCACGCCGAACGCACGACGCCAAAGTCCGAAAATGCGTCGGTCTATCGCACCTCTGCAGTTTAGCGGCCAGGTTGGGGAACTATCCCACGATTCTCCTGCACGGTACATTAGCGCCACCTGCCTGGATAAGGGCGTGTTCGGCGTCATGATCGCGGCCCGCGGCGACCTGGCCGTACCCGTCCCACTCGACGAGGTCGCCGGCAACCGCAAAACCGTCCCCACCGACCACCCCTGGATCGAAACACCAGTGTCGCTGTGGCGGGTTCGGGGATCAGCGGGGCCGCGTAGATCCCGAGGTGGTTGCTGACCCGGCGGTTCTCCGTGGGCCGATTCACGGCATAGGTCTCACCCTCGTGTTCAGAGACCCAGAGGTGTGTTGAACCGCCGCCGTCCAGGTTGAT
>CAXMSB010000393.1:0-13469 GCA_964195615.1 uncultured Granulosicoccus sp. | reverse complement strand
GGCATGATGCGGTTCTCCTTTGGATTGCAGCGCAAAACGGTAATTACCGTTTTGCGCTTCCAGAGAAAGCCGCGCTGCCGAACATCGGCAGGTAACAGAAACTCTTGTTTCGGCAGGGTTTAGGGTAAGCGACGCCGACGGGACTCGAACCCGCAACCACTGGATCGACAGTCCAGTACTCTAACCAATTGAGCTACGGCGCCTTTTTCTGTTGGCCGACCAGAGGCGGGCCCTGGCTGGGGGCAGACCTAGCCCCCACCGAGCGATTCTAGTGGCAAATCAGACCCGAAAATATACCCCGACAGCCGCGAGGCGACAAGTGGAGACCGTGCTACTTGCCCGGCAGGCACCAGACCGAGGTGTCCGAGGTCGCCCCCGCCTGCTGAGACTCGGCGACCCGGCCGGCCAGGGCCGTGGCGGCTGCGTCGGCGGGGAAATCGGCGGCTAGCCGCTCGGCTAGCTGCTCGGCCGTGCCCAGATCGCGATTCTCCAGCGACTCGAGGACCTCCGCGTAGCGATCGCAGCGCTCCGCCCAGTCGGCCGGCGGCGTACAGGCCAATTCATAGAGATCGATCGGCTGCTCGATGTTCACCACCTGCACCCTGGCCAGCCGGCGATTGGGCGGCGGCGACTCGAGGTTCACCAACGTCGAGCCGGTGATCAGACAGTCGGCGCCGAGATACTTGGTGGCCCCCTGCACTCGGCTGGCGACGTTCACCGTGTCGCCCAGAGGCCCGTATTTGAATTTCTGCCTGGAACCGGTGTTGCCCACGCGGGCCAGGCCCGAGTTGATGCCGATGCCCAGCCGCACCTGCGCGCCCAGCTGCTGTTGCCAACGCTCATTGATTGCCGGCAAGGCGTCGATCATTTGCTGCGCCGCCTGGCAGGCCAGCTCCGCGTGGTCGGCCTGTGCGATCGGCGCGCCCCACATCGTCATCAATTCGTCGCCCAAGTAGTCGACCAACACGCCGTCGCACGCCAGCACGCATTCCGACAGCGCGCCCATCGTGTCTTGAATCCAAGTCATCGTCAGCGCGGGGCCCAGGACCTCGCTGATTCGGCTGAAGCCGCGGATGTCGGCGAACACGAGCGTAATCTCCGCGTCGCGGCCTTCGAGCAGTTGTGGGTCGTGCTCCAACTGCACGGCCAACTGCGGCGTAAAAAACTGCTCGAATTGCACGCGGGCCGCCACGGCCGCCTGCTCTTCCTTCACACGTGCGAGCCCTGCCGCGATGCCGCTGGCCAGCACCTCGACCAACTTGGCTTCGAACATCGTGATGTCGGGAACGTCGTCGGCAGGTCCGCCGCTACGACGATCGCCGTACAGGGCGCCGATCACCTCGCCTGAGCCGTCGAGAATCGGTGCGGACACCAACGCGCTAATGTTCTGCAAGCTTTGGGCCGTGTTGGAGACGTTGGCCGGCACGTGGCGGAAGGCCCGCTTCTCTCGGCGGACGCGGCCCAGCAGCGTTTGGCTGGGGACCCAGGTTTGTTCGTTCTGACCCTCGACCACCGAGTGCAGTGCCGCAACATGCCAGCGGCCATCCGGCGTACACTCCAGCATGGCTGCGGCATCAAGGCCGACAATCTTTACGAGCGCCTTGGCCGCCAGTTCGGGGAAATCTTCCGAGATGGCCGCGCTCTGAAAAACGCCCAGTACCGTCTCCAACCATCGCAGCAACAGCCGCTCGTCCATCGTGTCGATGTTGAGCCGACCCAGGCCGGCTTCGATCGACTTGCGACCCGGCGGCAGCGTGCGTTCCGGCAACGGTTGCAGCTCGAGCTCCTCCTCCTCGGGCGGTTCAACGCGCACGGCGTACGAACTGAACTGGGCCAGCAGCGGCGGTTCGACGATCGACTTCTGCCCGGGCGCGAGCACCTCGTCGGCCGACAGCCGCACCTGCTGCGACTTGCTGAGATTCACCACCTCGATTTTGTTGCCGTCCGCCAACGGGGTAAGCGACAGGTGCGACCGCGAGACGTCCACCTCGTCGAGCGGTGCGAGAATCACGCGGGCCGAGGCAGAGCGATCAATCCGCCGCGGCGGCCCCGGCTCCCCGGAGCGTTGCCGGCCAATTTCCAAAGTCGTATCAAGCGGCGTGACGAACACCCGCTTATGTTTTTGATAGAACAAGACCGGCAGAACCGGTCGTTCTTCGGCGGTGTCGCTCTTGAGGACGGCTTCTGCCATGGGCCGATGTCGATCGAGGGAAAAGGTTCGGCGGGGATCCCATCCATCCGCCAGCTACCATGGTACTCCAAGAACGGGCGGGCGGGAACTGCGGGCTAGGGCTGGTGATTTTCCGCACGCTTGGGGTGCCGCTGTCCGGCTTACCGGTCGTGATCCATGGCCCAATCGCCGATCAGCCGTCTCACTTTGCGTCTTCCCGTGGATTCGCGTCAGTCTGCGCATTCTCCGCGTTCTTGGCGAGTGTGCGAAGCATTCGTCGGATGTCGAAGAAACCACCGATGGCGACCACCACCGCCAGCACGGAGAACAGCGCGAGCGTGAGCACCAGCAGTACGGTCCAAAAGTCGAGCCAGGTCATGTTGCAGTCTCCTGTGTAGGCAGTTCGGACGGGCAGCGGTCGGGCAGTAGCAGTGAGCCGACGACCATCAGCACCATCGCGGTCGCGGTGGCAAACAAGCCGACATGGGCTTCACTCAGGTTGAATCCGAGCAATGCCTCAAGACGATCGAGGCCGACGGCGTTCTTGATCGGATCGAGACCCAACACGGCCAGTAGCCCGGAGGTCAGTGCCAGATAGGCGCCTGCGCGACTGGCGCGCTGCCAATAGATCCCACAGACCAGCAGCGCCGTCGCACCGATGAAGTAGATAGCGCCGGTGACCGCCATGTAATCCCAGAGATCTTGCTCCAGCGGATACCAGAGACTCCACACCAACAGAAACATGCCGATCAGAAAGATGAACAGCCTAGCCAGGACCAGGCGGGCCTTCGTGGAGAGCCTTCCCCCACTGAGCGGGCCGGCCACGTCTTCCACCAGCACCGACGCCCAGCAGAGCAAGTAGCTGTCGTGCGTCGACATGAACGCCGCCAACATGCCGGCTCCGATCACCCCGATCAGCCCGACCGGCAACACCTGGCTGAGAAACAGCGGCAAGGCCGCCATCGTCAGCTCCGCATCGTCGATCGGCAAACCCTCGGGCGTGAACATCACGGCCCGGCCCTCCGAAGTCTGCCAAAAATACGCCAGTGCGCAGATCCCCAGAAACTGGGGCAACAGGAAGCGAACCAGAAACCCGATCGACGACCAGACGTACATTCGACGGACGACTTGTTCGTTCTCTGCGGCACACGATCGCATGACGGCCGTCTGCCAGACAGCGCAGCTGACCAGCCCAGCTACGAACAGCATCCAGACGATATAGGAAGGCCCGAACCCCTCGCCATCGAGCGGAGAGAAGCCGGCGTGGCCATGCACGCTGCTCACGGTCTCGGTGATGGCGTCCCACCCCAGCCTTTTCACCGCAAACCAACAGGCCAGCAACATACCGAAGGAGAGCACGATGAATTGGATATAGTCGGTGATCACGACGCTGACCATGCCGCCCAGGATCGTGTAGACCAACACCAGCACGATCAGCACGGTCATCACGATTTGGACATAGAACGGGTCGTTCAGGCCGGTCAGCGCGGTAACGAAAATGGCGCCCGCCTTGAGAAACATGCCCATGTTCAAGATGCCGGCGCCGGCCAACAAGAGGGCGCCATAGACGCGCACGCCGTTTCCGAAACGCTTGCCATAGAACTCGGGGATAGTCATCACCCTCATGCGGCGCAGCGGGACCACGATAAACTCGGTCAGTCCCACGATCAGCGAAACCACGCCTGCCGCCAGCCCAATGTGAAACGCGGCAAAACCTCCGGTAAAACCTTTCTGGGCAGCATACATCACGGTGACCAGCCCCAGCTCGGTGCCAGTCATCGTCGCCACGGCGATAAAGGTCCCCAGCGACCGGCCCGCCACGACGTAATCAGCCATATTGCCGATGTAGCGGTTGACGTAGATGCCGATCATCACCGTGACGGAAAGATAGACCGCCACGATGCCCCAATCGAGCCAGGTGAAATTGCTTTCGAGGTTTAGCACGCTTGGAATCCTTGCTCAAACTTGACCTTCCCCCATTCTATGTACCAGCCTTTATGAGAGGATCTGGAGGTAAGGCAGCGGGCGGCGAACTCCGCCGGGGTCTGGTAGTCTAACGAACTGTGGGGTCTCAGGTGATTGTAATCGAGTCGCCAACGATTGAGCAGCATTTTTTCTTTCGACACCATCGTTTGTTACCCTTCGACGGCAATCGAAGGTGGATTCTTCCAACGCCAAACCTGCACAGCAAGGGCCAGCCCGAAAAACAAACCAATGGCCAACATGCCGACCATCCCTGCTTTTAACCACACCATCCAGATGCTCGCTGAAGATGCGATGCCAGCCGCTAGCGCCATCAGCAGATTCCACAGAACACGCTTTCCGCCTCGGGGCAGTTGGTCGCCCAACACTTTCTTCTGATTTATCAGTAAGAAGAACGTCAGGTAGGCGACCGGCAGCAGAATCAGTCCAAACACGGAAGTCGGTACGGCCAAAGCGAAAGACGCCTTACTCCAAACAAATGGCCCCAACGCGCCAATCGCTGCGGCAAGGCAACTCAATCTGAAGGCCCATCCCTCAGGCTTACGACCAATCATCTCGCAAATCACAAAGCCCGAGATCGTCATCAACATGGTAATCGTGGAGAAGGCCATCCCTAACACACCGACGCCAAACACGAGGTTGGCCACTCGTGTGCCCACCAGCGGCGCGATCGTGGTCGCCAATGCGCCGGCATCTCGTTTCACAAGCATGGCTCCGAGAAGCCGCTCGGCCTGAGGAAGTTCGTCAATACGGGTGTTCAGCAAGGCAGGGTCCCGCGCTTCAACCAGCGATGTGAACTCTTCCTCGCCAACCTCATCTTTCAATCGAGACAGCATGTTGGCGCGGAAGCCGGCCCACTCTTTGCCTGTCGGGACAACAGGCTCGCCGGTTTCTGTTTGTGCGGCTTCGACAAGCCCTGGTACCGGGCGAGTGTGAAACTGGCTTGCCGAGGCAACGACGACGCAGCTTGTTGCGATCAGAAATGGAATAAGCATCCCCGTCGCCAAATCAAAAGCAACGAGTCCCCGGAACTCTTTGGTCCAGCCGCGCTTTAACAACGAATACGGGAAAAGAAACGTCATATTGATGCCGACTGCTGTCGCGGCAGCCGTGATCAGCACGTCACGTTGATCCGAAACGATCTTATCGACCCAAAACTCTCGATGTTCCTGAGCAACCGCTTCTATAAACGGAACAAAAGCGGGAGCAGGCTCGAAGATTTGGCTAGGGTTGGGAATGAAGCCCGCGAATATCTCTCCCCACTCCAATGAGTGTCGCAGCGCAAAGAGAACCCCCACGAAGCAGATAACGATTAGCGCTACCAATATCTTCAATAATCCCTCAAACAGCTTGACCCCCAATCCCCGACTGCTGTAGCTCCAGGCAAGCAAGACAGTCACTAGGAGAATTATCGAAGTGATAATCACCTTATCTGAGTGTGGATCAACAACCGCTTGTTGCCCTAGAATCTCGGGGAGCAAATTCTGCTGGATGACCCCATTGGCGAGCGAGAATTGAGGCATACACCACACGATGTTGGCCATCAGGGTAGCTAGTGCCCAGCCCCAACCCAAAACCGGGTTCACATGTTCGTTAATTGCCTTGAATGGGCGCTCGCCAGTAGAGAGAGTGACGTAGCCAATCGCGCTGAGCATGATGATACCCAACACCATGGCCAACGGCTGCAGCCACAGCAGTGACAATCCCCCGAGCACGCCGAGGTACAAGCTGCCAGCCAACGATCCACCGCCCAGCGTAACGGCACTCTGCAGCCAACCGGGCCCGGATAACTTGACGAAAGCCATCGCCGTAGCCACCGAACCACGCGCCTGAGCATCCACGAGTACCTGACGATCTGCTTCCACCCCAGAGCTACGTTCTACCATCAATAACGCCTCATTAGGCCGAGTGTATCATTGGACCTTGACGCAGCACGACAATACCTTCAATGCTAGAGCCACTTTCCGAATAAAGCGGTAGTATTCACCCAGGGAAACTGCTGAGAAAAAGGCAACACGTCGAGACATGGGTATGCGTCTTGCACCATTGTACCTGATTTGCATGCCCTGCCGAGGGGCAAATGACCGATCGCTTCTTGCCTGCGGACACTACCGTTGAGACGTGCCTTGGGAGCCAAGAACGCGACCGGTCGAATCCATCTCACGGTGATAAGTGCCTGTGGGTGGAAATACTTGACGTGCCGTTGAACGTCCTCTGCCCACAATTGCGTTTGACTTGTAATGCTCGAAAGCAAAAGTTGACCGGTATCGCATACAATTGCAATACGATTGGCCTTGGGATTACAATGCGGGTGGCGGCTGCACGGAGATCTGGGGTGTTCATCTAGTGGATATCGCACACTGGCTCTCAGGTGAGACTGCCTTGGCACCACGAGTATCAGACGAAGAAGGGCGACGTGGCAACGGTGCTCACCTCGTCGTTAGGAATATCGCATGAAATTTGCTATCTGTAACGAGACCTACCAAGACTGGCCGCTGGAAAAGGCGTGTGATCATATCGCCCAGTGTGGATACGACGGTGTGGAGATCGCACCTTTCACACTGGAGGACGATCCCCGACGGCTGACCGAGCAGCGCGCTACCGATATCGGAAGACGGATCTCTGCTGCTGGTTTGGAGGTCGTCGGTTTCCATTGGCTGCTCGTTAAACCGGAAGGCCTGCATCTCACGACGCCCGATGACGCGATTCGATCGGCAACGGTGCAATTTGCCCAACGTCTGGCGAGGCTGTGCGCGGCGATGGGCGGGAAGATCCTCGTTTGGGGAAGTCCCCAGCAGCGAAACATTGCCGACGGACAGAATTATGAAGATGCTTTTGCTCTCGCGGTCGACGCAATTCGTCAGATAGCCGAGACGGCCGGCCCGCTTGGCGTGACTCTCGCGATGGAGCCGCTTTCCACCGTGGAAACCAACTTTCTAACCACCGCGGCCGAGACAGTCCGCCTGATCGAAGCGGTCGACCATCCTGCGTGCCAGTTGCATCTGGACGTCAAGGCAATGTGCAGCGAGGACAAAGCGATCGGGCAGATCATCCGCGAGAGCCGCGAACATGTTGTCCATTTCCACGCCAACGACCCCAATCTTCGTGGCCCGGGATTTGGCGATGTCGATTTTGAACCCATCGCGGAAGCATTGCGCGCGATTCGATACGATGCCTATGTGTCGGTCGAAGTGTTCGATTATTCTCCCGATCCAGAAACTATTGCGACAGAAAGCCTTCAGTACTTGCGCCGGCATTTCACAACGTGAACATAGAATCAGGATTCCGTTCAGGTGGTGAGAGCGTAGCGTGCAAAAAAGTCGTGCCACCGGAAGAGCGAGTGCGAAACAGGAGATGCGTAGCAAATCGAGCCCATGGAATTGTCGCATTGAGAGAACGATTGTTGCTTTCAACCGGCTAATACGATCGATATCGAACCAGTCGCGCAGTAGAACACAACAATCAGCTCGTGATCTGCCTTGGCATTCCGAAGAGAGATCGTATTCACGTGGCGACGCGTTCCAAATGTCGAAGCAGGCCGCCGAGTGATTCGGGGCAGAGGTTCGTGGCTGGATTCAACGGTGGGTTTGCAGGGTGTCGACTGCCCGACAGTCTTCGAAGTGCTCATCAAGATCGGCTTCACCGGCTGGTGTGCGGTCGAAGTCGTTGGTGATTTGGGCACGGCTCGTTGACTTCGCCGATTAGATTGACCAAGTGCCTGGGCCATGATAGAAATTTACTGCGATGGATTGTTTTTTGCACGCTGAAATACTAGAGGTTCGACATGAGTGATGATTCTTCTTCCACCCGACGAGAGTTCTTGAAGTCTTCAGCCGCAGCGGCTGCAGTCCTCGGTTCGGCGGCTTCCACTCACGGCGAAACCAGCGGTGTTCACGCGGGCGTCGACGAGACCCTCAGGGTCGGCTTGGTCGGCTGTGGCGGGCGCGGGGCGGGGGCCGTGCTCAATGCGTTGACCGCCGATCCGCATACCAAGTTAGTTGCCGTGGGGGATACTTTCCGCGACCGGGCCGATCAGTGCCTCAGCGATCTCCGAGGCAACGAGAAATTTGGCTCTCGCATGGTGGTCGACGCGGATCACGTCTTCACAGATTTCGACAATTACAAACATGTGATCGACGCCTGCGACGTAGTGATACTCGCGACACCGCCCCATTTCCGTCCCCAGCACCTTCGCTACGCGGTCGAAAAGGGTAGGCACGCCTTCGTAGAGAAGCCTGTGGCGGTCGACGCTCCGGGTCTGCGGCATATCATGGAGACTTGCCGACTCGCGAGAGAACGAGATATGTCGATCGTTTCCGGCCTTTGTTGGCGGTACGACCTAGGCGTCCGCGAAACGATGCGACGGATATTGGAAGAAAAGGCGATTGGCGACATCGTGTCGATCGAGTCGAGTTACAACACCGGCGCGGTCTGGCACCGGGGTGACGACCCCAACTGGAGTCGAATGGAGCACCAAATCCGCAACTGGTACTACTACACTTGGCTCGCCGGCGACCATATCCTGGAGCAGGCGGTACATTCGCTCGACAAATCTGCCTGGTTGTTGGGCGACATTCAACCGACCAAGGCGATGGCGTTGGGCGGCCGGCAGCAGCGCACCGAGCCAAAGTACGGCAACATCTACGACCACTTTTCCGTCTTCTACGAATTTCCCACTGGCCAGCGGGTCTATTTTACCTGTCGGCAGCAAGATGGAACTACGAAACATGTCGACGAACGAGTACTCGGTACGAAAGGGCAAGCAGAAGTGCTGCGACACACCATCGAGCCCAACGACGGCAAACGGTGGCGATACCGTGGCGCCAAGCCGAGTATGTACATCGTTGAGCACGAACATCTGTTCAAGAGTATTCGCCAAGGAGAGGCAATCAACGACGGCCACTACATGTGCAACAGCACGATGATCGGAATCATGGGTCGCATGGCGGCTTACACCGGGAAGACGCTCACTTGGGACGAGTGCTTTAATAGTCAACAGAGGCTAGGCCCCACAGAATATGCCTGGGCGGACGTTCCCGAACCAGAGATCGCTATTCCTGGTCGGACTGAGTTTATCTAGAGAGCCCCCCTTTCTTCTTTTGGACCCAAACAGAATGTTCCGTCGTCTTCGTTTCGTGTATTTCTTGCCATTAGTTGTTTTTCTTTTTCAGCCGTTATTCGTTGCGTCTGCGCTGGGACAACACCGGCAGGCGACGCTCGCGGGCTTTGCGCCGCTATTCAACGGCCAAGACCTCTCTGGCTGGTGTGGCCGGGAGCATGTTGACCCCAGTGCGTACCGCGATTTGACAGAATCCGAGCGAACAGATCGCCAGCGCAGAGCGGACGCCGACTTGAGACAGCACTGGCGGGTTGCCGGCGGCGAGATCATCAATGATGGCCACGGCGTTTTCTGCACCACGGATAAGGATTTTGGCGACTTTGAGCTGTTGTTGGATTGGAAGATGATCAGTTCTGGGACCGACAGCGGCATTTACCTCCGTGGGAGTCCTCAGGTCCAAATATGGGACCCCAAGAATGAAGAACAGCATAAGCACGGCGCCCATCTCGGTTCGGGGGGGCTCTGGAACAACAATCCGGGAAGCCCCGGCAAGGATCCGCTGGTCGTGGCCGACCGACCCGTTGGAGAATGGAACACACTCAGGATTCGGCTAGTCGGAGATCGAGCGACGATCCATCTCAACGGCCAATTGGTAGTCGACAATGCCAAAATGCACAATTATTGGGATCGAGAGAAGAAGCTATACAGCAGTGGGCCCATACAGTTGCAGACCCACGGCGAAGAAATGCGTTTCCGCAATATCTTCATCCGCAGGCTCGACGAGTCGGTGTCCAGTGACGATGAAAATTCCGAGGACCATCTATCCGACTACACGCTCGCGATTCCAGGGTCCGACGTCGAGTTCGAGATGGTCGCCGTTCCCGCGGGTGAATTCCTCATGGGGAGTTCGCCGGATGAATCGGGCTGCCAAGATGACGAAGCCCCACAGGTGCGGGTCAAGGTGCCAGCCTTCTGGATGGGCAAGTACGAAGTCACCTGGTCGGAATACCACGAGTTCATGAAGCTCTGCAATGTTTTCGATAAGCTTAACGAGCAAGGCATTCGTCAGATTACCGAGGAGAATCAGGTAGACGCGATCACGGCCCCCTCGAAGCTGTACGACCCAGGTTATACTTACGAGACGGGCGACGATCCGCGTCAGCCGGCCGTGTCGATGAGCCAGTACGCGGCGAAGCAGTACACGAAGTGGTTGAGCCTGCTGACGGGTGAGTTTTATCGTTTGCCGACCGAGGCAGAGTGGGAATACGCCTGCCGTGCGGGGACGACGACCGCCTTTTCGTTTGGCAATGATCCAAAGCTACTTCCCGAGTACGCTTGGGTCTACGAGAATGCGGAAGAGGATTACGCGACCGCGAAGGTGGGCCAACTCCAGCCGAACCCTTGGGGCCTGCACAACATGCATGGAAACGTCTCCGAGTGGGTACTCGACCAGCATGACGCCGACCACTACGCGCAATTCGCTGGCCAGACAGTCGACGCCAGCGAGATCGTCAACTGGCCAACGAAGCTCTACCCGCGGGTGCTCCGAGGCGGTTCGTGGTACACGGAAGAGGCGGCCGAATGCCGATCGGCGACACGTATCAAGTCAGACGATGATGAGTGGCGGAGCAACGATCCACAGATCCCCCAAAGCCCGTGGTGGTTCGCCAGTGAAGAAGGTCAAACCGTCGGCTTTCGCATTGTCCGTCCCGCGACATCACCCCCTCGTGCAGAATGGAATAAGTTCTGGGAAGCTGACTTGGAGCAGATTCAGAATCACGTCGACCGACGTATCGACAAAGAAGGCCGAGGCGAGCGAGGGATCGTAGATTCGCAACTACCCCAGGCGATCGAGCAGCTTGATGCCTCAAAATGACTCACACCCTAAAGGATTCGCCGAGAGGAAACTCGCATGAACGACGAAAAAGAGAAATTCTCTTGGGCCTCGACCTTGAAGTGGTCATGTGATCGCAGATAAGCTTGTTGAATAGGAAACTAACGATGAGCAGAATTAGAACCAGTTTCAAGATGAGAGGGTTGGCAGCATGAAACTCAGCCTTTTTTCCGTCAGCTATGCAGGCTACTGGGGCCAGCATTTCCTAGACACTTCGGCATTTATCGCCAATGCTGCCCGATCGGGTTACGACACGGTCATGCTGGCCGGGAAACGGCCCCATCTGTCGCCCCTGGATACCGATGCGGACTGCCTCGCTTCTGTGAAAGCAGCGCTGGCCGAAAACAACATCGCCTGCGGCGTGATTGCCGGATATACGGATCTCTCGCCCGCGGCTGCCGCCGAGGTGCCTTACCTGGAGATGCAGATATCCTACGTCGAATCGCTCGCCCGGATCGCTTCAGCGCTCGACGCACCGGTAGTCCGCGTTTTCACGGCCTACGAAACCGAAGGGCACTCGCTGCACTCGATCTGGAATGGAGTCGTCCAGACGCTCCGCGAAATGTGTGATCGAGCTGCCGAGCATGGCGTTACCATTGCCGTGCAGAACCATCACGATCTGGGCGTGCATAGCGACGTTTTGCTTGAGGTGCTCGCCGACATCGATCGGCCGAATTGCAAGCTCGGTTTCGATGCCTGGTCGCCCGCACTGCGTGGTGAGGATCTCTACGAGAGTGCCAAGAAAATGGCGCCCCACACGGCGATCACAACCAATGCCGATTACATTCGGCTGCCCCGCTTCCGCTATCAGCCGCAACTAATCAACTACGAGCGCGCCCTGCCCGACATGGTGCGAGCCGTGAAATTCGGCGAGGGCTTTATCGACTATCCCGCCTTCTTCCAAGGACTGAAGGAAGGTGGATTCGACGGGATTGCCAATTACGAGATGTGCTCTCCCATCCGCGGCGATGGGGCGATCGAAAACCTCGATGCGTACGCCGCACACTACGTCCAGTGGATGCGTACCAACGTATAAACGATGCGTCTAGCGACTCGGCACTGGATCGAACTTCCGCGAGACGACCCAATCGGGACGGGGATTCTCGACAGGACGGGGTCGATTGGAGAGATCGTTATAGGCAACAATAAACGTCTTGCGAGGCAGGGGCGACATGTTGTGGCCGCTGCCGTGTAGCAGGTTGCAGTCGAAGAACAGGACGTCGCCCGGTTTGCCAATCACGGGCTGGATCATCTCTTCGGTCAGACGCTCTATTAAAACCTTCCTGTCAACGCACCATTGTTTGTAGCTGGTGGTCAGCTCATCCGCATTGTGTTCCACTCGGCCCCACTTGTGGGTGCCCGCTGCTACCAGGAGGCATCCGTTGTTGATTGTTGCCTCGTCTAGCAATACCATCACCGAGACGAGTTTCGGCTCGACGCCGTCCCACATCCAATACCCATAGTCTTGATGCCACAACCACACGGTTCCCTCGAAGGCATCCTTGACGTTGATCTTGCTGTGCCAGATGTAGACGTCGGAATCCAGGATCTGCTTGACCGGTTCGACGATCCTCGCATCTTCCGACAGCGACATGAATGGCGGGCTGTGGCGGTGTGCCAGGTAGAGCTGACGCACGGCGCCACCGCGTTCGCGTTCGCGATGCATGCCGTCAGTCTGGTCGTCACCTCGAAGAAGTTCCGCCGAGGCTGTTTTTAGCCGCGAGATCTCTTTCGGTGCAAAAATCCCGGGCATGAACAAGTAGCCCTGTGCGAGGAACTGTTCGTGTTGCTGTTGAGTCCAGCGCATCTGTGTCTCCTCCGACGTATCGGAACGGGGCCACGGTCCTTCTCTAGGCAAATGCCTCACGTATTTTAAGGATGTACTTCGGACACTCGACCCGCGGGTCATCCGATTCTTCGTACTCGAGCACGATGTAGCCGCGGTAGCCGGCATCACGGAGTATTTGTGCCAGGCATCGAAAGTTGCTGGGATTTTTATTCTCCTCTGGGTCGGTAACCACCACCTTGACCTGCACGTTAAGCGCGTAGGGGGCAATTTTCGCGAGATCGCAGTAGGGGTCTCTGGAGGGAAAGTTGCCGGTATCGAGGTTGACGCCAAACCACGGGCTCTTCACGTCGCGTACGAAGGCGAGCATCCCGTCGACCGTCAGGGTTGGGCCGCCGTGATTCTCCAGGGCTAAATGAACTCCGTGCTGGCCTGCGTAGTCGCAACACTCTTCCATGCCGGCGACCATCAGCGAATGCGATTGCTCGGGCGGAACTCCCTCTTTCTGATAGCCGGCAAAGATGCGGATCACGGGGGCGCCAAGCGCCTCGGAGTATTCGATCCACTGCTTCACCCA
>CAXMSB010000392.1:0-3357 GCA_964195615.1 uncultured Granulosicoccus sp. | reverse complement strand
GGGCGGTGGTTCCTTAAGGAGTGGAACCGCTAATGAACGCTGATAAACGCTAATAACGAGAACATGAAGTGCCCACTTCAGATGCATCGGTTGATCAGGAAGGTTATGAGTTCTTACTACAATCCAACCATCATTCGTTTCGCTTTTCTCTGAATATTGGGTCTTCAGAGGAATCTGTGGGTGAAATGTGACGTAAACCGCGTCCTGGCGGACACGGGAGGCCCCTCAGGAATCGGAACAACAAAGCCTGGTTCAGGAGGGAGGCGCGTCGTCTTTCGGCGATTCAACGTAAGCGTACACCAGAGCGGTAACCGACCGCGGCGCGCGATTTGCTGATCCGAGAGGGGGGATGCCTGGCTGCCGTGGCGTCACACACCAGTGAGCCGGCGGCGGCGGGCACGGCGGCTACGCGTTCGGTCAGTGCGCGTCCGACGCTCGGTCACCCGGTATTGCCGAATGGCCTCAGGATGGTCAGCCGCCCAGGTCCACGGCAGAAGCCGTTGGTAGTCCGTAAGGCCAGCGAGCAGTTGATCCAAGACGTCTTTCACGTACAGCCACACGTCGAGGTCATTACGCAGGGCACTACTGGCGAGCGTCAGCATGCCCGCGGCACGTTCGCCACCGGCAATACTCCCAGCGAACAACCAATTTTTTCGACCAAGAGCGACCTGCTTCATCAACTGCTCCGTCTCGTTATTGTCGATCGGCAGATACGGTTCCTCAAGATAACGCTGCAGCGGCTCGAAGTGATTACGGATGTACTGCAACGCCTTCCCGAAGTCACTCTTTGGCAGAATCACGTTGCTCGTCCGCTCGGCGGCTTCGGCAAGCCAGGCGTCCATCGCCGCGAAGATCGGCTTCGCCTCCGTCTGACGCAGCTCCAGCCGAGCCTCCAGTGACATGGACTTGCCACGGTCCTCGATGTCATACAACTGCTGGTACCATCGCAGCCAATACCGGCGATCCGCGGGATACGCCTTCGAGTCGTGGATCTTGCGACGGGCATGTGCGTTGCACGCCGCACGTACCATCGAACCATGCGATGCCACGACAATCGTATCGAAACCCGACCAACAATCGCCCAACAACGTTCCCGAGTAGTCGGCAAAGAACAATTCCGGACCATCGCGGTGCCGACTCACCGTGAAGTCGAATATGTTCAACTTTGCCGTTACACCACGGTAGGCCCACATGCGGGCGTTGATGCTCGGTTTGTCTTGTTCGATTGCCGCTCTGAACACTTCGTCAATCCGACGTTCCTTCGGATTACTCAGGTCCAACTTGGGAATCACTTTTGGCAGCAACAGCGTCACTCCCGTTTCATCGGTCCCCACTGCCAAGTCGCCTTGCACTTGCTCCTTGAAATAGTCCAAGAGCGGGGCAACAACGAAGTAGGATTGAGCGAGGATATTGCACTGCGTACTGCGTGAAGGAATCCAGCCGCTGCCAGCGAAGTAGTCCTGCAATCGGTAAAGTGGTAGGTGGTAGCTGTATTTTCCCGTGATGATTTCCGCCGCGATGCTCGAATCGTACTTGTTGCCTTCGACCAGACCGGTGGGGCGTTCCGCCGAAGCAATGCCACACTCAGGAGCGCCCACGCACGCGTATTTGGGGTATTTCGTCACGCGAACACGAAGCTTCGGCCGCTCGAATTCCAGCGTCTCTGTGCGATCCCACATCGATTCAGGAAGCAGCGTCCGCTCCCCGTGAAGCAGGCATATCTTCTGTTCGCCATTGATATCAACTGTCACTTCGTAACGTGGCAGGTGCTTGGGAAGGCTCTCGTCCCGTCGTCTTCGAGGGCGACGTCGCTTATGTTCCGCAATGACCCGCTCTTGATCTTCGACGGCGTCTGCCAGTCCGGCCGCCGCATCGGCCGCTGCGTCGGTATCGCCAAAGTCGATCCGAAGCTGGTTCGGGTCCTCAAGGTACCGTTCGCTGCGGCGACGGAAGGCCTGTTGCAGAAGCTTGTTGTAGGCCAGTTCCCATTCCTGGCTTTCCTGTTTGAGCTTCTCGATTTCGAGCTGTCGGGTCTGAAGGTCGATGTCTAGCTGGCGGAGCCTTTCGCGTTGCGATTGAAGCTCGGCATCTTGCTGCCAGAGCAACTCAAATAATTCGTCTCTGCTAAGTGACGTCGGATCGTTCATGAAGTGGAATGTACCAGATCATCTTCAGAGCGCAAGAGCAATTCTGTTCATTTGGGATAAAAGCGAAAACTTTTTTCATCGCCTGGAAACGCCCTTGTGTTTCTGGCAAGAATGACAACGCTTCTTACCAAGACACGTCTCAGCTGTCGCCGCAGGAACAACACGCGAGATGATCACGCAGCGCACGCAGAGGCATCCGTGAAGAAGCGTTTTCGCCGCCGCTTTGACGCCACAAGCGAAACTCCGGCCAGCAGCATGGCAAGTTGCGTTGTGTCCATCTCGATCACCGGCGAGTCTCCTTCCGCCGAGATCATTTCGAACGTGCCAGCTTCCAGGACGCGGTAATAGAGCCAAAAACCGCCACCGTCGAAGTACAGCATCTTCAAGCGGTCGCCACGTCGATTGATGAACACGAACAAGCTGCCATCGGTAGGGTCGGCCGAAAACTGGTCACGCACAATCCCGCTCAGACCGTTGATTCCGTTACGCATGTCCGTGGGCCTGGTGTAGACGTAGATCTTCAAGCCGGGTGCCAGCGTCAACATATCTGCCCCTCCCTCTTCGCCACCGCATACTCCAGCAGCTTCACCAAAACCATTTCGGCCACGGGCAGGTGGTCGTTCACTGCTAGTTGGACTCCGCCGGGAAGTTGTACCGTCAGGCACGCCGCCACCTGTGGCCCAGTCTTCACTTGCACTGGCTTGAAGAGAGAAGCCGACTTTTCCTTCGGTGTGGTACTTCGCCGCGACTCGCCGGCCTTTCGGCAAGAATCGGCCGACCGCATTCGCGACCGGTTGCTCGCTAATCGACCGAACAGATTCTTCCTCCACCGGTAAAGCGACGCCTTGGACACTTTCTCCTTACGACAAAACTCAGCAACTGTCTGTCCGGACTGCTCAAATCGCAGCAAACGCTCGCGCCACTGTCGAACCGTGACGGGACTTGATCCACGCTTCATCTCCTGTCTCCTGTTTGGGGATCGTGATCATAGGCCACGCCCCCCACACTACCAGGCCCGTCAATAATGGTTCTGGTGTACGCTTACACAAAGGTACTTACGTGTCCAGCATGGTCAATTGAGGACCGTTTCTCAAGAATATCCCCGCGTTTCATCCCGGGGAGTATTGACAAGAGTCATCGCAGACGGGATATCATATAAGTATACCAAGTATATCTATCTTACTTGAGGGCGAATTGATGCTAAGTACCG
>CAXMSB010000391.1:0-3431 GCA_964195615.1 uncultured Granulosicoccus sp. | reverse complement strand
GTCGGCAGGCCATGCTCGGCCGCCAACCGCGCGGCCAACTGGCCATAGCGCTCGGCTGGCCACCGCTTAGACGCCCACCCGGCGCCGGGATTCACAATCGCGAAACGGCCGCTCGAAAGTCCCAGCTCGCGCAGCGATTGCTCGGCGAACGCCGCGTCCTCGGTGCTCTCGGGCAAGTTGAACTCGACAGCCGGGTCGTCGATTCCCAACGGTTTCAGAAGGGCCAGATAGCGGTCGATCACGTGTACCGCGTCGACCTCGACCAGCTCATTGTGCAGCCAGCGGCTCGCTTCTCGCCCCAACTTGCCGGCGTAGCCGATCCGACGCGGCGCGCCGCTCAGCCAGGCCGCGATTGCGCTCTTGGTGAGACATTGCAGATCGACGACCGTGTCGAACCGCAGTCGGCGCAGCTCCTTTCGCAGGGCCACGACGGCCTGGGGAGACTTCAACCAACGACGCGGAACGCGGATCAACTGGTCGAGCGCCGGATGTCCGGCAAGCAGATCGGCGTTGCGACCTTCTGCCACCCAACCAAGCGTCGCCTCGGGCATGGCTCGCCGCAGGGCGTTGACCACGGGGATGCCGTGAATGAGGTCACCCATCGCGGAAAGCCGCACGATGAGCACACGCGGGTCCTTGCGGGCGTGCCGCGGTGCTGACTCGCTGCTGATGGCGAGTGGTTCGGCCATGGTTCGTCCTTGAAGTTTTGGCAGTCCGTTTGAAATTGTGTCCGCCAAACTAGCAGCGAAGCCGACAAGCGGCAACGTCACGGGCCCACGGGACGACGATGATAGCACCCACGCAGTCGGCCCCAGTTCGCGGTAATTTCGTCTCACCACCAAGCGAATTGTCGCGCGACGCGGCGATTTCTCCGCGGAGCGGGGCTCCGTGCGCCAACCACCGACTGGGGGGCCGGCGATCCGCTTCCAAGCTCGCTGCCGAGCCCGCTGTCGACATGTTTCGATTGCGAGACAGGGGCTTGCAGGGCGGTTGAGAAACCGCATCGTGCCGCGGGCCCGGTGTCCCATTTGTTTGACACAGGTCGGGCATTCCGTAAGGATGATCTTAGCGGGCGAGGAAGCTGAGGGCTGCGTAGCCGTTGAGTAAGTTGTTTGCTCAGCAGTAGATAGGGATCAAGAAAGAACGGATCTTTTCTTAGGAAGCCCGACACTCGAGGCCCAGCCGGCGGCACCGGTCCAGGAATTGCTCACTGGTGATCCAGCCAGAGGGCTACTGGTGGATTCAAGCTGCGACCCGAGCGCTTGTGCCGGTCGTAGAGAATAGCTGGCTTGGGTGAGTATTGTGACATTGGTTCACCGGTTGGCGCTCTGGCGGCAGGTTTTTTTGCAAACGGACCCGCCAAAGCCTATACGCCTGCTAGAGTGGAACCGGAGAATGAACAGTCGCGCCCGACACGAGTTGAGTTCGGCCGACTGCTGCTACTACCTTGATCGACTTCTTTGGCGGTACTGAGGAGCCATCCGAATATGTATTACCTACTCGCGGTCGGCTGCATCGCCGCGGTCGTCAGCTACCCAGTGACGAACTTCGTCGGGCTCACGGCTCGACGCTGGGGGTTCGTGGATCGCCCCGACGGCCATCACAAGGGTCATAAACGCGAAGTCGCCCTGGGGGGTGGAGTGGCCGTCTTTCTAGCGGCAACGGTGACTTTTCTGGTCGAGTACGCTTTTTCTGACCCGCTGCAGGGAATTTTCGACGAAGCACACTATCTGGGCGGACTGCTGTTGGCCGGGGCCTGGATTGTCTGCCTCGGTTTGTACGACGACCGCTTCGGCATGCGAGGACGTTACAAACTGTTGGGACAGATTGTCGCGGCGGTGATCGTCATTAGTGCTGGGCTGAAGATTGAGTCCTTCACGCTCTTTGAGCAGACGATTCACCTCGGCCCGTTATCGGTGGCCTTCACCATCTTCTGGTTGGTCGGGGCGATGAACTCCCTGAACCTGCTGGACGGCATCGACGGTCTGGCCACGACAATCGGCATTATTCTCTGTGCCACGATTACGATCATGGCTGTGCTATTTGGGCGACCTGCCGTGGCTGTGGTCGGGGCGGTGTTTACGGGCAGCCTGGTGGGGTTCTTGAGGTTCAATTATCCACCCGCCAAAATCTTCTTAGGGGATGCCGGCAGCATGTTGATCGGTCTGGTCGTGGGCACCTTGGCGATTGGTGGCTCTTTCAAGGGCCCCGCCACGGTTGCCATGGCCGCTCCGCTGGCCATTTGGGCCTTGCCGATCTTCGATTCGGTAGCCGCCATCATGCGTCGGAAACTCACCGGACGCAGTATCTACGCCACAGACCGAGGCCATCTGCACCATCGCCTGATGACGATGTTCGGGAAGAATACTCGCGTGCTGGCCGTGGTGGCAGTCTGTTGCGCGGTGACCTGTGCGGGAGCTTTGCTCAGTACCTTCATGAAGAATGACTTGGTAGCCATTCTCGCCGTGGTTGCGGTGCTACTGATGCTGGTGGCCACTCAAGCCTTCGGGCACGTCGAGTTTCTGATGATCATCGCCCGCTTCAAGTCGTTGGTGTTGCTGATGTTTGGCAAGAACATTCCTCGCCAATACTCCTTTCGATTGCAGGGATCCCGCGATTGGAACGTGATGTGGCAGTCGATTACCGAATTTGCCGAGAAGCTCGATCTGGTGGAAGTCACAATTGATTTGAACCTGGCTGCGATGCAAGAAGGCTTTCACGCCTCCTGGCGACAACCGAGCGACTCTGAAAAACAGGAACGCTGGACTGCGGACGTTCCCCTGTTTGCTGAAGAACATCTCGTCGGTCGACTCTGGGTGTGTGGCGTACGACCGACCGGTAAGACCTCTTGCGAGGCGATCCAGCAGTTCATGGAACTGCTCGAACCGCTCGAAGCGGAAATCGTGGCTTTGGCGACCAATCACGAAGCGGAAAAGGCTCCGACACCTCTGAACACGGCGCCCGCCTCGGGGACTTCCTCAGAACTGTCGGTCGGGTAATTCGTCTGCCTGGATGAGAAGTCTTATATCCCCGGCAGAACCGGTGGGCGCGGGAACTTCCGGCACGGGCCATTCGTCATAAGAGACACTCGCCTACAACCGACCCTAAGCTTACACTAGGTTGGCGCACCGCCTGGTTCCAGGTTTATTCTTTTCTCGACGCTGAGTAACGAATGCAGACCGATCCGCCCGAACCCGACTCTTCAAAACCGGGCGCCGGTTCTCTCGCGAAAGCAACCGGACGCGGTTTTTCCTGGATGTCGGTCAGCCTGGTCGTGGGCAAGGTCTTCATTTTCCTTGCCCAAATCGTTCTCGGCTGGATTCTGACTGATGAAGATTTTGGCGTCTTGGCCATCGTGGCGGCGGTGATCGCCTTCGTCAGAGTTTTTCATGATGGCGGCGTTGCCATCGTGCTTGTGCAACGGGGCGAGG
>CAXMSB010000390.1:0-14661 GCA_964195615.1 uncultured Granulosicoccus sp. | reverse complement strand
ACCCACATTGGCACGAAATTCGCGAACAAGCGACTCCTGCTGCGGCTTGGGGCAGGGCCTCCGCAGCAGTCGCTTGTGTTTCCGTGGGACTACGTGATGAACTATAAGGGCAAAGCGCAGCGTCGCCCTGGGTTGGTGATGCCAACCGAAGACTCAGCCCCAACTGGGCGGCTCTAATCCGAGTGCTTTGACGACTCTTTGAATTAATGATAGAGCACTAGGTGCTTTGCAATAGGGCCGCCCCGTTGGGGCGTGGTGACATATTCAACCGACTTCCCAGGGCTGCGCCCTGGGCTGACATAGGGCTGGCCCTTTGGGCCGATAGAGTTCCGCTGGGACTTGTGTACAAACGACAGGTGCAAGTCCCCCGGGCACTCATCTCTCCACAGTCCGAGCAAGCGCATTGCTTCCCCAAACCATGATTGGAAAAGATGGGTGCCCATCCGTCCGTCTACCCGCTCGACCACGCTCGCATTGCTATCAGAGTGCTGCTGAATTCCGCGTTTTCTGAGTGCCTTCGGTGAGCGTCGCCGAAGCGGATTGGCCACTTTCTGTTGCAGGCGTCGGTGTTTCACTCCGACGCTGGTTAGCCGAAGGTGGGCGATGGCAACGAAGAGCACAAAATTGAGCCAATCCTAGATGGACTGCACAGAATAGGCGGAGTCACGTAGTGCTGGCGAAGAAAGATTAGCTCGATGCAGACCAGGCAGCGGCAAAACGAAAGAGGGCCCTCGCCACAAAGAACGTGGCGAGGGCCGCACGATTTATTGAGAAAACTGAACTGCCACCCAACGCAAGTCACACATCCGGCTCACTTCCAGCTACGCCCAAAATGGGCCGATTCTCGCATCGCTGTCGCTACGGTAGCGGGATGCCGAGACAGGAACGCAGTGCGAAGCCGGCGACAAAATGCTCGTGTGAACAGAACACGCCCCCTCAGAAAGAGGAGACAAGTTCCCTCATGAGATTGTACGATGATTCTTCCATAGACGTCCTCCAAAAAGAGACAAGGAACTATTAGGAAAAACGGCTAATATAGTATACCGTCCAGAGTACGCTGGTCAAGGAATATTTCCCTGACAAATGCTCCGAGGTGTGTTTTGAATTGTCATATGACTTTTGGGTCGTTTGCACAACAAATGGCGGCTGGTGTCACCTTCGCCAGTTCCGGGCCTATAAGGGTGACGCCCTCCCGTGTCTCGAAACGCACTTTGCTAAGACGCGTCGGCTTCATCGTTCGACGCGTCCGAGGGCCATATCTGAACTCCCTTTGGTCGCCTCCACCATTTCTTACTCTCTGCGGCTCCGCGACTCTACGTGAGACTGTCTTGTAGAACACTGATCTTCGCTAATCCTCGCTGATCTGATTAGCGCAGACTAGCGAAGATAAGTGTTCCTTCTCCAAACAAAAAACGGTGGCAACGCGCGCCCTTCCGCTGCACTGCTGGCAAGCCAGACAGTGGCACCCGAACTCTACGCCACGTAGCAATACGGGCACGATTCGCCCAGCACGTAGTGCGGCGAAGACTGCTCTTCGGCACTGAGCGTGCGTTGGCAGGCGAAGCATAGCGTGGTCGCGGTTTCGCGAAGCGCGCCGTCGACGGCGGTGCGATTGTCGAAGACAAAACATTCGCCGTGAAAATGCTGTTGGCCGCAATCCTCGAAGTATTTTAGTATGCCGCCGTCGAGTTGGTACACTTCGTCGACGCCGGCGCGCTCCAGGTAGGGCCCCGCCTTTTCGCAGCGAACGCCGCCCGTGCAGAACATGACGACCGTTTCTTCGCGGCGCTGCTCGGCAAAACGGTCCGCGGCGGCGGGGAACTGGCGAAAGTGGTCGACGCCGATCGGCACGGCGCCCTCAAAAGTCCCCAGCGAAACTTCGTAGTCGTTCCGCACGTCGAGCAGCGTCACCTGCCGACCTTCGTCGAGCCATGATTTCAGTTCGGCGGGCGAGATCCTGGGCGAAGTCGCAACCGTGGGGTCGATACCATCAACCCCGAAGGCGATGATCTCTCGCTTAATCTTCACCAACATGCGGTTGAAGGGTTGATAGTCGCTGAGGCTCTCTTTCATTTCGAGCGGCCCGATCTCGGGGTCCGCCCGCAGGGCCGCGATCAGCGCGTCGACCGCTTCGCGCCGTCCCGCCAGGAACAGATTGATTCCCTCGGCGCTCAGCAAAATCGTTCCCTTGAGCCCCTGCCGCTGGCAGACCTCGCGCAGCCGCCGGCGACGCTCCGGCAAATCGGTGAGCGGAAGAAACTTGTAAGCGGCCAGATTGACGATCTGACCGACTGCGGGGCCGGTTGATTCGTGGGTTTCCATGCCCGCCATTATGGGGATTAGCCCCGTCGCCTGTCATCCCGAGAGCCTGCCCTTAAGGGTCCGCCACCTATGTCATCCCGAGGTCCGCCGAGGGATCTCCGTGGCCCTGCCAAACCGCGTCGCGACGGAGATTCCTCGGCAGACTCCGGAATGACAGCGAGGTCTCCGACGGCGATAATCCCCACCCAGTCTCATATCGCCGTCGGAGACGCCTCCCACAGAATTCGCATTCTTAGACAGTGAAAGACCCTGATCCGGCTCGTTTTTTCGTGCCGAGCGATGCCGCGACAGGCCGATGAGAGTTTCTGCACCAGGAACTGTCAAAAACTTTTGCGAGATGCCTTGTCAAAGCCCCGTGGAGACCCTAGGATAGCAGATAGGAGTTGAGATCGAGTCTCAGTATCTGAATCCCGATTTCAGGGCAGTCCTCGTTTTCAGGCGTGCAAAGATGATCGACATGATTCCCCTCATACACATGGCAACCGGTACCAAGGCCCGGATCGGGCAACTAGTGGGCCGGCCCGAACAAGTGCATCGCCTGGAAGAGTTGGGCCTGCGGCACGGCACGATCATCGAAATGCTGCAAAACGGCAGCCCGTGCATCATTCGATCTGCCGAGAGCAAGCTCTGCTTCCGACCGAACGAGGCCTTGGGCGTGCTGGTGCATGTCGACGGAGCTGCCTGAAAGGCCGCGTTTCATCAGAATCAGGGGATCTCATGCCGGTGCTTTCCGAGTCTTCCCGAGGAGAGCAAGTTCGGGTTGTTCAAGTCGCCGGCGATGATAGCCTGAGCATACGCCTGATGGAGATGGGACTGACTCCCGGAGTCATCATGGAGTTGGTGGGCTCTGCTCCTCTGGGCGACCCGTTGGAATTTGAAATCCGCGGCTACCGCCTCAGTCTCCGTCGCAGCGAAGCGGCCCGAGTTTCCGTCGAGCGCGTTTGAACTCGCGGGCAACCTCAGAGAAATTCACGCACCGCCGGAAAGCATGTCGAGCAGTATCGCCACTCGTGAAGTCAATGTCGCCCTGGTAGGCAATCCCAACACGGGCAAGAGCACGCTCTTCAACGCGTTGACCGGTGTGCGCCAGCGCGTGGGCAACTATCCGGGCGTGACGGTCGAGAAAAAGATCGGGCGTTATTCGCTGGGCGATGCCGTCTACTGGCTCGTCGACTTGCCGGGCACCTACAGCTTGGCGCCGCGTTCTCCCGACGAAATGATCGTGGTCGAAGTGCTGCTGGGACGCCGCGCCGAGGTCAACCCACCCGACGTGATTCTGTGCATCGTCGACGCCAGCAATCTGCAGCGGAATCTCTACGTGGTGAGCCAGGTGTTGGAGCTGGGCCGGCCCACGGTGGTTGCGCTCAACATGATCGACGTCGCCCAGGCGAAAGAGATCGAGATCGATCTGGAGCGGCTCCAGAGCCAATTGGGCGTGCCGGTGGTTTCCCTGCAGGCCAACCGGGGTCTCGGCCTGCCGGAACTTCAGCAGGCGCTCGCCGACGCGGTCGACGCCCAAAGCGTCCCCCGCATCAGCCCGTTTCCGGACAGCTTTCAGCGGGAAGTCCAACGGCTCGAACAGGGGCTGAACCAGGAATCGACCGAGCCCTGGCCCCGCTATCTCGTAGAGCGTTTGCTGCTCGACACGAGCGGCTACCTCGAGAGCAACGGCACGCTTGCCGACGCGCCGGGCGACATTCGAGACCGGCTGAGTGCCGCCCGCCAGCAACTGGCGACCGCCGGCTGCCCGGTGCCGGCCGTCGAGGCGACGGCGCGTTACGGCTGGGTGGCCGACGTGCTTGAAGGCGTCGTGACTCAGCCGCGGCAAACACAACTCAGTTGGTCCGACCGCATCGACCGCGTGGTGACGCACAAAGCATGGGGCACGGCAATTTTTGCGGCGATTGTGCTCTTAGTGTTTCAGTCGATCTTCTCCTGGGCCGGGCCCGCGATGGGGGCAATCGATTGGCTGGTCGGCCAGGTGGGCGACGCCGTAAGCAGCCTCTTGCCCGCGGGGGCATTGCAGTCGCTGCTGGTCAACGGCGTCGTGGCGGGCGTGGGGGCCGTGCTGATTTTTCTGCCACAGATCATTATTCTGTTCTTGTTCATCGCGCTGCTCGAAGATTGCGGCTACATGGCGCGCACGGCGTATCTCATGGACAAGCTAATGTCGCGCGTCGGGCTGAGCGGCAAGTCGTTTATCCCGCTCTTGTCGTCGTTTGCGTGTGCCGTGCCGGGGATTATGGCGGCCCGGGTGATCGAAAACCGCCGCGATCGGCTGGTGACGATCCTCGTCGCCCCGCTGATGAGCTGCAGCGCGCGCCTGCCGGTTTACATTCTGCTGATCGGCGCGTTCGTGCCCAACACGCTCTACCTGGGCGGCTGGCTGGGATTGCAAGCCATGACCATGTTCGCCATGTACGCGGTCGGCATCACCACGGCGGTGGCGGTTGCCTGGGCTCTCAACAACACCGTTTTGAAAGGCGAAACGCCCCCGTTCGTGATGGAACTGCCCAG
Organism: uncultured Granulosicoccus sp.; assembly: GCA_964195615.1. Taxonomy (GTDB): domain Bacteria; phylum Planctomycetota; class Planctomycetia; order Pirellulales; family Lacipirellulaceae; genus Bythopirellula. The sequence continues at coordinate 9,822 of CAXMSB010000390.1, read as the reverse complement.
CTACAAGCTGCCCTCGCCGCGGACCGTCTTGATGCGGGCCGCCGAGCGCGGCTGGGCCTTTGTGCGTCGCGCCGGCACGCTCATCTTCGCGGTGACCATCGTCGTCTGGGCCGCCGCCTATTTCCCGCACGGTCCGCAGGTCGAAACCGACATTCGCGCGCAGTATGCCGATCAGGTCGCCGAGCTCGAAAGCAAACTTGCTCAGGACACGCCCACCGAGGATCTGCAGAGCGAGCTCGAACGGCTTACCAACGAAATCGACAACCGGGTCGCTGGCGCGTACGTCGAACAGAGCATCCTGGGGCGGATGGGCCAGGGTATCGAGCCGATCGTCGAGCCATTGGGCTGGGACTGGCGGATCGGCTGCGCCGTGGTGGCCTCGTTCCCCGCTCGCGAGGTGGTGATCGGCACCCTCGGCGTGATCTATAATCTAGGCGCCGACCAAGATGAACAGTCGCAACCACTGCAGGAGAAACTTCGCTCGGCGACTTGGCCGGGGACCGACCGGCCCGTGTTCAACGTGCCGGTGGCGTTGTCGATCATGGTGTTTTTCGCACTGTGCGCCCAATGCGCGGCCACGTTGGCCGTGATGCGTCGCGAAACCAATAGCTGGCGCTGGCCGGCGTTTACGTTTGTTTACATGACCGTGCTGGCCTACGTGGGCGCCTTGGCGACCTACCAGGTGGGCATGTTGTTTGTCACTTAACGGGCGTCGTCGATGGAAATAAACTGGCAACTAGTCGCAGCCGTAGCGGTGGTGGGCGTCGCCATTTGGCACCTGCTGCGCCGCGCCCTCGCGGTGCTACGCGCCCCTGGTCGCAACGCCTGCGGCAGCTGCACCAGCTGCCCCGAGCCCGAAGAAAAACGGCTACCCCTGGTCGAACTCCAAAACCCGCTTGCGGTTTCGCCGCCGCCACCAACTCATCGCGACAGCAACCGACGAGACTGACGCACCAGACGCATCATCTCGCGCGAAATTTTCCGCCCAAATGGCACGATCTTGGCGCGGGTATGCTGGATCAACTGCGGATAGTCGGAAGCGGGGTAATCGTCAATGAATTGATTGCCATCCTGGCTCGGATCTCGAAACGCGGGGATCCCCCGCCGTTTGGTGAGCAAGCTGAAAATCGATTGATCGTGACGATGCTCCTCGAATCCTTCCCAGTTCGGCAAACCCAACTCGTTCGGCTGGTCGGTGATCAGCCGCGCGTCTTGCGCCAGGGCCAGCCACTCCTCGGCCAGCGAAACCGTGCTCTCCGTCTTCTTCCAAAGGCTGAACGCCCCGTGTCGCTGCAGGGTGTCCAGGTACGGTGGCTGGTCGCAATCCAACAGGACCAGCGCATCGCGTTTCGTCCAAAACTTTTCCATAAACGGCAAGTTAAAGCAAAGCAAATCCTCGCCGGTTCTGGCGCTCACCTTGATCAAGTGATCGACCGAGCCCAGAAAAAAACTCCCCGAATCGCAATAGAAAAGATAGTCGCCCCGGTTCAATCTCTCGAGCGCACGATGCACGAAGTACGGCTTCCACAACCAATACCCGCCGCCGCGAGGCTGGCTGAGAATGTGTCGGTTACGCCTGGCGAAGGCGTCGTCGATATCCTGCGGGCTGAAGGACCAGACGTCGTCGAACCCACCGACGGCCGGGCCGCTCTTGGAATTGCGCTGCTGACTGAAGCGATACGACGCATCGGCGTAGTTAACCAGCACCTTCATCAGAGAGTCTCTCGGCTGGGGCAAACGAATCAGACAGCCCATGGTGGCCAACAAACATTATCGGATATCGCGATTCTCTACTACATCAGTGTCAGCGTCAGTATCAGAGACACAACGCCCAACATCCCCAGCACGACAAACCACCACGGCCATCCCGACAGGGCCGCGTCGGAGAACACAATATAATCGCCGCACTCAGGGCACTGCTCGACGTCTTCGTAAACGTCCATGCCGCAAGAGGGACACACTCGCGTCTCGCAGTCGTCTTCGTCCTCGAACTCATCCGGTTCGGGATATTCCCAATCTTCCAAAGGGCGATTGATCATGAGGTCAAGAGTCCAGGGTCAAGAGTCGAATGCCAAAGCAAGCCCGGCGCATTGCCCCCCATTAAACCACAGTGACCCGACAAACACGACAGCGGCTAGAACTACAGCGCTAGGTATTACCACGGAGCCACGGAGCACACGGAGAAGACAGGCTTTGGAAAAATACTCGAAGGCATTTCTCGACTTCCAGGCCCGATTTCGCTGCCGTTGTTCGTTGTTACACAAGAAACGACGGGAACATTCCGAGAAAAGCCCACTCACTGCAGTAACTCCGTGCTCTCCGCGACTCCGTGGTTCTATAGACCTAGCGATGTAGTACGAGATCCCCAAGCCTACGCGAATCGGAGGAACTCGACGCACCTCGGTTTTGACGTCGCAACCTGATTCGCGTAAGATAGGTCCGACGCAAAGCATCGCGCAGGCGACCGAAACTCGTCGACACCACTTCGGGAGGCCCCATGTCCAACGGCACGTCAAGCATCACGCGTCTGCTCTCGGTAACCAACGAAATCGAAGCTGCGGCGATTGTCGCCGCGTTGGCCGCCCACGATATTGCGGCCCGCTACGACGGAGCCTACACCGCCGGCTTCCGGGTGGAAGCCCCTGGCGAAATTCAGATTTTGGTCCACGAGGAAGACCTTGCTCGGGCGACCGACGTGGTCGAAAACTCTGACAACGGTGTCGCAACCATCGATTGGTCAACCGTCGACTGCGGCGACCGCGAACCGCTTTCCGTAGAAGAAAAACACTACGAACAAAACCATGCGGCGCAACAGAACGTCGAGTCTCGCCCGTTGCAAGTGAGTCTCAAGACACTGCTGATCATTCAATCCGTGTTCTGTGTACTGCTGGCGTTTTCGCAATCGTCGCTGGTCCAAGCACTCTTCCCGGTCGCGATCGTGGGAACCGTTTACGCGCTGGTCGCCTTCGGCATCGTCCAGATCATCTCCCAGCGAGATCGAGCGAACGACATGCTCCGGTACGGAGTATCTTCGATGATCGTGCTGGTGACGCTGATCTACGCGATGCAGCTCATTCGCACCCTGACAGGAATCGGATAGAGCCGGCGGGTGGCACGCCCCCTCAGGCCGCCGAATGCGCGCACATTCCGGCGAACCACTCCAACCCAACCTGAGCCGTAGGCGCTAGCCTCGGTCCCCCCCCCCATCACCAATTCGTGCAATTCGTGCTGCTATCGGTCAGATTTGTCGCAGCAAGCGAAGATGTTTTTACAGGAGGAAACAGAGACCGCAGAGTTTGTTGTCACACTGTCTCCTCTGCTACCTCTGCTGCCTCCTGTTCAAATCTTCTGAAGCACAGATTCTCTTCTGTTTTTGGTTACGGCCATTGGCCGCGCTGGGTTATTCGTGGACCCAATCTGAGCCGCAGGCGCTAGCCTCGGGTTTCCCCCCACATCACCAATTCGTGCAATTCGTGTTATTCGTGGACCCAAACTGCAACCTTCCAGGCCAACCAGCGAAACCAGCCGCCCCGAACCCGCCCACGGCTGCTCCAGCGGTTTTTCGATTTCTGGGTGATTGTCTTGCGTGCAGGTTGAGGCGGCTGACTCGAACTGGACGTTGGTTTGGCCGACTCGGGCGATGTGTTCGATGGAACTGTGAAACTCGATTTTGGTTTCCTGGATCGCGTTCACCCTCGTTCAGTTGGCGGAGTATACCTGCTTACCAAGGACGGTTCGTCCTGAGCGAGCGAAGCTATCGGCGTATCTAACGCAGGTGGGGGCAACCTCCGCGCGTAAGCGACGATCCGAAGGGCCAGTCACATGTGTGTCCACCTGACCGTGTACCCAGCTTTTCAAAGTTTATCTGACCCCTAGTAGAGTAGCGTGGCCATGATCCTAGCGTCTTCGGTTTTCGCCACCGACGCACCATCGGTTGAAGTTGTAATCGCTTCTGCCGCACTGGAACGAGGCACCACAAACAATTTTGTAGCTTCTCACAATCATTCGGCAGCTGCGAACCCGTCTAGACTCTTTGCCACATGATCTGAGTGCAGCCTCGTAGGTGATTGTTGTGTTTTCTTTGTTCTTGGCGTTTTGTATGACCAGCTGCTATAATCTTCACCTCACCCCCTGCTTCAAACAACGCCTAAGGGTCGTCTCGTAAAACGCTTCGCCGCTCGGGAGGCTTGGCAGAAAACGACTCCCCACAAGCACCTTTGCCTTAACTCTTTACCTTTGCAATGAAACGATTCTTGAAAAGGCTGGTGATCGTGGCTATCGTCTGCGCCCTGGCGTTTGTCACGTGTCGGCCGATTATTGCGACGTTTCAAGCGGGAAACGCCCAGAGATGGCGGATAGCGAAGGTTTCTCGAGGCCGCATTTTATTCGACGTGCGTGCGACCGGCGAGGTGAAGCCCGTGCTCTTGGTGTCAATCGGTTCGTTCGTCTCCGGCCCCATTACCGATCTGTATGCCGACTTCAATCAAGAAGTGAAAAAAGGCGACATGCTCGCCCGAGTTGATCCACGTCTGTTCCAAGCGAGCGTGGCGCGCGATTCCGCTTCGCTGGAAACGCGTCGGGCCGACGTGCAGCGCGCCTCGGCACTCTATCAACAAGCGGTTCGCAACGAGCAGCGGGCTGTTTCGCTTCGCGAAGAGAACGAAGACTTCCTGTCCCCTCGCGAGATGGATGCTTTTCACTTTGAGCGAATGTCATTGGAGGCTCAGCTTCGGCTCGCCAAGGCGTCTGTCAAGCAGGCAGAGGCGGCTCTGGAAACTTCCAATGCGAATCTGGGTTACACCGAAATCCGCTCGCCGGTCGATGGAATCGTGATTGAGCGTTTGATTGAAGAGGGGCAAACGCTTGCCGCACAGTTTCAAATGCCAGAGTTATTCAAACTCGCCCCAGACATGGAAAAGAAGATGCACGTTTTTGCAACGATCGATGAAGCAGATATCGGTCGAATTATCAAAGCGAAGGAAAACGGACTGTCTGTTGAGTTTACGATCAGCGCCTATCCAGAGGATACCTTCTTCGGCGAAATAGAGCAGATTCGCAAGAACTCCACGACGACCGAGAATGTGGTAACTTATCCGGTCGTCGTTGCAACCCCCAACCCCGAGCTGAAACTGTTGCCGGGCATGACGGCTAGTCTTTCTTTTCAGGTTGACGAGCGGAAGGACGTCTTGCGCGTACCGAATTCCGCGTTGCGATTCTATCCTAACAATCGTGAGCAGGTCCGGGAGATAGACCGAGAAATTCTCGACGGCGACGAGGAGGAAGACGATTCGTATACTGAAGATACGCATCTCAGCGAGGAGGAAAGGGAAGCATTGAAACGCAAGCGTGCCCAGCGGCATGTATGGATCAAAGAGGATAAGTTCTTAAAGGCGATACAGGTGGAAGTTGGGTTGGCTGGCTGGAAACACACGGAACTGGTCGACGGCAATCTCAAGGAAGGCGACGAGTTGGTAATCGGCCAGCGAGTGGGTGGTGAGTAGGATTCGAGAATCTGTCTGGCCAATCGTTCGCCGAACTGCTACGCAAACTTGGTTTTTTCTATGCACATCTTGGTTACCACTCGCATCGCACTTCGCGCATTGGCTAAGAGTAAAATGCGCGCCGGGTTGACGGTGTTGGGAATCGTTATCGGTATTGCCGCGGTGACAACGATGGTGTCGATCGGACTGAGCGCAGGGCAGCTGTTTCAAGGCGTGGTCGAGTCGTTAGGCACCAACGTGTTGATGGTTTTTCAGGGAAGCCGCAGTGTCGATGGCGTACGCAAGTCGGGAGCAGCGACACTCAGTTCGGCCGATGCCGAGGCGATCCGGGAAGAATGCTCGGCGGTTCTCGCTACCTCACCGGTCGTGTGGACCAGGGCTCAGGTAATCGCGGGCAATGTTAACTGGAGTCCCAATGAAACGCTCGGCGTGGGTGCCAATTACCTTACGGTTCGCAACTGGCCGCTGCGTCGAGGTGACTTTTTTTCGGAACAAGAAATATCTTCCGCCGCCAAAGTGTGCGTGATTGGCCAGACGCTCTCCAACAAGCTGTTTCAAACCATCAATCCGATCGGCAAGTCGGTTCGCGTGAAGAACATCCCGTTTCGAGTAGTCGGTGTGCTCGAAGCTAAGGGTGCGAACATGGTCGGCCAAGACCAAGATAGCATTCTGCTTATGCCTTACACTACGGTGCAAAAGAGATTGCAGGGTTCCCGGTTTAACACGGTCGGCGCTATTATGGTTTCTGCACGCAGTTCAGAACTCATGAATCAGGCTGCTTTTGAAGTGGATCAGCTGCTGTACGAGCGTCACCGCATTACACCCGGCGACGATCCCGATTATGTGATTCGCAACTCGATGGAGTTCGCTGAGTTGTTGGGCACGATTACCGGTACGATGACACTGTTGTTGGCGGCCATTGCTGCCATTTCGCTGCTCGTGGGCGGCATCGGGATTATGAACATCATGCTCGTGTCGGTGACCGAACGCACCCGCGAGATTGGCATCCGTATGGCGGTGGGCGCGCGGGGCAAGGACATTCTGCGTCAGTTTCTGGTCGAAGCGATTATACTCTCTCTGATCGGCGGCGCGGTCGGCGTTGCTTTTGGAGCCGGGGCTTCCGCTGGGTTGACGCATGTGATTAACTCGTTATCGAGCGGATCCGATTGGCCGGTGGTCATTTCCCTTCCTGCCGCGGGCGTTGCTATGCTGTTCGCAGGCGCAGTGGGTGTGTTCTTTGGCTACTACCCAGCGCGTCGTGCTAGTCGCCTCGATCCGATCGAGGCGCTGCGGTACGAGTAGCGTTAGAGGCTGGTGTGGAATAGCCGCGATGCAATGCATCGCCGGGCGCACACCCCTCATATTCGGGAACGTACCGAAAGCGCCGAGGGGCTTCGCGATCAAGGAATCTGCTCTGGCCGCGATTCCATGGGTTCGATGGGTTCGGAAGGCGGCAGTGGTTGCAGCGGGGGCAGTGTTTCGCGGTCTCGGCGTCTACGATCGCGAAGTTGCTCCAGCGGGTCTGTCAGGTCGAAGAACTCTTCGGCCGGTTCTGTACCAGTCGGGTAGATGTCTTCGTTGTCAGTGGGCGGCTTGGCGCGGGGATAACACGCTCTCTTGCCCAAACAACTAAGCGGAGCGAGCGACGCGAATCTCTCTGCGTAGAAGAAGACTCCGTGGGTCTCCAAGATCGTTCCCGTCTGTAATTCCAGATTGGCTTGTTCCGTATTGTAAAGTGACAAGAGCTGTGCTTCGGAACTGACCGCGTCACCCCACGACACGATTGCTTGCAATACGTCGATAAATTGACTCAAACCGTTGCTGTACCGCCCGATTTGGAATTCCAGATTGTCGCGCGACGCGGTACGAGTTTCTAGCGTCGCTTCGTATTGGTCGAAGAACTGATCTAGATTACGCAGATTGGCAGCCAGCAGATGACTGGCGGTGAGTAGGCCCTGGTTTAGATTCGCGCGGTCGCGAGAAATAATCAATTCTCGTTGTCTGAGCTGGGCGCGTGACGCACGTAAACCAAGAGGCACGGAAAAACTGATTCCCAGGGTCCAGTCACCCGTCTGGCCTAGCGGGGAGGAGACCGGATCGCCGATAGGCATGACACCCTCCAGGCCGTTCCAGCGATAGAGACCAAACGCATTGAGTTGCGGTAGTGCCAAGTTGCGCGCCTGAATTAGGTTTTGCCGGTCAGCATCGAGGATGAGCTTCAGTTCGATAATGTCAGGCCGATATTCTTCGGCCATGGTGACAACTGCTCCCCAATCGACCTGTAATCTCTGATCGGAAGGTTCCGTCACCGGTGTAACCCTCTGAGACTCGTAGGGCGGTAAGCCCATGATGCTACGTAGCGCCGCTTCGCTCTGCAGAACATCTGCCTTGGCGGCAATCAGGGCCGACTTGAAACCTGCAAATGCTGCATGCGACTGGGCGACTTCGCCACGACTGAGGTCACCTACCTTTGCTCGCCGCTCTGCCTGATCAAACGCGAATCGGGATTGATCGACCTGCTGTTGTCGGGCCCATAGAATTGTTCGTGCTGAGACAAGTGCCCAATAGGCGTCGATCACGTCGCGGACAAGTTGCTGGACACTGCTCTTATATCGAAAGTACGAACGTTCGGTGTCGATCCTTGCAAGCACGATCGGCGCCTGGTTCGCTGCCCGCCCGCCGCCTTGCAACAAAGGCTGTGTGTAACTGATGTCCAGCGAAGTGCGGATTTCTGGATTTAGCGGAAACAGCCCAGGTCGTCGGCGAGATGTGTCGTCGACCACGCCAAAGGACCAAACTCCACCCGTAAGGTTTGTCTTGGACAGGCCGAAATCCAGGTCGTAGGAATCACTACGCGTCGCGTCGACGAGTGTGCTCAGTGGATCATTGGGGTCGGGAGATGCAAAGGGCGACTGCAGTCGATTCCAAAAATTGTCGGCTGAGAGGATGGGATCAAAACGGCCTTGGGCCACGTCGATTTCCGCGTTGGTGATCGCAGCGTCGTAGATCGTGCTACCGCTCCGAACCGCAGTGACTCCGGCCAGTACCCGGATTACCTCGGAATTGCTGAGCGCGACGCGAATCGCCTCGTCCAGCGAGAGATTTCGCTCGGGCGCATCCCACTGCAGATTGGAGACGGTTGGCGGTCGAGGAGTCTCGGGCAGCGCGATGTGCGGCAACTGGCTCGGATGTCGGACATGGATTTTTCGCTGTTCGGGCTTGATCCATGGTAAGAAAGCTTCGACCGCAAGACAGCGCAATGGCGACCCGAGCGAGACCGTCGCCAGAAGGAATAGCCAAGTTGCTGCACGTACCGCTCCCATGTGGATGGTGTCGACCGGTTAGCACCGATTATGCCAGCATTAGCTGTTTTAGCGATATAGCTTAACATTCGGCATCTGCGGGTACGTAATGATGTAACGATTGCATCGCCTGCGTAAAGTCTGGGGTGTCGGCAATCACCCGTCCATCGCGGAGTACAATGTTTCTCTTAGCGTTCTGGGCGATTTCGGGATCGTGAGTCACTAGGATCACGGTCAGCCCTTGCTCCTCATTGAGCGATAGAAATAGCTCGATCACCTCTCGGCTAGTTCGCGAATCGAGATTTCCAGTCGGCTCGTCTGCCAGCAGGATCGAGGGCCGATTTACCAGGGCTCGCGCGATCGCAACGCGTTGTTGTTGACCACCGGAGAGTTGGCTGGTGGTATGCCCCATACGGTCGTCCAAACCGACACGTGTGAGTTCCTCGACGGCTCGCCGGTGTCGCTCGGCAGCTGATACAGAGCGAGTATAAAGCAGCGGCACCTCGACATTTTCCAGCGCAGAGGTTCGATTCAGCAGGTTGAAATTCTGAAAGACGAAGCCAATCTGCTGATTGCGAATCCGAGCGCGTTCGTCGAGCGACATCTCGATAATTTCTCGACCATCGAGCAGATAGCTGCCGCTGCTGGGCCGATCGAGACAGCCAAGCGTGTTCATCAGAGTCGACTTGCCCGAACCGGATGGCCCGATCAGCGCAACGCACTCACCCTGCTCAATGTCCAGCGTGGTCTCGAGCAGAGCCTTGATGGTCACCTCGCCGAGATCGTATTCGCGCGTCACTTTCTGCAGGCGAATCAACGGCAGGTTGGAATTCATTTCGACTCAGCATTCGCGAGAGTTTAACTAGGCCTACAGCGTAGCAGCTAGTAGCCGGGTTGGGTAGCTTCACGCCAAACCCAGGAGATTGAGAGGTGAAGATTTCCTGGAAAACCCTTGATTAGCTCACCGCAACATATTTCACTGCTTGGCCTTAAACTTTACACCCTGTACTGCACTCCTG
>CAXMSB010000389.1:0-41534 GCA_964195615.1 uncultured Granulosicoccus sp. | reverse complement strand
CTATTGGGTGGCGGTGCGCGCTGCGTCTGCCCTGAGCCCGTCCTCCGCAAATAAACGCTTCGTAAAGACATCCATGACCGAGAAAACGAAACAACCGACCAAGACCGAGAAAACCGCCAAGCCGAGCGCCGTCGAGGTTTTTAAGCTCGAAAGCAATTATTTGCTGGACCCGATTCCCGAGGAGTTGGCCGACGACAACAACTTCTTCGGCAAGGCGAGCATGCAGTTGCTCAAGCACCACGGCACCTACCAGCAAGACAATCGCGATGAGCGCGGCAAGGATGGCAAGGTCTTTAGCTTCATGGTCCGCTCGGCAATTCCCGGCGGCAAGCTCACCAGCGCGCAATTGCTGGCCGAGTTGGATCTGTGCGACGAGGTAGGCAACGGCACGTTGCGAATCACCACCCGCCAGGGGCTGCAACTACACGGCGTGGTGAAGTCCAATCTGAAACGTGTGATCAGCCGCATCAACGAGGTGCAACTGACCACCTTGGCCGCCTGCGGCGATGTCGAACGAAACGTGATGTGCTCGCCTTGCCCGTACAAGGGCGATCCGGTGTACGATCAGATGCAGGACCTCACCGATCAACTGGCCGTGCATCTGCGACCGCATACCAGTGCTTACCACGAACTCTGGCTCACCGACCTGGAGACGGGCGAAAAGCAACGGGCGGGTGGAGGAGCCGACGGGCACGAGGTTGAGCCGATCTATGGTCCCACCTATTTGCCGCGGAAGTTTAAGATTGGCATTGCGTTGCCGGGCGACAACAGCGCGGACGTCTACAGCCATGACTTGGGTCTACTGGCCGTATGCGAGAACTGGAACATCGTCGGCTACAACGTGCTGGTAGGCGGCGGGTTTGGCATGACGCCCAGCGCCAAGAAGACCTTCCCGGCCATTGCCCAGCCGCTTTGCTTTGTCAGTTCCGAGGAGGTGATCGACGTCGTCACGGCGGTCATCAAGGTGCAGCGCGATTTTGGCAATCGGTCGGATCGCAAAGTGGCCCGTATGAAATACCTGATCCACAACTGGGGCCTGGATCGGTTCAAGCAGAAGGTGGAAGAGTACCACGGCGACCCACTGCCGCCGCCGCGACCGATTGCGGTACACGACTTCAACGACGGCATGGGTTGGCACCCGCAGGGCGACGGACGCTGGTTCTATGGGCTGAACGTCGAGAATGGCCGCATCAAAGACGAAGGCTCGTTTCGTCTCAAGACGGCGCTGAGGGCGATTGGCAATGAGTTGCGTCCCACGTTGCGGCTCACGCCGCACCAGGGCATTTTGTTTTGCGAACTGGAAGCGTCGGAGCGCCCGCGGTTGGAGGAAATGCTGCGCCAGCACGGCGTGCCGCTTTCCGAGGACATCTCGCAAGCACGCCGGTGGTCGATCGCATGTCCCGCACTGCCCACTTGCGGGCTGGCGGTCACCGAGAGTGAACGCGCGTTGCCGGGCATGATCGACCAACTGGAAGCCGAGCTCGATCAACTGGGGCTTGCCGACGAAGTGTTCACCACGCGGATGACGGGCTGCCCCAACGGCTGCGCTCGACCCTACAATTCCGACATTGGTCTGGTGGGAAAAACGAAGGGCAAGTACACAGTCTACCTGGGCGGACGTCGCCTGGGAGACCGGCTCAATTTCATTTACAAGGATCTGGTGCCGGCTGATGAAGTGGTGCCGACACTGGTGCGGGTGTTTAGCTACTTCAAGAAATCCCGCGACGAGGGCGAAACATTTGGCGACTTCTGCCACCGTCAGGGGGTCGACAGCTTGCTGGCCCACTGCGAGGGCTGAGGCGGGAAAGCCCACGTTTTTTGCGTCTCTTGCGGCGATCGGTTGACCCAGACCGCTAGCAGGGCCGCCCAGTTCTTGGCATTCGGGGCAAATTTTCCTTGCCTTGTTCGTCGGAATCTGCCTACACTGGAGTTGTCGCGACCTCGAGCCTGCTCTGCGGAGCATGTGCGGAGATCGCTGAGCAATCGATCGATTAGAGGAATGCTACTGGTACCCCACTCTTTAAGCTCCCCATGCCCGCCGTAGTGGTTGGCCTTGGAAGCTGGAAGAGTGGGGTTTTTTCGTGCGCTGTTGCTCACGGCACGAGACGGCCGGCAATTTTCACCAGACCCTAGTCCCTACTTGATGAACATCGGGGAGATCAGTACTCATGATGCGACATTTGCATGTCACGCTAGCTCTGTTGCTAGCCACGCTCCTGACTGGAGTGGCGCAAGGGGAAATCCTCTTGTTCCAGCGCGCGATCAGCGTCAATCGTAGCGAAAACATCTTTGACACAGATCAGTTCGATCTGGACCTGACTTTCGGCGACGACTTCTTCGATCCCAACAATGGCGTCACGCTCTTCGATAGTCTGGTGATCTCGCCGGCCGACATAGGCTCAACCTACGACGCAACCTCGGCCAGCGATCCCAATAACTTCCCCACAGCCGCCGTGCGGCTTACTGACGCGATCAATGAATTCGTCAGGATTTCTCTTACGGAAGATCAAGTGGGCGGGCTTCCCGAATATCGGGGCAGTGACGAAGAGTTGTTCTTTGGCCACCCGACGCCCCCCGGGCCGCCCGATCTGGCAGGGTCGACGGTCGACCGCGTGAGCTTGCATCTCGACAATTTTGTTTTTGTGTCGGGTGCGGCTGCCGGGGGCCCCGCCCCGGTGATCGAAGGACAGCCGTTCGACGTGTCGCTCACGCTGTCTATCTATAGCGCGATCCCCGAACCGACGGCTATTCGGTTGTTGCTGCTTGGCTTGATGGGGGTGGGCGTTAGGCCGTTTTGCCGACAGAGATAGGTGCCCGTGCGCCGTGCGGCGACCGGTAGAGACTGGAGATTCCAGGCAGGCACTGGAAAATCTAGACGCTTGAGTCGGCAATCTAGCCTGGCAAGAAGCGTGATCGTTGAAGGTCCACTGGTAGCATCTTCTTGCATCCTGACGTTCAGACGGCGTGTTTCGTCCCTCCCTGGTGTCGAACGGTCCCACATTCCCCTCCGTAGGCGTACGGGAGACGACAACTCGCGCTACGACGGTGATCATGACGATCCGGATGCGACTTCGTCCCTCGCTCAGGAGGAAGAAGAAATCTCCATTCCGGGGACGGTCTGGCCCTTGATGTTGGGAGCCTCGGCCCCCTCTACGCGGCGGGCGCGGCAATCCTGCTGTTGATGATGGTCTCGTCGCCATGGATATTTCCTCCTCCATCAGGTTGGTTTCGCTCTGGTGGCGCATTCATCTTGCTCCTGATTCTCGCACTGGTCTGGCGGCGTTCTCAAGAATATTCGCTGACAGCACGGCAGAGCGGTTTTCTTCAGATGCTACTGGTCCTGGCGGCGACCGGCATGTGCGTTCTCACTCAACTGTGGAACCCTTCCTCGGACGTAACCTACGGGTTTGTAATCGCGCCATTGGTGCTCTCGGTCGTGTATCGTTCGGTCGGGATTAGCATCGGGGCGAATGTGATCATCGCGATTGCTTGGGCCGTCACGTGGAACCTCACCGGCCTGACAGTCACCAATCACGCATTGCTGACTCACTTGCTCTATGTCCCGATTCTCTCAATAGCACTTTCCATCACACAACAGAGAGCCTTGCGAAAACTTTCTGCCTATCACGAGAGCTTGCACGAGCGCGTCCAGGAACCTCATGACGCGATGCGTCTCGTGGCGGAAGAGACGTCGCTGCGCGCCAAGTCCGAAGCCGAACTTCGACGGCAGCATTCGCTGCTGGAACTTATTCTCGCCACGGTGCCGGACGGAATCTTCTTGAAAGATCGAAATCGCAATGTCTTACTCGCCAATCGTGCTTTATGTGATCATAACAACATGAAGCTAGAAGAGATTCTGGGAATGCCTTCCGAAGGGGCGACACCGAGAGGCATGCGAAACCTCTCTCGCGAGACTGACGAGGCCGTACTTCGAGACGGCGTTCACCTGCGAAAGGAATATGTCTGGGAAAACAGCGATGGAACGGTGCAGTACTGGGACGTCGAGAAAATGCCTCTTCTGGAGAACAGCAAAATCGTGGGCATCCTCGGAGTTGCTCGCAACATCACGGAGCGGAAGGAAGCGGAAAAGAAGCTCAAAGAGCAGGAGGCGCTAATGCTGCATGCCTCGCGGCTCTCGTCGATGGGCGAACTCGCAGCGGGAATCGCCCACGAAATCAATCAGCCCCTATACTCGATCCTCAACTATGCCAGGGCAGTGAAGAACACGCTCGACGGCCCCAGAGAACCGAACCTTGAGGACATTGGCACCTGGACAGGTCAGATCCTAGAAGAAGCCGCGAGGGGAGGGGAGATCTCCAAGCGATTGCGATCATTTGCCAGGCGTTCCGAAACGCAACGCGAGCAGGCATCGCTTTCAGCCATCGTTCAAGAATCGATCGGCTTCGTTGCTGGGGAAGCGCGCTCCTCGAACGTGGAGATTCAGAGCGACTTGGCAGACGAACTGCCCTCGGTGCGTGTCGATCGCGTGCAGATTCAGCAAGTCCTGGTCAACCTGATGAAGAATGCGATCGAGGCGTTGCAGAACCACGATGTCGCCTCCCGACAGATTGTCATCTCCACGCGGCGTGTGCCGGAGGGAGTGGAAGTGGTCGTGGCAGACAACGGCCCAGGACTTCCTGCCGACCAGACGGTTGATATCATTGAGCCTTTCTTCACCACCAAGAATGAGGGCGTCGGCCTGGGGCTGTCAATCAGTAACACCATTATCGAGGCCCATGGGAGCAAGCTGTCTTGCTCGACGAATGCTTGGGGTGGCGCTACATTTGAATATACCTTAGCAGTTTGCGAAAATCAGTTCTCGCAGAACAGTACAGGATAGCCATGATCAGTGAATCTACCGTCTACGTCGTCGACGACGACCCGCAAGCAAGAGACTCCGTCTGCGCGCTGGCCCGGTCGATGGGCGTTCCCACGAAAAACTTCCCCTCGGCCGAATCGTTTCTCGACTTCTATCGGGGACAGCCCGGGTGTGTGGTCACCGACTACCGCATGACCGGTATCAACGGCTTGGAGCTGCAGGAGTCGCTTCATAAACGGGGCAGCGAAGTGCCGTTGATCGTCGTGACCGCCTTTGCCCGCACATCGATGACGGTGCAGGCCATCAAGAATGGGGCAATTACGCTGCTCGACAAGCCCTACGACGACGACGACAGTCTCTGGCAGGCGATCCGCACCGCGCTGGCCGAGGACGACAGTCGACGGCGTCAAAAGCAAGAGTGCGCCGAGGATCAACAGCGGATAGAGAACCTCAGCGACAAAGAACGCGAAGTGCTCGATCTCATGCTCCTCGGCACGTCCAACAAAGCCATGGCCTCGAAACTGGACGTCAGTTTGCGGACCATCGAGAATCGACGGCGCAAGGTGTTCTCCAAGATCCGCGTGGAAACGGTCGCCGAACTGGTCGCCCTGGTTCTCAAAGCACGTAATCGGCCCACGGTCGAAACGGCTTCCAGAAGTATTTCGTAGAGGACTTTCTGGGTACTTGGCTACGCAACAAGCAGGGTACCCGGAGTAGCCCCAGGGATCCCCCGGATTATGCCCGCGTTCTCAGGACAAAAACATCCACAATTGCGGCAAGCCGCCACAAGTTCCTAAATCGGGAGCGGTTTCTAAATCGTTTCACAACGATATAGAGACTATTAGCCAGTTGCATGCAACTCGACCGGCTTCTGCAATTATCGCTCTCGTCACGAACCGGGGCAGCGAGTTTCGCACGAATGTTCGCTCAGGCGAACACCGTTGAGACTTCTCCGTGGCGAGAGCGATTTTTCTTTTCCCCGGGCTCTTGGCGCTCTCTGTCGGCCCTGTTAGCACAATCGTTTTGGCTGGCGACGTCTTCCCAGGCCGGTTGATTCTCTCGATTCCCAAGGTGAAGGTTCCCCGTGGTAGAAGAATTCTCTCCGAAGACCCGTGTTGGCTGGATTGGCACAGGCGTGATGGGGGCCAGCATGTGCGGCCACCTGCTCGATGCTGGATTTGAAGTGACTCTCTTCAGTCGCACGCGGGCGAAGGCTGAGCCGCTAGTCGACCGAGGAGCTGTGTGGGCCGAGTCGCCGCGGGCAGTGGCCGAGTGCTCGGAAGTTGTGTTTTCGATCGTCGGTTTTCCGCACGATGTAAGTGAGGTGTTGCTATCAGAGCGGGGAGCTCTGGCCGGCGCTACGTCAGGCTCGGTGCTGGTGGACATGACCACCAGCGAACCTTCGCTGGCCGTGGAGATTGCGGAGCTTTCGGCCGCGAAAAATGTGGTGAGCATCGATGCACCCGTTTCCGGCGGCGACGTGGGAGCTCGCAACGGCACGCTGTCGATCATGATCGGCGGCGACCGCGAGACCGTCGAGCGCCTGGAGCCCTGCTGGGAAGCAATGGGCAGCATTTGGGTGTGGCAGGGGGGACCAGGAGCGGGCCAGCATACCAAGATGGTCAATCAAACGCTTATCGCGGCGGGCATGGTCGGCGTTTGCGAAGCCTTGCTGTATGGTTATCGGGCGGGGCTCGATCTGCAAGAAGTCCTGAAGTCAGTGTCCTCGGGAGCGGCTGGGAGTTGGTCGTTGTCGAATTTGGGACCGCGAATCATTGCGGGCAATTTTGACCCCGGATTCTACGTCGAACATTTCATCAAAGACATGGGCATCGCACTGGCAGAAGCTAAGCGGATGAATCTGACGCTTCCGGGGTTGGCCTTGGCCGAAGAGTTGTACCAATCGCTCGTCGCCCAAGGGCATCACCACCGGGGCACGCATGCGCTGGTGCTAGCACTCGCGAAGCTTTCTGACGTCGATTGGCCGATCGCTTCCTAGCGCCGACTCGGACCTTCCGCGGCCCACGTGTTTCTCAGCCAGCAGAGATAAGTGGGGTAGGCGGCTGGGTCGATAGCTCCTATCGTTCGCACGATTTTCGGGCTTGAGCCCCCATTTCGTAGTGAACTGCTCAGAGCGAAGAGCAAGAGAAACCGTGGTGAGCCAGGACATCTTTCAGTCGCTTTGGATAGGTAATCGGCTCTCCCCGATGGAAGTGCTCTCGATCGAGTCGTTTTTGCACTTCGGCTACGAGTACCATCTGTACTGCTACGAAGAGATCGCCAACGTGCCGCGGGGCGCTAAAGTGTGCGACGCCCGCGAGATCCTGCCAGCGACCGAGATCTTCTACCACCAGGGCAGCTTTGCCAACGGCAGCCCGGCGTGCTTCTCCGACATGTGGCGTTACCGATTGCTGCTGGAGCGAGGGAATTGGTGGGTCGACACCGACGTCGTGTGCGTGCGCCCTTTTGAATTTGACGGCGAACACGTGCTCGGCCACCAACGCGAGGACGACCAGCTCTGCATCAACTGCGCAGTGATCCGCACGCCCGTCGGCAGTCCGCTGGCCCGGTATTGTTACGAAACCTGCCTGCGCATCGATCGCGAAAACATGCCTTGGGGCGCGACGGGGCCCAAGCTCGTGCAAGCCGCGATTCACGAACTGAACATGAGCGACTGCATTCAGCCGCCAGAAGTGTTTTATGAAATCGACTACTCGGACATCGAGCGATTGTTTAGCGATTGCGAGCTGCCCGGCGAAACGTGCGGCGTGCATCTGTGGCAAGCCATGTGGAAAGACCGCGGTATCGACGTCGATGGTCCGTTTCCGACTGATTGTTTGTACGAACGGATGCGGCGTCGGTTTCTACCCAACTACCAATCACCCAACTTGAGCGAACGTCAGAGCCAGCAAATTGCCACTCGGTTGGCCCGAGCCAATTCGTCGTCCGGACAAAAGCGGCGCAAACGGGCGCAGCGCTTTGTCCAAGCGATCTTGCCCTGGAAGAAGGCCGGCTAGCGTCATCACGACGGGCGTTTCATTGAGGAGTCTCAGAAAATGCGAATCTTTCCGACACGCAAGAAGATGGTCTCGGCATTTCCGAATCACGGGATCGTTGCCGAAGTGGGCGTCCAATTAGGGCACTTCTCTAACCAGATTCTTCGTAAGGCTCGGCCGAGGCGGTTGCATCTGATCGATTGCTGGGAAGAGCACCACGAGGAGCTCAGCTACCCCCACGACGGCTGTCCGGGCGACCAGACCGAGCACAATTCGAACTTCAAGTCTGTCCAGCAGCGCTTTGCCGAGCAGATCGCCCGAGGGCAAGTGGAACTGCACCGCGGTTACTCGGCTCCGATGCTTGCGACGCTTCCCGACAACTATCTCGATTGGGTGTTCATCGACGCCAATCACAGTTACGAGGCGGTCACCGAAGATCTGGCGGCCGTGCTGCCCAAGATGAAGCGGGGCGGTGTGATCTCGGGTCACGACTACATCAACACGCCCCACTGGAAGAATCTCAATTACGGCGTGGTCGAGGCGGTCGACGAGTTTTGCGAGCGCGAAGGTTGGGAAATGATCGCCAAGACGCCCGGCCCCGGCTGGGAAGTCGACGAGACCGACAATCCCAGTTTCGCGATTCGCCGCCAGGGATTGAAACCACTCTGGTACGCCTGGGAAGCGTTCCTGCCGTTCGTCGTGCGACGTGCCGCGTAGGTCGCCCTTGCGAAACTGCAAGCGTGGGGCGCAGCGAGCCGTGCGGTCCTCCGCCACGGCACTTGGCGACGAACTCAGCTCGCCGCTGCGCCGCGAAACGCCGCTTCGTCCAGCCGCACCCCTTCGCGGACTTGCTCGAACGACAGCCGCACCTCGGGCCAGCCGAAACACTTGAGCAAGCGGTCCAGCTCCTCGGGCGGACAGTCGCCATGTAGTTCCACGCGGTGGAGACGTTCGGAGAAGTCGAACAGATGGCCGTCGATTTGCCACCTTTCTCGGCCCACGCCTCCCGACCAGATCCAACTACCGTCCGGCTCGAAGATCATTCGGGGCAGCATCTCTAGCGCCGCGGCAGCTTCTTCCCACGTGCAGTGGAAGGGCTCGGCGAAAAGATTCGTGTGGAATTGCAAATTGGCCATCTGCTGGGATCAGTTCTCGGGTAGCTGGTGGCCCATCTTGTCGCGTTTGGTGGCCATGTACTCGGCATTGTGCTCGTTGATCGGCGGCACAATGGGCACCTGATCGACCACCTCCAGATCAAAACCGCCGTAGACAAAGGCGTCGGTCTTCTTGGGATTGTTCGTCAGGAGCCGTACTTTGGTTAGACCCAGGTCTTTCAGCAGTTGGATGCCGACGCCGTAGTCGCGCGGGTCGGCCTTGAAACCGAGCGCCACGTTGGCCTCGACCGTGTCGAGCCCCTCGTCCTGCAGCCGGTAGGCTTTGATTTTTTCCACGAGCCCGATGCCGCGGCCTTCTTGGGGCAGATAGACGAGCACGCCGCAGCCCTCGCGGCTGATCATGTCGAGGGCCATGTGCAGCTGGGCGCCGCAGTCGCAGCGGAGCGAATCCAGGAGGTCGCCGGTGAAACAGGACGAATGCAGTCGCACCAGCGGGGCGGCCGCCTTCGTGGGGTCGCCCAGCACGAAGACCATCGGCTCTTGCGATTCGTATTTGACGCCGTAGGCAATGATCCGGCCGTCGCCGTACTTGGTGGGCAACCGCGCCTCGGCTTGGCGAAAGACCAGCTTCTCTCGCACGCGGCGGTAAGCGATCAACTGTTCGATCGAGATGATCGGCAGCTCGAACTCGTCGGCCATTTTCCGCAGTTGGTCGCGATTGGCGCGGTCGCCTTTCTTGTCGAGGATCTCGCACACGCAGCCCGCCGGCTGCAGCCCGGCCATGCGGGCCAGGTCGACCGCGGCCTCGGTGTGTCCGGCGCGACGGAGTACGCCCCCTTCCTTGGCGACCAAGGGGAACAGATGCCCCGGGCGATCGAAATCTGTGGCGACGCTAGCCGGATCGCAGATCGAGAGGATCGTGCAGGCCCGCTCGGCGGCGGTGATGCCGGTGCGGTTCGAGCGGTGGTCGACCGGCACGGTAAAATTGGTGCCCAGCGGAGCGGTGTTCGTATCGACCATCGGGTGCAGATCGAGTCGCTGGCTGACGTCGGGCAGAATCGGCATGCAAAGCTGGCCCCGTCCGTGGGTGATCATGAAGTTGATCGTCTCGGTGGTCACCTTTTCGGCGGCACAGATGAAGTCGCCCTCGTTCTCGCGATCCTCGGCGTCGACCACGACGATCACGCCCCCGTCGCGGACAGCCTGGACGGCATCTTCAATGGTGGAAAATTTGCTGGACACTGGGGGTGTTGCTCCGAATTTGGGGGCGGGCGGGCGATGGGGGAAGGTCAGGGAACCGCGAACCGGCCGGTCTGGCTTTCTCCAGCCCCCAACTCCTGGCCTCTGACCCCTTCTCCCAGGCAATGTTGCCATTCACCTGGGCGCTAGCGGCTATTATAAGGGAAACTCCCTGTTGTGACCAACCACCCCGAGGTGCCCTGAGGTGATGCGATTCGTTCTTTCTCTACTGCTGGCTACGGTTGTCGGTGCGACAAGCTGCCGGCCGACCGCTGCGGGCGAAATCGAGACACGGTTTGGCCAGGTCTACTCGGAACAGGAGTCGGGCCCCCTGAAGGCCGACGTCTATCTGCCTCGCGGCGAAGGACCCTTTCCCGGCGTGTTGGTCGTGCATGGCGGGGCCTGGTACATCGGCACACGGGCCCAGCTTTCGGGCGTTGCCCAAATGTTGGCACGCCGAGGTTTCGCGGCCGTGGCGATCAGCTATCGGTTGGCGCCCAAACATCCGTTCCCGGCACAGATCGAAGATTGCCAGCAGGCCGTGCGGTGGATGCGCTCCGAGGCCTCGCGGCTGAAGATCGATCCAAAGCGGATCGGCGGCTTTGGCTATTCGGCCGGGGCCCAACTGGTTTGCCTGCTGGGCACGACCGGCGAGCGTGGCAAAGACGCCCAGAACACCCGGCTGCAGGCGGTTGCTTGCGGCGGGGCGCCGTGCGAGTTTCGCGTCTTGCCGCTCGAGGAGCGGATGCTCAGCTTCTGGCTGGGAGGCACGCGGCGCGAGAAACCGGAGCAATATCGGCTCGCTTCGCCCGCGGCATTCATTACTCCCGACGACCCGCCCATGTTCTTCTTTCACGGGGACAAAGACAATCTGGTTCCGATCGCCAGTCCCGAAGCGATGTGTCGAGATTTGCACAAGGCCGGCGTGGAAGCCGAGCTATACGTCGTGCCCGACATGGGGCACACCTTCGCCATGTTGGATCGCACGGCCTTGGAGAAAAGCGTCGCGTTTCTCTCGGCCCATCTGCAGCGAGAGGAGACGCCATGAGCCAGTTTTCCCCGCTGGACCGGGAGGAATACATCGAGCAGCACCACTTTTTCACGGTTCTGGGAGAGCGGATGGCAGAGGACGTGCCGGCCCAGGAAGTGCTTGGCTTGGTGCGGGAAGAGATTCTCGTAACCACGAAGCTGCCCATGGCGATCGACTTTCTGCTAGCGGAGTTGCGACATCAGGGCGTGTTTGCCGAGGGAATGAAGAAACTGGGGCACTATTTCACGCCGTTTCAGTGCTACGTCATCAGCGAAGCGGAAAACGACCGCCGGCGGTTCGATCTGCGCATCGCCCTGGACATCCTGGCCCGCGAGGCCAAGTACCGCGCCGAACCGGACATCTCTCGGCAGGGGCTGTTCCTGTACCACTTCGAGGCGCTGTGCCGCAATCGGCTTGGCTACGACCCGGGTTTGGAGGCGATGGCCCAGGACCCGTCGTTCGACGAAGGCTGGCGGGAGTGGATTCTCACGGTGCGCCGCCAGATTGGCATCGTGGACTTGGCCGATCTGATCTACGTGCGAAGCGAGTACTATCAAGATCGGCAACCGGCCTCCGAGGACGCTACCGCCTGCTTGTTCGGGCAGCGAGAGGGGCGGATTGCCTGGGCCAATCGGTTGAAGGACCCGTTGGTCCTGTTTGCCGCGCTTCACCGCCAACTGGGCTATCCTCAGGTGCCACGCACCAAGCCGGCCGATCCCGAGGTGCGGCTTCTGCCCGTTTTGGCGCGACGAATGGAGCAACTGGAAGGCCGACTGAAGTTGTTGGAAGAGGAGCAACGCGGCGGTATTCAACTGGAGCGTTTCTACGCTCAGCAGGAGCCGGAAGCGCCAGCAGAGCCCTCGTGACGGAATTACCGAAATCGCCCCGTTTTTGCTGTTCAACATGTCAGGGCTAGATGGTAGATTCCGGGAGTAGTCGCTTGCCATCGAGTTTTGGCGGCGTCCGGAGGGAAAACGGAGATTTCCCCGGTTCTTTGGCTCACATTCAAAAGGACGTACTACGGTTGCCATTTGAGTCGAGTGCCTGTGGGTCAAATGCGGCGCTGGTTCTCTAACGGCGATTGACTTCACACTCCGACAGCAAGGTTTGGACCGCGACACTTGGTTCTCCAATGAATTCTGGATTTGCAAGGCTTGGTAAATCCATCCTTCCGCACGAGGCACTCACCTACCGTATCGACGGATCATAAGGCCGCACACTGTGAGTTTTCATCTCAGCCTTAACACCGAACCGGTGACGGCTGCCTATCCCAACGATCCGTTGTTGGTCTCTCCCGACTCGAAAGTCGGCGACGTGTTGCAACTGCTGCGAGCGAATCGCGCGGGAAGCGTGCTCGTCTGCGAAGAGAGCCGCCTGCTGGGTATTTTTACCGAACGCGATGCGCTGCGCTGGATGGCTTCCGGGCAATCGAACGAAGTGGCGATCGAATCGCTCATGTCGCGAGATTTGCAAACACTGGACGAACAGGCGACGGTTGCCGACGCGATTCGTTTGATGGCGCAAGGCGGCTATCGGCGACTGCCGATTGTTTCGGTCGAGGGCAAGCCGACCGGAGTGTCGTCGGTTCGCGGCATCGTTCACTATCTGGTCGACCATTTTCCCCAGACGATTTACACATTGCCTCCCCAACCGAACAGCGTCACCAGCGAACGCGAAGGGGCTTAGCAACCATTGGTTCGGTCTTTGCCATTGCCAACCACCCTGTGATTTTCATTTGACTGAAGGACCCTCCGTCGACCATGGCCACCTCGACTGCTACGAAGCCAGTAACCAACCTAGATGAAGCAACAGTTCGCTTTTGTGGCGACTCGGGCGATGGCATGCAATTGGCCGGAACCCAGTTCACCAACACGTCGGCCCTGTTGGGCAACGACGTGGCGACTTTTCCCGATTTCCCGGCCGAGATTCGCGCTCCGCGCGGCACCAAGGCGGGCGTGAGCGGATTTCAGATCCATTTCTCCAGCAACGAAATCTTTACCCCCGGCGACACGGTCGACGCCCTGGTGGCCATGAATCCGGCCGCCCTGGTGACCAACCTGGCCGATCTGCGTCCCGGTGGCATGTTGTTGATTAACAAAGATGCCTTCGAAAAGAAGGGCCTCGCCCAGGCGGGATACGAGACCGACCCCACCGAAGACAACAGCCTGGAAAAATACAAGTTGCATTCGGTTGACATGACCAAGATCACGCGGCTAGCTGTCGAAGGCTTGGGGCTGAGCGTGAAGGAAGCCGACCGGTGCCGAAACTTCTTCGCCATGGGGCTGGTGTTCTGGCTCTACGATCGCTCGCTCGATCCGACGTTGCGGTTTATCGAAGAGAAGTTCGGCAAGCGGCCCGAAGTGGCCAACGCCAATGTCGCGGCGCTCAAGGCGGGCTATCACTACGGCGAGACGGTCGAAGCGATCAATACCCAGTACCATGTCGGCCCTGCCAAGCTGAAGCCGGGGACGTACCGAAACATTGTTGGCAACACGGCCTTGGCCTGGGGATTGCTAGCCGCGGCTCGACAGAGTCAGAAGCAGCTCTACTTGGGAGCGTACCCGATCACGCCGGCCAGCGACATCTTGCACGAGCTGGCCAAGCACAAGCATTTCGACGTACTGACATTCCAGGCGGAGGATGAAATTGCCGCGGTCACCGCCACAATCGGCGCCTCCTTCGCTGGGGCCCTGGCGGTTACCGCCAGCAGCGGTCCCGGTATCGCGCTCAAAGGCGAAGCACTTGGCTTAGCCGTGATTACCGAGCTGCCGATGCTCGTGATCAACGTGCAGCGCGGCGGGCCTTCGACCGGATTGCCCACCAAGACCGAGCAGTCCGACTTGTTCCAGGCGATGTTCGGCCGCAACGGCGAGTGCCCCATGCCGGTTTTGGCGGCGCGCAGCCCGGGCGATTGCTTCGATATTGTCCAAGATGCGTGGCGAATCGCGGTTCGCTTCATGACGCCGGTGATGGTGCTGACCGACGGGTACCTAGCCAACGGTTCGGAGCCGTGGCGGATTCCCGATCTGGCCGACCTGCCCAAGGTGGAAGTCGAGCACCCGGGCCCCGAGGCCAATGGCTACGAATTCATGCCGTACCAGCGCGACGAGCGGCTGGCCCGACCGTGGGCCATTCCCGGCACTCCCGGTCTGATGCATCGTATCGGCGGCCTGGAAAAGCAGGACGGCTCGGGCAATGTCTGCTACGATCCCGACAACCACGAGTTCATGTGCCGGACCCGCGCCAAGAAGGTGGCCATCGTTGCCGACGACATTCCGCTTCAGAAACTGGACGGCCCCGACAGCGGCGAGCTGTTGGTGCTCAGTTGGGGCGGCACGTACGGCGCCTGCGCCACGGCGGTCCACCAAGCCCAGGAGGCCGGCAAGAAGGTTAGCCATTGTCATCTGCGCTACCTGAACCCCTTCCCCAGGAATCTGGAAAAGATCCTCCACAGCTTCGACAAGGTATTGATTCCCGAGTTGAATCTGGGGCAGCTAAGCCTGATGATTCGTTCGACGTTCCTGATTCCCACGATCGGGCAGAACAAGGTCCAAGGCAAGCCCTTCAGCGTCGGGGAGATCGTCGACAAGATTGACGAAGTACTGAACGCAGCGTGACAAAGATACCCATCACCACGGACGACTGACCACGAGCGTTTTCCTACGACTATGAGCATCGAAACCCCACTCCCTGTATTGAAACCGGCCGACTTCGCCAGCGATCAAGACGTGCGTTGGTGCCCCGGCTGCGGCGACTATTCGATTCTGGCCCAGATGAAGAAGATGCTGCCTACGTTGGGCGTGCCGCGCGAGAATATCGTGTTCATCTCCGGCATCGGCTGTTCGAGTCGCTTTCCTTATTATCTGAACACGTACGGCATCCACTCGATCCACGGTCGTGCGCCGGCGGTGGCCTCGGGGCTGAAGACGGTTCGCCCCGATCTGCAGGTCTGGGTCATAACGGGCGACGGTGACGGCCTCTCGATCGGCGGCAACCACCTGATGCACTGCATCCGCCGCAACATGGATTTGAACATCGTGTTGTTCAACAACCGCATTTACGGGCTGACCAAGGGCCAATACTCGCCCACTTCGCCCCGGGGTAAGAAAACCAAGAGCTCGCCCATGGGAGCAATCGACAATCCGCTGCATCCGCTGTCGATCGCTATCGGGTGCGAGGCCACCTTTGTCGCCCGCAGCATCGACACCAACATCAAGCATCTGAGTGGCATCCTCCGCCGGGCCGCCGATCATCGCGGCACCGCTTTCATCGAGGTCTACCAGAACTGCAACGTGTTTAACGACGGCGCTTGGAGCTATGCCAAAGACCGCGATACCAAAGCGGAAACCACGCTCGAGTTGGAGCACGGCAAGCCGCTGATTTTCGGTAAAGAACGTCGCCATGGCATTCGGCTCAACGGCATGGAGCCCGAAGTGGTCGAGTTGGGCAAGGGCATCAGCGAGGACGACCTTTTGTTCCACGACGAGCGTAGCCCCGAGCCTAGCTTGGCCTATTTGTTGAGCCGGATGCGCTACGAGGATGGTTTCCCCGAACCGATCGGCGTGTTCCGCTCGGTCGACAAACCGCGCTACGACGAAGTGATCAACGAGCAAATCGAACAATCCATCAAAGAGAAGGGTAAGGGCGATTTGGAAGAACTGTTCCACTCTGGCGAAACCTGGAAAGTCACATGATTGCTTGTCCCCATTGCGGATCCGAAAACTTGCAGGGTGCCGACATCTGCGACGATTGTCAGCATTCGCTCACCGACTTGAGCTTCCCCGTGCCGTCGACGGCCGTCGAAAAGGGTCTGCTCAAGGACCGGATTGAGATCCTTCCTCCCAGGAAGCCTCAGACCGTGTCGCCAAGCACTTCCGTGGGCGACGTGCTCAAGAAGATGGTCGAGAAGTCGATCGGATGCGTGATCGTCGTGGAGGACGACCAAGTACGAGGCATTTTCACCGAGCGCGACGCACTAACGCGGCTGGGCGCCGACGTGGCCACGATGCTCGATCGGCCGATCGAGAGCCTGATGACCCCCGACCCGATCACGCTCAATGCTCGCGACAAAATCGCATTCGCTCTGCACAAGATGCACGTCGGCGGTTATCGCCACGTGCCGATCTTTGCCGAGGAGAAGCTGGTAGGCGTGATCTCGATCCGCGACATTCTCAACTATTTTACCGAACGCATCGGCGTCTCGGCCTAGTGCAAGGTGCACACCCATGGTCCGACGATTTGCACTGTCGCTGCGGTTTCTGTGAGGAAACGCGGGAACGGATTTTGGCAAGTCGCTCCAGCAGCGGTTACTCGCTCTGCAACTGCTCCAGCAGCCGCTCAAGCTTCGCGCGTACGGACGAAAACGTGTACGGATCGTCGACCTCTGCTTCCGCGCCCGGCTGCTGAAAATGGGGCCGCTCGTGGTACATCCGCCCCCAATAGGCGTCGACCTCAGTCACAAATCTTTGCAGACGGCCATTGGAGCTGAGAATCGACTCGATGAATCGGGCCAGCGCCGCCAGCGGTCGCTCGTAGTTCATCTTAAAGAGCACTTCGCTCTCCCGCGCCTGCCGCAGCAAGACTTCCCCCAAGGCGCCTTCCGAATCGATCAGATGCCGATCGAGAAATCGCTCGATCGCCAGCGCGGCCTGCCGCTGCAGCGTCACCGGCGAGGCGCCTTTCATGAGATCTTTGCCGGCCCGCCGCGCGACCGCCTCCTCGATGGAAAACTTCCGCTCCCGACGAATCTCCCGCTGGAGTTCGTCGTCGTCGATGTTGGCAGACGGCTTTTTCTTTTTGCCGGTCATGATTCTCAGCAGCGCTCGGCTGGCGCCTCGCGGCTAACTCGGTGCTCTTCGTTAATCTTCTCAATCAGGTAGAATGGCTGCTACTTCTTCTTTTTCTTGGCCTGTTTGCGGGTTTCCACCTTGGGACGCTTCCGCGGGGTGGGTTCGGTCTTGAGTTCTACCGTTTCAATTTCCTGGCAGAGTGGCGTGGCCATGCCCGGCTCCGCCAAGACGTCGGCGATGGTCGTGCCGCGAAACTGCTCTTCCACCAGGGCAATGGCCCCATCGAGACGCTGGTGAAGGGGGCAGAGCAGCGAGCCGTGCGACGTGATGCCCAGCGGGCACTCGTGAATTCGCTTGATGGGCTCGACCGCGTCGATCACTTCCCAGATGGTCAGTTCGGTCGGCTGCCGTGCCAAGACGAAACCGCCGTGAAGCCCCCGCTGTGAACTGGCGATACCGGCACGCACCAGCACCTGCATCAGTTTGGAGAGGTAGGGCGCCGGGACTTGAGTCATTTTGGCGATCTGCTGCGCGGTGCAGGGCTTTTCGCCATGTTGTGCGATCGTGACGATGGCGCGCAGTGCGTATTCTACCGTCTGTGAAATCATGGTTCAGGACAGCCGCAGTGAAAGCCGATTAAAAACAGACAAAAAGACCTTGACATCTTTTATAGCGTGGGATAGCCTAGATTGCAACATAGGAATTTCGGATCATTCGGTCTTGTTTTTAGATCGCCGGCGGCTCCCGCCGGCAGTTTCGGAAGCAAAAGATTCATGTGGGAAACTTCAGAAAGGCCAGGGGCTGAGCCTCCTGTGCCAGTTATTCCGCCAGAGGGATCACCCTGTTCGCCCGTAAACCAGGGGGGGAGTGTCCTCGCCTGGAAGATCGGCAGCAAGATTTGCCGGCGAACTGTGCTGTTCTTGTGTGTGACGCCTCTGCTCTTGTCGACACCGGCCCTTGGGCAGGACACGCCCGACTACTTTCGCCAGAACTGCACGAGCTGCCACACCATCGGCGGCGGGCGGCTCACGGGCCCCGACTTGAAGGACGTCACCAAGCGACAGGAACGACCGTGGCTCGTTGATTTCCTCATGAATCCCGGGGTTGTGATCAACAGCGGCGACTCCTATGCCAAAGAGATTCTTGAAGAATCTGGTGGCAAGGTCATCATGCCCATACCACCGAACATCACGCGCGAGCGAGCCGAAAACCTGCTCAAACTGATCGATGAGGAGTCGCTACTCGACGAATCGCATTTTAAGGGTATGGAGTTTTCCACGGCGCCTTTCACGGATGCCGATCGAGCGCGTGGACGGGAGATCTTTCTTGGGCTGCAACGCTTGAAGGAAGGCGGTACTGCCTGTGTTTCGTGCCACAGCATGTTCGATACGCCGGCATTAGGCGGCGGTCGCCTGGGGCCTGATCTGACGAACGTCTACGAACGCCTCTTAGGCCGTGCCGCGTTAAGTGCCTGGTTGAATCCTCCAGGCACCGAAACGATGCAGCCAATCTTTAAGAATCACCCGATGTCGGAAGACGAAATCAACGCGCTGGTTGCCTACTTCGATTCGACCAAAGCAGAGCAGCCTGCTGATTCATCGACGAGTCGAGTGGCTTTTTTATTGTCCGGACTGGCCGGTGCGGTCTTCGGAGTTTTCTTTCTCGACACCATCTGGAAGCGACGCTTCCGTTCAGTCCGCAGATCGCTCGTGGAAGCGAATACGTCTCGAGGTAAATCATGAGTGTTTTGGACGCCATCGCTTGGATCCGTGATGAAGTCAGTCCCAAGCGACGCGGCTGGGAGGAATTCTATCGCAATCGCTGGCAGCACGACAAAATCGTTCGCAGCACGCACGGCGTGAATTGCACTGGCGGCTGTACCTGGCAGATTTACGTAAAAGACGGGATCGTTACCTGGGAAATGCAGGGGCTCGACTACCCGAAGCTCGACCCGGAAATCCCTCCCTACGAGCCACGCGGCTGCCAACGGGGCATCTCCTACAGTTGGTACCTCTACAGCCCGTTGCGGGTGAAGTATCCCTATATCCGCGGGGCACTGTTGGACTTGTGGCGAAAAGCCAAAGCCGATCATCAAGACCCGGTCGACGCCTGGAAGAGCATGGTCGAGAATCCCGATGCTCGCCAGCGCTGGCAGCGGGCGCGCGGCAAAGGCGGGCTGCGACGCACCGATTGGGCCACCGTTTTAGAAATCATCTCGGCGTCGTTGGTGCACACGATCAAATCGCACGGCCCCGATCGCATCGCCGGCTTCTCGCCGATTCCCGCGATGTCGATGATTAGCTACGCGTCGGGCTCGCGGCTGATGCAGTTGCTGGGTGGCATCTCGCTTTCGTTTTACGATTGGTACTGCGACCTACCGACCGCTTCGCCTGAGACGTGGGGCGAGCAGACCGACGTCGCGGAGAGCGCCGATTGGTATCACGCAAAGCTGCTGGCCGTGATGGGTTCGAATCTGAACATGACCCGCACGCCCGATTGCCATTTTGCCGCCGAGGCGAGGCACAATGGCTCGAAGATGTGGGTCTTCTCGCCCGACTTCAGCCAAGTGTCGAAGTACGCCGACGAGTGGATCGACATCAACGCCGGCCAAGACGGTGCTTGGTGGATGGCCGTCAACCACGTGCTGCTGACCGAGTTTCATCACAAGCGTCAGGTCCCTTACTTCGATCAGTACACTCGCAAGTTCACCGACTCGCCGTACTTGATCGAGTTGAAGAAGGGTGACGACGGCGTTGTTCGCCCGGGACAAATGCTTCGCGCCGGTCGGCTCAAGCAGTATGCCGACGAAGAGAATGGCGAGTGGAAGTTCCTGATGTGGGACGAGAAGACTGGCACACCGAAGATGCCGATGGGCAGCTCGGGGCACCGCTGGGGCGACGTCAAGGGAAAGTGGAATCTGCTGCTGAAAGACGGCAAGGACGGTAGCGAGATTCAGCCCGCACTGACGCTTCTGCCCAACAGCGATGGCGTGGTGCAGGTCGAGTTGGACGACTTCGGGATGGGCACGGTCTACCAGCGCGGCGTCCCCACAAAGACGATCAAAACGGCCGACGGCCAGCAGGTTCAGGTCACGACGGTCTACGACGTGATGATGGCCCAATATGGCGTGAATCGCGATTTGGCGGGCGACTATCCGGCTGATTACAACGACGAGAACGCCCCCTTCACCCCCGCCTGGGCGGAAAAATACACCGGCCGCGGCCGGGAAGATCTCATCCGCTTTGCCCGCGAATGGGGCTCTACGGCCGAGCTGACCGAGGGCAAGTGTACCATCATCATTGGCGCCGGCATCAACCATTGGTACCACGCCAACCTGATGTACCGCGCCGGCATCCATGCGTTGATGTTCTGCGGTTGCGTGGGCAAGAACGGCGGCGGACTCGCGCATTATGTGGGCCAAGAAAAACTGGCTCCGGCCGAGTCGTGGGCCTCGATCATGTCGGGCAAAGACTGGCAATCGACGCCCCGTCTGCAAAACGCGCCGAGTTGGCATTACGTCCACTCCGACCAATGGCGTTATGAAAAAGATTTCACCGATTACCACACGGTGCCCAAGCAACGTGACAAAGACAACATGGCCCAGGGCCATGCGATGGACATGCAGGTCCGTGCGGTACGCAACGGCTGGCTGCCCTTCTATCCGCAGTTCCCCGAGAACCCGATCGACGTGGCCGCCTCCGCACGCGAGGCAGGGGCGGAGAGTGAGCAGGACGTTGCCAAGTGGGTTGCCGAGCGGCTGAAGAACCGCGACATGAAATTCTCGGTCGAAGACCCCGACGCCGAAGAAAACTGGCCACGAGTGTGGTTCATCTGGCGGGGTAACGCGCTGATGTCCAGCGCCAAGGGGCACGAGTACTTCCTCCGCCATTATCTCGGTACGCACGACAACGCGGTGAACGAGGACATGGCCGCCGATTCGGTGAAGGAGGTCGCCTGGCACGAGACCGCGCCGCAAGGAAAGATGGATTTGGTCGTCGATTTGAACTTCCGGATGGACACGTCGGCGCTCTACTCCGACATCATCCTGCCGGCCGCGACTTGGTACGAGAAAGCCGATCTCAACTCGACCGACATGCACAGCTTCATCCATCCGCTCTCCAAGGCGGTGCCTCCCTGTTGGGAATCGAAGAGCGACTGGCAGATTTTCCAGTCGGTTGCCCAGAAGTTCTCCGAGCTGGCGGAAAAGCATTTTCCTGAGCCAGTCGAGGACTTGGTGGCAGCGCCGCTGGCCCATGATTCACCTGCCGAAATCGCTCAGCCGAACATGAAACAGTGGATCGACGGTGGCGTCGAAGCCATTCCGGGCAAAACGATGCCCAACTTCAAGGTTGTCGAGCGCGATTACAAGAACCTTTACAACAAGTTTATCTCTTACGGCCCGAATGTCCGCGAGGGCGGGCTTGCCGCACATGGCACGAGCTACTCGATCAAGGACGAGTACGACGAGTATCTCGAAACGCATCCCACGGTCACCTGGAACGGCAACACCTATCCGTCGCTTCGCCGCGATACCGAGGTGTGCAATACGATCCTGAATTTCGCCACGGTAACCAACGGCGAGCTGGCCTACCGATCGTATAAGAACATGGAGGAAAAGACCGGACTGTCGCTCGTGCACTTGGCGGAAAAGAGCCGTAGTGTTCGTGCCACCTACGAAGATCTGCAGTGCCAGCCGCAACGGTTTATCAACAGCCCGATGTGGTCGGGGCTGATCGAAGATGGCCGCACTTACTCGGCGTTTACCTACAATATCGAAGCCGACGTGCCTTGGCGGACGCTCACCGGCCGGCAGCATTTCTACCTCGATCACCCGGTGTACATCCAATTCGGCGAGCATGTGCCGACGTACAAGCCGAAGCCGTTGCCGACGCAGTACGCGGACCTCACCTTCAGCGAAGGCGAAATGACGGGCGATTCAAAGGTTTTGACGCTCAACTACCTCACGCCACATGGCAAGTGGCACATCCACTCGACGTATGGCGACAACCAGCGGATGACGACGCTCTCGCGGGGCGTCGATCCGATCTGGATCAGCGTGCAGGATGCCGAGGCCCTTGAGGTGGACGACAACGATTGGGTGGAGGTCTACAACGACAACGGCGTTGTGGTCACTCGCGCGGCGGTCAGTTCGCGGATCCCGCCGGGAATCAGCATTCAATACCACTCGCCGGAGCGCACCTACAGCGTGCCGAAATCGCCGCTCCGCAAGAATCGTCGCGCCGGTGGGCACAACAGTCTGACGCGAACCCGCTTGAAGCCGAACTTCATGATCGGCGGCTACGGACAGTTCACTTATCACTTCAACTATTGGGGCCCGATCGGTTGCAATCGTGATACGCACATTATGATTCGTAAGTGTCCCGTTGTTCAGTTTTGAATCGTCACGAAAGGTCAGAAAAAGCAGCCCGCGAATCACGCGAATAAGCGCGAAAAATTAGCGGTTTCATCAATAAGCCAATGTTACCAGTCAATAAGAGTTCACTTAGCGAGTATTCGCGTCTTTTCGCGTGATTCGCGGGCCAATACCTTTTCAGTTTGAGTTATTAACTAACGACGCATTGTATAGATTGCCGGAGTCGACCGCATGAACATTCGTTCCCAAGTATCCATGGTGTTTCACCTCGACAAGTGCATCGGGTGCCACACCTGCAGCGTTGCCTGCAAGAACATATGGACCGACCGCAAGGGAGCGGACTACATGTGGTGGAACAACGTCGAGACGAAGCCGGGGACCGGTTACCCCACCAAGTGGGAAGACCAGGAGGAGTACCGCGGCGGTTGGGAAAAGAAGGGCGACGAGCCGATCAACATCCGCTCGACCGGTAAAGCGCGAGTCGTCCCCAATATTTTTCACAATCCGCACATGCCCAGCATGGACGACTACTACGAGCCCTGGACCTACGACTACCAAAATCTGTTTAACGCAGAAGAGGGCGCCGACCAGCCCATCGCCAAGCCGATCTCGATGATCACCGGCGAAGACATCAAAGTCGAAGCCGGCCCCAACTGGGACGACGACCTGGGCGGTTCGCAGATCTATGCCGCCAACGATCCCAACTTGGAGGGGCTCACTGAGCAGCAACGGTTGCAACTCAGTTCCGTCGAGAGGCTAGTATTCTTCTATCTGCCGCGAATCTGCAACCATTGCCTCAACCCTTGCTGCGTCGCGTCGTGCCCGTCCGGGGCGCTCTACAAGCGGGGCGAAGACGGCATTGTGCTGATCGATCAGAAGAAGTGCCGAGCCTGGCGCAGTTGCGTGTCGGCTTGTCCTTATAAGAAAACGTATTTCAATTGGTTCACGGGCAAGAGCGAAAAGTGCATCCTCTGCTTCCCACGTCTCGAGACGGGCCAATCGCCGGCTTGCTTCCATTCGTGCGTGGGGCGGATTCGCTATCTGGGCGTGCTGTTGTACGACGCAGATCGTCTGGAAGAGGTTGCCAACCTGCCCGACGACCAACTGGTCGAAGGACAGCGGTCGCTGATTCTCAATCCGCACGATCCCGAGATAATTCGCAAAGCCCAGTCGGCGGGGATTCCCGACGGCGTGATCGAGTCGGCCCAGCAATCGCCGGTTTACAAGTTCGTGATGGAGTGGAAGATCGCGCTGCCGCCGCACATCGAATATCGCACTTTGCCGATGTTGTTCTACGTGCCGCCGATGTCGCCGGTGATGGCCAACTTTGAAGACGGACTGGCAAACCACCAGATGGAGGGCCTGTTCCACGGCATCGACGAGTCTCGCGTGCCGATGCAGTATTTTGCCAACTTGTTCGGCGGCGGCCACGAAGGCGTCGTAAGGTATGCCTTGGGCAAGCAACAAGCCGTGCGGTGGCATCGCCGCGCCGAGACCGTCGGCGACGTCGATCGGGCCACGGCCGATCAATTTCTGCGAGAAGCCGATTGCACGGTCGAAGAGGCCGAAGCGATCTACAACCTCACGTCGCTCTGCACGTTTGAAGACCGATTTGTCATTCCACCCATGTATCGCGAGCAAGCGATCGAAATGGTCAAGGAACCTCACGAACAACGGGCCGAGACCGGCTTTGGTTTCGTCGGCGGTCCACAGAGGGGGCTTTGATGACAGATTTACCGATCATAAATGCGATGGACTCCGAGGAGCCGGTTTCCGAGAAGGTTCGCAGCCTGGGAACGATCAGCCGACTGCTGAGCTATCCCGACGATCATTACGTCGAGTTGGTGGAGTTGCTCTACCTGATCGTGCAGAACGAATTGCCTGACGCGGCAAAAGGAATCTCGGAGTTCGGTCAATTTGCGGAACAGTGCGGAGAGTTTGAGCTTGAAGAAGCTTACACACGCACGTTCGACGTCAATCCCGCGTGTGCCTTGGAAATTGGTTGGCATCTGTTCGGCGAAGACTACATGCGTGGACAGTTCCTGGTGCGGATGCGCGGCGAGCTTGCCAAGTATGAGATTCCCGAATCGAGCGAACTGCCCGACCATCTGACTCACGTGTTGGCAGTCATCGCGGAGATGCCGGACGACGAGGCGCACCAGTTCTCGCACGCCTGTGTGTTTCCGGCGATTCACAAGATGTTGGCAGCGCTCGACAAAACCGAGTCGCCCTATCGGCACGTCATTCGGTGTGTTGTTCAGGTGCTCGAACAGCTCTACGGCAAGAGCGAGGCATGGGGGGAGAATGACGGCAAGATTCCCCGTGATGTCGACGCTTTCCCGGGCCAAAACGGTCCGCGACCGCCAGGCATGGCCGATCCGCTGCGCAGCTACCCGATGCCGGGCTCGTCGTGTGGCTCGGCGGAAAACGTGCAGTTCGTGCCACTCCAAATGGAATTCTCTTTGTCTGATCGCGAGCCGGGTGGTCCGCACGACAAACCTGAGGGGAAATTAACGTGATTCAGTCCATCTTGGATAAACTTCGTGATCAATACGAGTATCTCGATCTCGATCAGTTTCTGTTCATGGCACTTCCCTATGTGTGCCTGTTCACGTTCTTCCTAATGACGATTTATCGGTATCGGGCCCAGTCGTTCTCGTACTCAAGCCTGTCGAGTCAGTTCCTGGAGAACAAACATCATTTCTGGGCGGTGGTGCCGTTTCACTACGGAATACTGGTAATCACGGCGGGCCATTTCCTCGCGTTCCTGATTCCACGGCAGCTCTTGGCCTGGAACAGCGTGCCTTGGCGGCTGTTTGTATTGGAAATTTCGGCTCTGGCGTTTGGCATCCTCACACTCATCGGGTTGGTGGGCGTGATCGTCAGACGCATGAGCAGCACCAAGGTTCGCATGGTGACCACGCCGACCGACTGGATTCTGTTTCTCATGCTGCTGGTGCAAACGGTCAGCGGAGTCAGTCTGGCCCTGTTCTATCCATGGGGTTCCTCCTGGTTCGCGACAAACATGTCGCCCTATTTGTGGTCGATTCTGAAACTCGATCCCGACGTCACCTTCGTCGCCGCGATGCCTTGGCTCGTGAAGTTGCACATTGTGCTGGCGTTTCTGACGATTGGCTTCTTTCCCTTTACCCGACTCGTGCATGTGCTGGTGATTCCGAACCCCTATCTGTGGCGTAAGCCGCAGGTGGTCCGCTGGTACGCGAACCGAGGCAAAAACAGGTAATTCCGATGGAAGTACGCAACAAAGCAACCCAGATCGAACTGTTTTCGCTGAGGACGCCTCAGATGCGTGCGTTCCACATGTCGTGGTTCGCGTTCTTCCTGTGCTTTTTCGCGTGGTTCGGCATCGCGCCGCTGATGGCGATTGTGGCGGAGGAGCTTAAGCTAACGAAGGAGCAAATCGGCAACACGATTATTGCCTCGGTCGCGATCACGATCGTCGCTCGGCTGATTATCGGCTGGCTCTGCGATCGCGTTGGGCCGCGTCTTAGCTATACGTTTCTGCTGCTTTTTGGCTCGATTCCCGTGATGGCGATTGGGCTTGCGAATACTTATGAAGCCTTTCTGCTGTTCCGACTGGGGATAGGCGTGATTGGGGCGTCGTTCGTCATCACGCAATATCACACGTCGGTGATGTTTGCTCCGAATGTGGTCGGCACGGCCAACGCCACTAGCGCCGGCTGGGGCAACCTGGGCGGCGGTGTCACGCAGATGATCATGCCGCTGGTCTTTGCCGGATTTGTCGGGTTGGGCTACGTCCATGCGGATGCTTGGCGGCTGTCGATGGTTGCCGCGGGTGCCGTCTGTTTCATCACGGGCATTGCCTACTACTTCTTTACAACCGACCTGCCAGACGGAAATTTCAAAGAGTTACGTGCTTCGGGGGAACTGCAGAAGACCGAGACGGGCAAGGGTTCTTTTTGGTTGGCTGCCAGGGACTACCGGGTTTGGGCTCTGTTCTTTGTCTATGCTGCCTGTTTCGGCATTGAATTGACGATCAACAACATCGCCGCCCTGTATTACAGAAATGAATTTGGCCTGGGCTTGAAGACCGCAGGTTTGGTGGCGGGTCTGTTTGGCCTAATGAACATCTTCGCTCGAACTCTCGGCGGATTTATCAGTGACCGATTTGTCAGGACTGGCGGCCTGAAAGGGCGTGTCCGTTGGCTGTTTATCGCCCTGCTGGCTGAGGGGATTGCTTTGATCTTCTTCTCTCAGATGAGAGTCCTTGCCCTGGCCATTCCCATGATGATCGTGTTCAGCCTCTTCGTGCAGATGTCCGAAGGAGCCACGTACTCCATTGTCCCCTTTATCAACAAGAAGGCGCTCGGGTCCGTAGCGGGTATTGTTGGCGCCGGTGGGAACATGGGGGCTGTGGCTGCCGGATTTCTCATTCGGTCAGAAAATATATCCTACCAACAGGCCCTACTGATCTTGGGATTCGCTGTGGCCGCATGTGCGTTCTTTGCTTTTCTCGTGAGATTCAGCGTCGCCGACGAGAAAACCGCGGCCGACGAGTTCGACCGCGCCATGGTTCGCCGTCGCGAGGAACTCAAGGATCGCGTGCCGCTGCGGGAACTCGTCCCCGGCATCCGCCACTTGCGGCCCATGGACGCCCTGAGAATCTACTTGGGTGCTGCGTTGTTCATCAAAGGCATCTATTTCATCATGAACATGGCCGTTCTCGAGGCTAGCATCAACTTGGATAAGGGCATTACCGCAGAAATGAGCGTGGGGGAGGTCATGATCGCGTGGTCGGTTGTGTTTGCCCACATCATTGGTGGCGCGAGCCTCATGCTGGGATTCGTGACCCGTGTGGCGTCTGCGGCGAACGCAGTCGTTCTTTTTGGTGCCGTGATTTACTCCTTCGCAGGAGCGACTGCCGGCGGAAGTGTCATCGCAAACGTTGATTTCCAATTCACCACGTTTGTATTCTTCACACTAGTCCTTTTCGTGTGGCGAGGGTCCGGCCCCTTGTCGCTCGACCATTTGGTTCGTCTCGATGCCGAGTCGGAACCGGAGATACTCTAAAACACTATGGCTAGAACACCTGAACATTGGGACGTCGAAGACGGGGCCTTTTGGGACTCGACCGGAAAGTCGATCGCCAATCGCAATTTGTGGGTCTCGATCCCTAATCTTCTGTGCGGGTTTTCCGTATGGCTGTACTGGGGAATGATCGTCAAGACGATGCAGCGATTGCATTTCGCCAACCTCGAGCTGTTCAACTTTACGTTCAAGAACGATGGGCAGCCCTACGAGGAAGCCGGCTATCGGGCCTTGTTGTTCACGCTCCCCGCTGTGGCAGGGCTGGCCGGGGCGACGCTTCGCATTCCCAACTCGTTCATGATCGCGATTTGCGGTGGGCGAAACGTCAAGTTCATGACGACCGTGCTACTGATCGTCCCGGCCGTTTTGGCAGGGCTGGCCCTACAGAATCCGGCCACGCCGTTTTATGTCTACATCATCCTCGCGGCCCTGTCGGGTGTCGGCGGCGGAGCATTTGCTTCGAGCATGTCGAACATCTCCTTCTTCTTCCCGAAACGGATGCAAGGCTTGGCACTGGGCTTGAATGCCGGGCTGGGCAACGCGGGCGTGAGTGTGATGCAGTTTCTCATTCCCTGGGCGATT
Source organism: uncultured Granulosicoccus sp. (assembly GCA_964195615.1). Classification (GTDB taxonomy): domain Bacteria; phylum Planctomycetota; class Planctomycetia; order Pirellulales; family Lacipirellulaceae; genus Bythopirellula. The sequence goes on along the minus strand of CAXMSB010000389.1, from coordinate 13,520 downwards.
ACCCGCGGCCTGTTCGGCGGATTCGGCGGCGATCCGCAGGAGTTTCTTGTAGGGGGTGAGAGTCAGAGCCTATGGATCCAAAACGCGGCCCTGATTTGGGTGCCGGTGATGACGGTGCTGGCGATCATGGCCTGGGCTTTCATGAACAACCTGCCGCAGCACAAGTGCGGCGCGACCCCGATTGCCATCGGAAAATATCTCTGGCTGCAGTTGATCGGTTTTCTCGGATCCGCCATCGGTGTCATTTTCTTGGTCTTCGTGCCGTTGCCGATCCCCGAGTTGCTGCGGATCTTTCTCGTGCTGATCGTGGCCGTGGTTACCACGCTGCTCGGCATGCGATTTATGACGCCGCAGGCCATTCAGCAACCATTGAAAAGCCAGTTTGCCATCTTCAGCAACAAGCACAACTGGGTGATGACCTGGCTGTACGTGATGACGTTCGGTTCGTTCATCGGCTATGCGAACGCGTTTCCGAAGCTGATCGACGACGTGTTTGTCACCCCGACCAATGGGCTGGTAACCTCCAGCTACATCTGGATTGGTGCGGCCGTCGGGGCACTGATTCGTCCACTGGGTGGGTGGCTGTCCGACAAGTTGGGCGGCGCACGGGTAACGCAATGGGACACTTGGGTCATGGTCGCCTCGACGATCCTGGCCGGATATCTGGTGGCGTTAGCCGGGCAAAGCGATACGCCTGAGAAATACTTCATTCCGTTCCTTGTGACGTTCATCGTGTTGTTTGCCACCACGGGAATCGGCAATGGCTCCACGTTTCGGATGATCCCGATCATCTTTTCCAAGGAACAGGCGGGGCCGGTGCTCGGCTGGACTTCGGCCATCGCGGCTTACGGCGCCTACCTGATCCCCAAGATCTTTGCCACGCAGATTAAAGCAGGCACGCCCGAATACGCGTTGTACGGATTCGCCGTCTACTATTCTAGTTGCTTGGCCGTGAACTGGTGGTTTTACGCTCGCAAGGGCGCGGAAATCAAGTGTTGAGTGAGTTCGGGGTCGAGAGTCTAGAGTCGAGAACCAGAACATAGCCATGCAACAACGAGTTATCACGATCGCGCTGCTGATTGGGTTGTGCTTTGGTCTTTCGCTGCTGGCGTCGACCATGACCAACTGGCGGATGCCCGACAATCAGCAAGGCTACGCTCCCGAGCAGCCGATTGCCTACTCGCACCGGCTCCATGCGGGCGAGCTGGGAATTGATTGCAAGTTCTGCCACTCCGCGGCGGAGTTGGGTCGTCATGCCGGCATTCCTTCGTCGGACGTCTGCATGAAATGCCATCGTTACGTGACCGCCTCGTACGACGTGACTCAGGAGAAACTTCGGATCGCGGACGACGAGAAGAAGCTTCTCGATGAGATAGAGGGTAAGCCGGAAGACCAGATCTCAGCCGAGACGATGCAGGCGTTGAAGGATCTGCAAGCGCGTGCCGACGCGCTGAAGGTTCCGTCCAGCCAACTCCAGAAGCTTTACAAATTCCTGGCGCTCGACGAGGAGACCATGCAGCCCAAAGAGGGCGCCACGCCGCAATCGATTCCTTGGGTGCGAGTTCATAACCTTCCCGACTATGCCTGTTTCAACCACCAGGCGCATGTCGCTGTAGGCGTCACGTGCCAAACTTGCCATGGCCCGGTTGAATCGATGGAACGAGTCCGACAGTACGCCACGCTTTCGATGGGCTGGTGCGTCAACTGCCATCGCGACGCCACGCGCGACGGCGTCAACGGCCACGAAGTTCATGCCGCCACCGACTGCACGGTCTGCCACCACTGATATTGTGAAACGGAAACAATGACACAGCTGCCGGATAAATCACGAACCGCTGACGCCGCATTGCACAGTCTGCCCGTGGAGCAGGCGGATGCCTCGTCGCCGGTTAGCCGTCGTCAGTTCCTAGAGGCGGCCGGATTCTCGCTTTCGCTGGCCGCGGTCAGCGGCTGCGGACGTGCTCCCGTCGAAACCGCGCTGCCGTTTCCTGTTCAGCCAGCCGGTGTCATTCCGGGTCAACTCCAATACTTCGCTTCGACCTGTGCGGGTTGTCCGACGGCCTGTGGATTGTTGGTCGGCACGCGCGACGGCCGACCACTGAAGATGGAAGGCCTGCCCGAGCACCCGCTCTCCCAGGGTGGACTTTGTGCGGTTGGACAGGCGCTGCCGATCGGCTTGTACGACAGTCACCGCTTGACGGGTCCGCTCAGCGCGGGCGAGTCGGCGGAATGGGCCACGGTGGATCAAGAGATCATTCAAGTCTTGGGCCAGATCAAAGAACAACGGCAGGCGGTGCGGCTGGTTACACCGACTATCACCAGCCCCACGCTGCAGGCCCACGTCGACGCCTTTCTTGCTCAATTTGAGAACGCCAAGCATATCGTGCTGGACGCAGTCAGCTCGTCAGCCATCCTTGATGCTCACGAGCAGACGCACAGCGCGCGAGTGTTGCCCCACTACCAACTGGACAAGGCGCAGGTGCTGGTCTCCTTCGGGGCCGACTTCTTGGGTACCTGGATCTCGCCGGTCGAATTTACCGCGGCGTGGAGCAGCCGTCGGGAACCGACCGAAGAACATCCCCAGATGTCGTACCACGTGCAGGTCGAAAGCCGCATGTCGCTCACCGGCACCAATGCGGACACGCGGTTCACCATCGCCCCGCGCGAGCAGCACCTGGTACTCAGCCGCCTGGCGCACGAAGTAGCATCGCTCGCCGGAAGACCGCTTGCGGTTTCGCCGCCACTCGGTGGATCGCTACCCGACACCGAAATCGCCAGCATGGCGCGGCGACTGTGGGAAGCCCGCGGTGAGTCGCTCGTGCTGTGCGACGCTCAGGATGTTGCGACCCAGATTGTCGTTAACAACTTGAACCATCTGCTGGGAGCCTACGGCGAGACGCTCGACGTCAATCGTCCCAGCCAGCAACGGCAGGGCAACGACCGCGACCTCAAGCAATTGATTGAAGAACTCGGGGCCGATCAAGTTGGCGCGCTGCTGGTGGCCGACGTTGATCTATTGCACGAGTTGGCCGCTCAACCGGCGCTGGCCGACGCGGTTCGCCGGGTGCCGCTCACCATCAGTTTTGCACAGCGTGAAGACGAATTTGCCTCGCTGGCCAAGTTTGTGTGCCCCGATCATCACCTGCTCGAATCGTGGTCCGATGCCGAGCCAATCAGCGGGCTTGTCAGTCTGGCCCAGCCAACGCTCCGGCCGCTTGGCAAGACGCGCAGCGTTCTGGAAAGTCTGGCTGCGTGGTCTGGTCAACCGGCAACCACTTACGAAGCCTTGCAACAGCATTGGCAGCAGGCGATCCATCCGCGCCGTCAGGCAGCCGCGCCGGCCGAGTTCGTAGAATTTTGGGAGCGAGCACTGCACGACGGATTCATCGAGGTCGCTGCCGTGGCGACGACCGGCGGAGAGTTTGCCGCTGGCGCGATGGAACCCCCAGCTCAGCACTCACCCTCGGACGATTTCTCCTTGCTGCTGTACTCCAAGGCGTCGATGCCCGACAGTCGGCACGCTCACAATCCCTGGCTGCAGGAGCTTCCCGATCCGGTTTCCAAGGTAACCTGGGGCAACTACGTCTGCGTTTCGTCGGCCGATGCCGAAAAGCATAGCCTGGAAGACGGCGACATCGTAAAAGTTTCTGCCGGTGACGGTGGTTCCGAGATTGAGCTGCCCGTCTTGGTGCAAGTGGGACAGCACCCGGGCGTGTTGGCCATCGCTTTGGCCTACGGCTGCAAAGGGACCGATCGCTTTGCTAAGGTCGGGCCGCAATGGCTCGAATCCCGACCGACGGTTCTCGAAAACGAACTCGTGGGCAAGAACGCCGCTGGGTTCGTGGAGTTCCGCGACGGGGCACGGCAGTACAATCGCTCCGGCGTCACGCTGACAAAGACGGGCCGGCAGCGCGAGCTTGCGACCACGCAGAAGTACAACTCACTGGAGGTCCCCGCCAACATAGCACCTCGTGGTGGACTCCGCCGCGACGTCGTTCAGCACACGACGCTCGCCGCCTTCGCACAAGATGCACATGCCGGCGCTCCCGAGCAGCACCACGATAACAAGACCCAACTGTGGCCCGAGGATCATCCCAAGTCGGGCCACGCCTGGGGCATGGTAGTCGATCTGAACAAATGCACGGGATGCTCGGCCTGCGTCGTCGCTTGCCAGAGCGAGAACAACATCCCGGTGGTCGGTTATGACGAGGTTCGCCGCCAACGCGAGATGCACTGGATGCGCATCGATCGCTACTACACGGGCGAAGGCGACGCGATGCTCGTCGACCATCAACCCATGATGTGCCAACACTGCGACAATGCCCCTTGCGAAACCGTCTGCCCCGTGCTGGCAACGGTTCACAGCAGCGAAGGGCTCAACGAACAGGTTTACAACCGCTGTGTCGGCACCCGCTACTGTGCGAATAACTGCCCTTACAAGGTCCGACGTTTCAATTGGTTCAAGTACGAGCACGACGATTCGCTGCAGAACCTGGTGCTGAATCCGGAGGTCACGGTCCGATCGCGGGGCGTGATGGAAAAATGCTCGCTCTGCGTGCAGCGGATCGAAGCGGGGAAAGTCAAAGCCCGCAGCCATGGCCAGCCGGTGGCAGACGGTGCCATTCAAACCGCCTGCCAGCAATCGTGCCCGGCCAATGCGATCGTCTTTGGCGACATGAACGACACGGAAAGCAAGGTTCACGCTGCTCAGGAAAACCCTCGGAGCTACCACGTACTCGAAGAGCTCAACGTGCGTCCCTCGGTTTCGTATCTGCGAGTTGTGAAGAATCGCGAAGAGAAAGATCGCAAGGGGGAGCCTCACATTGGCTGATTCACAGCAACATGGATCGACTCCGACAGCAGAAGCCTTGGCGACGCTGCGGCCCACGTTGATCACGGGAGGAAAAGTTCCCGCGGATGTCACGCGTGACGTCTGTGCCCCCATGGAGCGGAGCCCCACAGCCTTGTGGTGGGGAGCCTTCCTGCTCGCATCGACCGCCTTGATTGTTGGCGTTGTCGCGGTCACGTACCAGATTGCCATGGGCATCGGCACTTGGGGACTGAATCGCACCGTTGGCTGGGCGTTCGACATCACCAATTTTGTGTTTTGGGTCGGTATCGGTCACGCCGGCACGCTGATCTCGGCGGTGCTGTTCCTGTTCCGTCAGAAGTGGCGAACCTCCGTGAACCGATCGGCCGAGGCGATGACGCTGATCGCGGTCGTCTGTGCCGGCTTGTTCCCAGTGATTCACATGGGACGTCCCTGGTTGGCGTTCTGGATGGCTCCGTATCCCAACACACGCGGCTCGCTGTGGGTGAACTTCAAGTCGCCCCTGTTGTGGGACGTGTTCGGCATCTCCACCTACCTCTTGATCTCGGCGGTCTTCTGGTATGTGGGGCTGCTTCCCGATTTGGCCACGATCCGCGACCGGTCGAAATCGCCTTGGCGTCGACGCGTTGCGGGCATCCTGAGCCTGGGCTGGAACGGTTCGGCACGCACTTGGAGCCGTTACGAAACGGTCTACATGTTGCTGGCCGGTCTCGCCACGCCGCTTGTTTTTTCCGTACACTCGATTGTCAGCATGGACTTCGCCACGGCGGTGATCCCCGGTTGGCATACCACGATCTTCCCACCCTACTTCGTTGCGGGAGCGATTTTCAGCGGTCTGGCCATGGTGCTCACGTTGATGATCATTGGTCGCAAGACCATGCAGCTCGAGAATTACATCACCGTGGGCCACATCGAATCGATGTGCAAGCTGATGCTCTCGATGGGCTGTATCGTGGGGCTCGCCTATGGCACGGAGTTCTTCATCGCCGCGTTCAGCGGAAATCCTTACGAACAATTCGTGTTTCTCAATCGAGCACTGGGACCGTTTAGTTGGGCCTATTGGACGATGGTCTCCTGCAACGTGCTGGTTCCGCAGTTGCTGTGGTTTCGGTTCTTCCGAAGAAACATCGCGGTTGTTTTCGTGATCAGCATTTTTGTCAACATCGGCATGTGGTTCGAGCGATTTGTGATTATCGTTACCAGTCTGCACCGCGATTTTCTGCCCTCGAGTTGGGCCGACTACGCGCCGACATCCATTGAGATCGCCACGCTGGCGGGCAGCTTCGGTTTGTTCTTTACCTGTTTCCTGCTGTTCTGTCGCTTCTTCCCCGTCATTGCAATGGCTGAGGTGAAGGGCGTGTTGGAAAAACCTCGTCGCGCACCGAAGCAAGATTCGGAACAAGGAGACGCGGCATGAGCGATCGAGTACTCTTAGCCACTTTCGAGCACGAAGAAGACCTGTTGGACGCAGTCCGTGAAGTGCGTCGGGCGGGACACAAAATCCTCGACGCGTTTACTCCTTACGCCGTGCATGGTCTCGACCGAGCCATGGGCCTCAGGCCTTCGCGGCTGACCTGGGTCTGCTTCATCTGTGGAATGACGGGCGCCCTGGGGATGTTGTGGTTTGAATACTGGGTTGGCGCATTGGCCTGGGCGGTCGACGTCGGCGGTAAGCCGTGGAATTCGCTGCCGTCGAACGTCCCGGTTGCTTTCGAGACGGCTGTCCTGCTCGCCGGTTTTGGTAGCGTGTTTGCGCTGCTGGGCGTGTGTCGGCTGTTCCCGGGCAAGCAAGTCCGGCCTCTGCTAGAACGAGTGACCGACGACCGATTCGTGCTCGTGCTCGACCAGACAGACGCGCAGTTCTCCGCTACGCAAGTGGAAGCCATGCTGAGACCGTTCAATCTGCTGGAACTAGAGGAACGGGTTGTCGCGGCGGGAGGAGTCGAGTGATGCTTTACCGTTTCAACGTGGTCTTGGGCTTGGTGCTCGCGTCGGTCTTCGCGCTATTGATGTTGCTGCGGGTCGACCATTCGCGACCGAATTACCAGGTCAATCTGGGCGACGACATGACCTATTCCCCCGCCTATTCTTCGTTTGAGAAGAATGACAACTTCCCTAACGAGCGTACGCTACAAGATGCAGTGCCCGGCACGATCGCCCGGGGCACACAAGTGTTTCACTTCGCGGCGACGCCCGAAGAGGCGCTTCGTGCTGGCGAGCAACTGACGAACTCTTTCGATCTCAGCACGGAGGAGGGCATCGCTTCCGCCGCACGCGGAGCAGCCGTTTTCCAGACCTTTTGCATCGCGTGCCACGGGGCAGATGGCACGGGCAACGGTCTCGTGGCGCAGAAGGGATTTCCGCCACCGCCCTCGCTGCTCGTCGGCAAGTCACGGGAAATGAAAGACGGGCAACTGTTTTATATCCTCACCTATGGTCAGAACAGCATGCCGCAGTTCGCGGCACAGCTCTTGCCCGAGCGGCGGTGGGATGTCATCAACCACATCCGCGGCTTGCAGAAGGCGGCGCAGTCGGCCCCGGTAACGCCCCCCGAGACATCCACCACCGTGGTGGGACAAGCACCGACCACCCTTCCCGAGAGTAGCCAAATCACTCAGCCAGAATCGGTCTCGCCTACGCAAGACGATACGGAAACGAAACTATGACGCCAGCAGAACTTCCATCCTCGACCGCTTCTCGGAAACTGGGCTTGCTCGCAGTTGTCGCTGCGGTGGTCCTTGCAGTCGGCGCTGCGGTGGCAGCCAGCACTGCGACGGCAACCGACCCTGTCGTGGAACCCGAACGCATTTGGAGCAATCTGCTGGTCGCTGGATTTTATCTGGTCACCTTGGCGCTCGGCGGTACGCTGTTTATTGCCTTGAACTATGTCAGCAACGCCTCTTGGAATATCGGCTTTCGGCGCATCCCCGAAGCGATGTCGGGCCTGCTGGTGCCTGCTGGGCTGGGTCTGCTGGCCGTACTCGCGGTGCGGCGTGAGCAATATGGTTGGCATCCCCACGGGCATGGCGATGCCGGCACGTTTTGGTTCAAAGAGCTGTGGGCGACGCCGTCGTTCTGGATGATTCGCGCGGTGGTTTATGTCACGTTGTGGATTCTCTTCTCTAGGGCGATCGTGGCCGTGTCGCGACGTCAAGATCGGTCGGGCAGCGTGGGCCTGTCGATTTTGAATTTGCGGTTGTCGGCCATTTTTCTCGTGGTGTATGCGGTCACGTTTTCGCTGGCGAGTTGCGATTGGATCATGCTGCTCGAGCCGATGTGGTTCAGCACCATCTGGGGCGTTTATAATTTTGCCGGCATGCTGCAGGCAACACTCGCCACGATGATCGTGTTAGCGATTGTGTTGCGCAGACGGGGGCCACTGCACAATGTCTTCACGGACGATCACCTGCACGATCTGGGAAAGCTGCTCCTGGGGTTCAGTTGCTTTTGGATGTACATCTGGTTCAGCCAATACATGCTGATTTGGTACACCAACATGCCCGAGGAAACTTCCTACTATCTCCTCAGAGTGCAGGGGCCCTGGGGGCCGCTGATGGTGGTGAACATCGTGCTCAACTGGATTGCTCCCTTCCTGATTCTGTTGCCCAGGCCGTGCAAGCGGAGCGAGAGCGTGATGATGAAGGTCGCCGTGGTTGTGCTCATCGGCCGCTGGTTGGATCTCTACTTGATGGTGTTTCCCGCCACGATCGGCGCGGCGCCCGTCTTCGGCCTCTGGGAAGTCGCCGGGGCGAGCCTCTCGGTCGGCGCGTTTGGCTGGCTGTTCTACCGGTCGTTCGCCAAGGCGGCCCCGGTGCCAAAAGGCGACCCGCTGCTTAGCGAGAGTCTTCATTACCACTGCTGAGTCGAGAGACCGGTGGTAGTGAATGACCCTTCTCCGGGTGTTTCGTCATTCGTCATTGCCAATCGCTTCCACCGCCTTTTCCAGCTTCTCCAGCCGTTCGCTCAGATTGCTGAGCTGATCCAAGATCAGCGCGTGGACATAAACGGCGTCCATGCCTACGGGGCTGTCTGCCGCCGCGATCTTTTCGATGATTGATTGCAACTCGCTCTTGGGTTTCATGGCCGATCTCCTTGATGGACTTTCAAACGGGGACGGTTGCCCCTCTGCATGAAGTCTATCACAGCGTGAGCCGCGGCCTAGCACGCTGGCGATTTCTGAACGCCTCGGGTACCCGCACAATTATTACATACCTGTGCAAATTTCTTACATATCACGGGCCTTCGCACTGTTTCACAATGCACATTCTTGCCACGTGCATGCCAAGATTGTCCCCCTGCTGGCGAGACAGAACCGAGTTGTGATCTCGCCTGAACCCAGATCACACAAGGAAGCCGGAAATGAACGCAATGCAGAAACTGCTGTGCTTCGCAGTCGTCGTGAGTCTAGCGTCGGCATCCTTGGTAGCTCCGGCGCAGGAGAACTTGCCGCAACCCGATCCGACGTTCCAAGGCAAGATTGGCAAGACCTACCACGACTCGAAAGCTGATCCAGCATTGTTCAATTCTCCCACGGCAAGGGCGGCACGGTAACGCTGTCTGTCAACGGCAAGCAGGCCGGCGAAGGACGCGTCGAGAAGACCATCCCGGGGCGGTACGGCATGGACACGTTCGACGTGGGGATGGACCTCAATGCTCCGGTCGTTAGAGGCGGGATCTACAAAACGCCCTACAAGTTCACCGGCACGATCGACAGTGTGACTATTGAGCTGGAGAAGTGAGCCATTTCTGTCTAAGCTGCCAGTCGGCGCAGTGAGCCGAACGCGCTAGTCGGGTGAAGTGCCGAAAACTCGAGGCTGGCGCGAATTGGCAAGAAACCCGAGGCTAGCGCCTGCGGCTCACAGGCTTAGGCAGATTGCTTTCCTTCGAATCAGGCGAGAGCACGAATGCGGCCCATCTTGTTCGCAAAGCGGATTGCCCAGCAGTGGGTGGCCCATGACAACACCCGTTCGGCCGCGGCGATTGGCTTCTACGCCGTGTTCACGGTTGCGCCGATGCTGGTGTTCGCCACGGCCGGGCTGGGGTTGTTCGTTGGTGATCAAGAGGCCCAATCGCTGACCGAAGCACGTTTCGAGGAGGCGATCGGCCCCACCGGTTCGGAGGTCGCTCGCGATGTGATTGCCAACGCCGATTTTTCTCGCCACGGCGTGGTCGCAACCGTAATTTCCGGATTGGTGTTGCTCTACGGGGCGTCGGCGGTTTTCTTCCAACTGCGCAAGACGCTCGACCGTATCTTTGGACGTCCCCAACATGCTGCGCGCGAGGCGATTATCGCTTCGATATTGGGCCGTCTGATCGCAGCGCTCAGCGTCATCATCGCGACGAGCCTGTTGGTGGCCACGCTGGTCGCTCAGGTCGTTTTGCATCGCCTGAGTGAAGAGTTGCTGGCACGCTCTGAAATTCCCGAGTCCGTGTGGCAACTGATCTCGACCGCGACGACCGTGGCGGTTGTCTCCCTGGTGGTCGTTGCTCTGCTCAGATTTCTGCCGTCGCGGCCGCCCGCTTGGCGACACGTCATGTGGGGAGCGGCCGTCTGTGTTGTGCTCTTCGAACTGGGAAAATGGCTGATCGGGATGTACATCTCCGGCAGTGTGATTGCCTCGGCCTACGGACCAAGCAGCACCATTGTGGCGTTCCTCCTGTGGATCTATTACTCGACGCAGATATTTATTTTGGGTGCTGAAGTCTGCCAAGCGTTAGCGGATGGTGAATCGTCATGTTAAATATCGCCATGTTAGATGTTGTGATTGTAGTTGTTGCGCTGCTGCTGGCTGGCTATCTGGCGTTTTCAAAACGGCTTGCCGGCTCTTCCGCTTGGAAGGCGACGGTCACGCCACTGGCCTCGATCATGGGCAGCGGTTTCTTGGTGAGCGCTCCGCTGCTCGCGGGCATTGTCGGCAACTGGGCCTTGGCTTGCATGGCCCTGTTGCTCGTGCTGGCCTATCTGGTCGGCGACGCCATTCGATTCAACATCCGACACTTCGAGCCGATCGAAAACGCGGGGCACGGGCCGGTGCAGAACATCGCGTTTCTCTCTCGCATTGTACTGGCGGGCGCCTACTTCATCTCGGTGACCTATTACTTGCAACTGCTGGCGGCGTTTGTGCTCAATGCGTTCGGCGTGAGCAATCCCGCAGCGGCCCACGTTATCACCACCGCCTTGCTTGTGATCATTGGTGCGGTTGGCATCTGGCGAGGTCTGGATGAACTTGAGGGCATCGAGAAATACGCGATCAGCCTGAACCTCGGCATGATCGGCGCGTTGTTGGTCGGACTGTCCATCTACAACATCGATCTTCTGCGCCAGGGCAACTGGGCTCTGCCCGATATTTCGTCGACCATCGACTTTCACGATCTTCGCGTCTTGCTGGGGCTGCTGATCGTGGTCCAAGGCTTTGAAACCTCCCGCTACTTGGGCGATCAGCATCCGGCCGACGAGCGCATCGCCACCATGCGCGCCGCCCAGATTATCTCGGCACTGATTTATCTGGCTTTCATCGGCCTGGCGACCGTGCTGTTTCACGATGGGTTGGGCTCCGACGTCACGGCAATCATCAGCATGACCAAGCCGGTCGCCGTGGTGCTGCCGCTGTTGCTTTCGGTGGCGGCGATCGGCAGCCAGTTCAGCGCGGCCGTGGCCGACAACTCGGGCGCTGGCGGACTGATCGAAGACATCACGCATCGGAAACTGCCGATCCGCTACGCCTACGCGCTGATCCTGTTGGTGACGGTCGTCTTGACTTGGGAAACCGACGTCAATGGCATCATCGCCTATGCCTCGCGGGCGTTTGCATTGTTCTACATGCTGCAGTGCGTCGTGGCGTTTCTCGTTGCTCGGCAGACGAAGGATGTGCCTGGTCGCTCGTGGCGAATGGCATTGTTCGCCGGACTAGCGGTCGCCTGCCTCGCCGTTTTCGCGCTGGGCCTGCCGTCCGAGTGACATTTCGACCATTGGAGGGGGCGGAAACGACGCGAGACTACTGGCACAACCGCTATCTTTTCACGGTTCTGAATACCTTTGTTGACCGTCTCGATCCGAGGTCGTGGCTTGAGATGGCGAGCCGAGACCGTTCGGGACGATGGAAAATCTATGCGTTGGTAGCATGCAGCGCAGCGCTCGCGAAATGGATTTGCAATCGCCCCAAAGACAATCGGAGTAATGGAGTTTTCCGATGCCCCAACTCAAAGCTACCCTGGTCACGCTCGTCTCGGTATTGTCAGCCCTCGGCTACGGCCAGTTCGAGGCCAGTGCCTGGCAGACGGATATTCAGTTCGCTTCTGAAGAGGCGGCCCCAATGGCTTTCAATAGGGAGAGCTATGTCGTCCGCGGGCAGGGTGGCGGTTCGGGGGGAGGCGGGGGTGCTGGAGCTGGAGCCGCGACCGATCCCAGCGTGCCGCTGGCCCAGATGCAGTTTCAGAATGTCTTTGTTTCTGAGACGTACGAGTCCAGCGGGTACTCGAATCAGTTCATCATTCAGCCGGTGATTCCGATTCACCTGGACTTCGAGTTCTTCCCCTACCACATCATCCGGCCGACGCTGCCGGTGATCGCTCCCACGGCCGACCCGGATGGCCCCCAGGGTGTCGAGGGCGGGCTGGGTGATCTGACGATCATCGACGTGGTTGTCCATCCGTTTGAGAAACTCAAGACGAACTTGGGCATTGGCTACATCGCGGTGGCACCCACCGCGACCGATCCGCAACTCGGTTTGCGAAAGTGGCAGCTTGGCCCCACGATCTTCGCGGTTACCAAAGCCATCCCAAAATGGAACCTAGGCGCGTTGGTGCAAGTTCCCTTCTCTCTGGAAAGTGACTCGTATACTGTACAGATGCAGCCGATTGTCGTGCGGATGCTTCCCAACGAGTGGTATGTCGGTCTGGGCGATCAGGAGTGGATTCTTGACGACCAGGACGGCAATTACAGCCTGCCGATCAATTTTCGGATTGGCAAGGTCTGCAAGTTTGGGGACCAGCCGATGAACGTATTTCTGATGCCGTACTACACGCCCGAGGGGCTTCGCAAAGGCCCTGCCTCGAAGTGGGGGGTCAAGCTGAGCGTCTCGCTGCTATTCCCCAAACTGCAGCTCGATGGCCCGCTGTTTGGGAGTCGCTCCTGATTTATCGGCAAAGCGTGACGTATCTGTTACTCGGCAGTTACTCAAAGATGCCGACAGATCCGCCACGAGCACTGCTCTGAATCTGTAGGACGTGCGATGTTTCCAATGAAATCAATTGCGATTGTGAGTGCCGGCTTGCTCCTCGGTTTTGCAAGCAACCACGCCAGCGCGGAACTGCGTCAGCCGCTGTCGATCGACGAGTCACAATTGACGACGTTGAGTGGACGTTATCCGATGGCTCAGCTCAAGTCGACTTATGCACCTGTGATAGTTCTTCGATGGACTGCGGCAGTAGTGTCGGCTGTGGCTCTGCCGTGGATCCGACCAGTTGCTTGACACGGCCACGTCTTCTCGGCGACGCGTTCGGTGCGAAGTCGTGGCTCGCAGAGCATGGGATTGTCACGGATTTCATCCTCGGCAATTACTACCAGGGAGTTGCCAGCGGCGGAAACGAGCAGACTGACGCCTACGGCGGCAAGGTGGACATGATCTTCATGTTCCAAGGTGAGAAGTTCGGACTGAACAAAGGTTTCAATGTCGCGATGCACGCAGAG
>CAXMSB010000388.1:0-7729 GCA_964195615.1 uncultured Granulosicoccus sp. | reverse complement strand
CGGCACCGAGATATTTCACCTGCGCGCCTTCGATCGTACCGCTGAACTTGAAGGGCGCCAGATCGTAGTACTCAATCCCCACCGGTGAACCGAGGTCGATGCCGAAGTCGAGCGCGTCGTTAGCTGTAAATGTGAGCGGGGCGCTGACAGGCACCTCACCCGACGCGACCTCCTCGCCGTTGACTCTCAACACCACCTTGAGCGGACCAGTCGGCTTGCGCTCGACATAGGTCGTCTCGACCTCGATCTTCGCCTTGCCGGCGGGCAGTTTGTCCTTGGCTTTGATATGGGTGCGCTGAATTTCGAACAGATTGTACTCGTAGGACAGAACACCATCTTTGACGTACAGCGTGAGGCCGCCGGAGAAGCCACCGAGAGCGTAGATCACGCCACTGGCATTGGCCGGCACATCGACATCAACGCTGACAAGATTGTCCTTGTTACCGAGCGCCGGCGCCGCGAATTCGGGCAGTCGCGTGATCGCCCCCGGGAAGTCCCATGATGTGTAGGGCGGCGCCAGTTTAAGTTCAGGATGAAAGATGGGAATCCATAGGCCGCCGCCGACGGGCAAGCCCTTATTCTTGGTGAGCTCGATCAGAAACCGATCCTTCAGGTCCGCGAGCTTCGTCGGCATATCGCCAGCGAGCTCATCAGCCTGCGACCAATCTTCATTTAGATTGTAAAGCTCCCACTTATCCTTGTCCGGCGTCCATTCGAAGATGCCTTCGGGCACACCTGGAACCCATGGGGAGCGCGGACCAAACGCGGACGCCATCCAGCCGTCGTGGTAGACACCACGGCTCCCCATGATTTCGAAATACTGCGTTTGTTTCACTTCTTCGGCGTTGGCGTTGTCAAATGTGCTGACAAAACTGGCGCCGTCGAACGGGTCTTGCGGAATCCCGTTGACGACGCGCGGAGGGGTGATGGCCAGGATTTCGTAAATGGTCGGAACCACGTCGTTGACATGCAGGAATTGAGACCGCGGTGCAGCGTCCGCCTTGATCTTTGCGGGCCAGCGGATGGCCAGCGGGTTGCGGGTGCCACCGAAGTGCGAGGCGATGAGTTTGGTCGCCTGATAAGGCGTGCTCCCAGCCCAAGCCCAGCCGGCGTGATACATGTTGTCGGTCTTGGGCGAGCCCAACGCATCGAGGCCGCCCAGCGAGTCGAGGGCCTCGATCTGCTCTTCTGTAGTGCTGGGAATACCATTCTGCGCGAGCAATTCGCTAATGGTGCCGTCCTGGCCTTCGGCTGAGGCGCCATTGTCGCCCCAGATATAGAGGACCAGCGTGTTGTCGCCGTACCCAAGCTGGTCGATCTCGTCCACGATCCGACCGATCTGCACGTCGACGTGCTCGGTAAAGCCGGCATATACCTCCATCAAGCGGCGCTGAAAGGGCTTCTCGCCGTCAGGGATCGAATCCCAAGAAGCAAGGGTCTTGGGCCGGGGGGTCAACTTCGTATCTTTAGGTATCCAGCTCATTTGCTTAGCGCGTTTAAAAACGCGCTCGCGGTACTGGTCCCAGCCGTCGTCGAACTTACCCTTGTACTTGTCGGCCCATTCCTTCGGGACTTGATGCGGACCGTGAGACGCGCCGCTCGCCCAATACATGAGGAATGGCTTGTCCGGGGCGAGCGCCTTGTGCTCCTTCAGCCACCGGATTGCGTCGTCGGCCAGATCTTCACTCAAATGATAGTAGTCGTGACCGCCCGACGTCTCCGGATGTTCGACATAAGACGTGTTGCGCACGAGCATCGGTTCGTACTGTGACGCTTCACCAGCGAGGAACCCGTAGAAATATTGGAAGCCGTAACCTGTGGGCCAGTACTCAAACGGTCCAGCAGCGGTGGTTTGCTCGGCGGGGGTGTTGTGCCACTTGCCCCACGCCCCAGTGCTGTAGCCATAGTCCTTGAGCACCTCCGCGACCGTAGCGCTGCTTTTAGGGATGGTGCCGGAATATCCATCCCAGTCATTCGCCAACTCGGTGATCTGGCCGCTTGCAACGCGATTATGATTGCGCCCTGTCAGCAGCGCCGCGCGCGTAGGCGAACACATCGCAGTCGTATGAAACCGATTGTAGGAGATACCCCCATTCGCGATCTTGGATAGCGTGGGTGTGTGGATCTCGCCGCCATAAGTGTCCGTCTGTGCCGGGCCGACGTCGTCTATGAGCACGATCAAAATGTTCGGCGCATCTTTCGGTAGGCGGCTCACCTGCGGCAGCGGATTGTATGTCGACTCCTGCATCGTTCGCCCGGCTTTACTGCCGGATGGTTTGGGCGGGAATGGCAGAACCTCCTGAGCGGCAGCGGCGCCGGCCATGAGCATTAGTGACGTTGCGAGGGCGAGTCGCAGCATTGTTGCCTCCCAGCGTTGTGTGCTTGTTTTCCCTATGATGTTCGCTTTCGGCCCGTGCATGCCTGTCACTTCTACCTGCCAAAACTAGATCCGATCCTGAGCGATCAACCTGATCCACATCAACACGAGAGGCGCAAGTTTCCGGTGTGGTTGAGGAGGAGTTTGGAATCCACCTTGCGGCCTTCAGAATCGGCAAGCGCTACGTCTCTGCCCTCCTTGTCGGGCTCTCGCCGCCAATACCGAAAGAGGGAAATCTCTCATTTTTTGTTCGACACGGGAGTTGGCCGCGGATCAAATATCCAAAAACGAGTAAGGGGGGGGTCGACTATGAGTGCTCGTATCGAGCTTATCGCGTTGCTTGCAGTTGCCGTAAGCATCGGATCGATTGACGCTCGGGCGGCAGAGAATGCGTCCGGCTGGTATTTGCTTGGGACGAAAGCCTCTATGGCGGGCTTTACCCCACCTCCGGGCACCTACTTTGTCGATGTGAATCTTTATTATGAGGGCGACGCTAGGGGCGCTTCCGCGGTTGGCGTCGCGCTCCGCGACATCAGTCCCGCGGCGAGGAATCTCAACATTGCGGGTGAGCTTGTGCTCGAGACCAAAAGCAAGGTCGAGGGTAAAGTTTACTACAACCTGCCATCGTTCTTGTGGGTCGCACCTGGCAAGGTGCTGGGCGGTAATGTTGGCTTTGGAGCCGTGGTTCCGATTGGCACGAAGGAGGTCAACTTCGACCTCGTTACCCTTGAGACCCTCAAGCTAGGAGCCCCAATCAATAGGACGTTCCAGCGAGGACAGAGCTTCAGTGAGGACGATAGCTCGACCGACTTCGGCGACCCCGTTCTCAATGCTCTCATCGGCTGGCATGAGGGGAACTGGCATTGGAACCTGAGCGCGCTCGTCAATGTCCCGATTGGTCCCTGGAGCAACAGCAGCAGCTCAAATATTTCCTTCAATCATTGGGGGCTCGACACGACGGCTGCCATTACATGGCTGGACCCCAATATCGGCTTTGAGATCTCAGTCGCTCCCGGCTTCACCTTCAACTGGGAGAACCCCGACACGGACTATAAGACCGGTACCGAATTTCATGTGGAGTTCGCGCTGCTACAGCACTTCTCTCCGAAGTTTGCCGCTGGCATTGCCGGCTTCCATTATCAGCAAGTCACGGGGGACAGCGGCGCCGGCGCCGTGCTGGGAGATTTCGAAGGCCGCGTCACGGCCCTGGGGCCTGTCGTGACCTACAATTTCAACCTCGGAAAGATTCCAGTCAGCACCCAGTTGACCTGGATGCATGACTTCGACGTCGAGAATCGTCTCGAAGGCAATCTCGGGCTGCTCACGATCTCATTGCCGCTATCGGGCAGTTCGCCAGCACCCGTCAGTCTCGAATGATCAGAGGATGTCCCGCACTGCATTCGACACCGGTGACAGCAAACGAACGACGGAGTTGACCATGATTAGACTGAGCTTGATTTTGACATCGCTGCTGCTGACGCTGCAGTTCTCGACCGCACCCGCCAAAGGGCAGACATCAGAGAACGCAGGTAAAAGCAAACCCAACATTCTCGTCATCATGGCCGATGATGTCGGTGTCTCGAACATCAGTGCCTATCACCGCGGCATGATGGGGGGGCGCACACCGAATATCGATCGGATTGCCAAGGAAGGCGCGTTGTTCACCGACTACTACGCCCAGCAATCCTGCACTGCCGGACGCAGCGCGTTCATCACCGGGCAGATGCC
Organism: uncultured Granulosicoccus sp.; assembly: GCA_964195615.1. Classification (GTDB taxonomy): domain Bacteria; phylum Planctomycetota; class Planctomycetia; order Pirellulales; family Lacipirellulaceae; genus Bythopirellula. The sequence goes on along the minus strand of CAXMSB010000388.1, from coordinate 3,624 downwards.
CTTCCGCACCGGCCTGTTGAAGGTGGGGCTCCCAGGGGCGAAGCAGGGTCTGCAGGACAAAGACCCGACGATCGCCGAACTTCTCAAGCCCCTCGGCTACGCCACGGCGCAGATCGGGAAGAACCATCTCGGTGACCGCAATGAGTACCTCCCCACAGTGCACGGCTTCGACGAGTTCTTCGGCAATCTCTACCACATGAACGCCGAGGAGGAGCCGGAAGATCCTGAGTATCCAAAGAACCCGGAATTCCAGGCCATGTTCGGTCCTCGCGGGGTTCTCGACTGCAAAGCTTCGGATGTGCGAGATAAGACGGAGAATGAACGCTTCGGTGAGATGGGCAAGCAAGTATGCAAGGACACCGGCCCGCTCACCAAAAAACGCATGGAGACAGTGGAGGAAGAACTGCTCGCGGCGTCGCTGGATTTCATGGAGCGTTCCCACAAGGCCGACAAGCCCTTTTTCCTCTGGGTCAATCCCACGCGCATGCACATCTGGACCCATCTTTCCGATAAGTGGGCCGGCAAGAGCGGCTATGGCCTCTTCGCCGACGGCATGATGGAACTGGACTACGTTGTTGGCGAACTGCTCAAGAAGCTGGACGATCTCGGTATTGCCGACAATACGATCGTGATGTTCACGTCCGACAACGGCACCCAAATCAACACTTGGCCGGATGGCGGCAACCACCCGTTCAAGGGCGAGAAGGGCACGACCTGGGAAGGCGGTTTCCGCGTTCCGTTCGTGGCCAAGTGGCCGGGCACGATCAAGCCCGGCATCGTCATCAACGATGTCATGGCGCACGAGGACTGGATGCCGACCCTCCTGGCCGCGGCCGGCGACCCGGACGTGAAAGAGGAACTCCTTCAAGGGAAGAAGGTGGGCAACAAGACCTTCAAGGTGCACCTCGACGGCTACAACTTCCAGCCCTTCTTCAAGGGCGAGGTGGACAAGGGGCCGCGTCGCGAGTTCTTCTACTTCACCGACAACGCGGACCTTCATGCGCTGCGCTACGGCGACTGGAAGGTCAGCTTCAAAACCATTGACGGAAACCTTCTCACTGGCACGGTGGTCGAGACCAATGTCCCGCTGGTGGTTAACCTGAGGCAGGACCCGTTCGAGCGTTTCCCGGATGAAGCGGCGGGGCATATGCAGTGGTGGGGCGAGAAGATATGGACCATGATCCCCGCCTCCGCCATCACGGGACAGTTCCTCGAGACGTTCAAGGAATACCCGCCCAGCCAGGCGACCGGATCAACGGGCGTGAGCGAGTTTCTCCAGGCGATCGAGGCAGGCGCCGCGGGTAGCAACCACTAGCGGAGTTGATTTGCCGTTCGCAGATGAGCACAGATACCCCGCAATTCAAGTCGAGGAACGAACTTGGAAGGCCGAAGCCGAACCAAGAAACAACCGGCCCACTCCGAAGCGCCGATGACTTCTCGGCACCCTCAGGCCAGCGATGTGAGGAAGCGGTACGAGATGCGATACACACCCCTCAGGATCGGTGTGCATCTGCCCTGGTCAACACCCACTTCCGAGTTTCGGGCAACCACAGGCTCTTCCTCACGGTAGTCGAATGAATCCGACGCGCCAGCCTTCGCCAGAACTGCGGTTGTTGCCCGCCTTAGTCAACCAACTCCACGTCCGGCATTTCCCAGGACTTGTTGTTGTATTCCTCGGTGGGGCCATAAAAACGCACGACCGGCATCGGAAGTTTGCCCTCAGTGGGAATCCAGTTGCTCTCCAGTCCCTCTGGCGGCTGCGGGCCAAAATAGAGGGTCACGCTGCCATCGCTGTTCTTTTGCATGTTCGGCAGATCAAACGATGACAAACCGGGCCGCTCTTGCGGACTGTAGATGAAGGCGAAGGTCTTCAGATCGTAGATGACCAGCGACCAGAACTGGGTGACCGGCACCTCGGCGGGCATGGTCAACGAGTAGGTCTTGCCACCCTGTAACGCGTCCCCGTTCTTGTCGGCCACCGCGTACACATACTGGACCGCCGGCTCTGGGCTGAGTGTCTTGGGATAGAAGGTTCCAGGGTAATAACGATCCGCGCGGCCGTCGAGATCAATCCGGTCGTCATAATCATATGCAAACTCCTGGTTCGCATCAGCGAAGAGCACGTCATACCAGTTCTTGTCTTGCCACCAGAGCCTGGATGGATCATCTGGATGGAGAAATCGCCGTTGCATATAGTAGTAGGCGTCAATGACAGCCTGGCGCATGGCCTGTTTTGTTGTGGCGTCCGGATTGTAGGGTTTGCCCTTCTGGATGCCGAGTGAGGCCAGCATACCCATCATCACTTTGTCACGCGGCAATACGTTTTCAACACTGACGACAGCATAGAGTTCCTCAAACCAGCGCTCGTCGTAGAACGGCAGCGTAGAAAGGCGCATGTCATTCGGGTCGATAAAACTGGTCGGCTCGGGTTCCGGCAGTTCCGACAGGTAGTACATTTTTATGGTCTGGATCTACTCATAGGCTTCCGCCGGTGAGCTATTTGGGCCGGGGACGGAACGGAGGGCAAAGGCCACCCGGTAACTCGGGCTCTTTACCTCGATATAGTCGGCGGGAATCTTATCTGCATAACCGGGGGGAGTTAGCAATATCTTGCCCCCCTTTCCCGCATCAACGCCCGACGGCCCGATGTCCGCGATTGTAATCTGCCAGTGATCGACGATCTGGCCGTAGAGACTGCCCTTGTCTGAGGCAGCCGGCACTTCTAACACCGCCGGCCCCTGCCGCAGATCGGTGTGTGCAGAAAGGTATGGCACTTGGTTGTTTGCCGTCAACGCTTCCAGATTCGGTCTAGCCGGCTTGGAATAGGCGATAATCATATTGGGCTCAGCACCTATCCCTGTGAAGCCACGAATAAACCCGTAAGTGCCGATGGCCGGCATTGACCAGATCACGGCCTCAAAGGCCCGCTGGTATTTGACCTGGTAATCGAGATCAGTGGCAGATGGCTTTGCACCAACCTGGGGTTGACCGCCGACAGGTTCAGTCGGCACGCTAGTCCCTGATACTTCATTACTCATCTTTGTAGCCCCTGAATTTGAACCTGCTTAGCGGACTCCTGAGCGCGGATCGTGGATGTCCGCTTCACACTCATGAGCGAACATGGTCAGCTCCGGCGTCTATGTCTGCTACGTGCCAATAGCGAACACAATCATTGGACGACTTCAATGCGCGGTGGCTGTCACGAGCTGTCCGTAAGCGAGCCATTGCACCTCATATCAGTCAATGACTTCTGCAAGCGGGCTACCACGGGTGCCACTTGGATATTTGACCCCGAGGACTTCCTTCGCTGGCGCCCGATATCATCACTGCCATCATCAACGGCAAGAACCCGCCTCAACTCACGGCGAAGAAGCTGATGCGATTGGCGCTCCAGATCCCCGTCGATTGGACCGAACAGCGTAAGCTGCTTGGATTTGCCAAAGGATAGGCAAGGCACTACCCGCCTTTGCGCTCCACGGAGCATCCTTTTCGACGATCCCCCACCACAAAATGTTGACCCCCAAATGCCGCCCGAGAGACTTTCGCGTCCGGAGTGGCCCGGTTTCGGCGCAAAAGCGTCTCTGTGTTTTCCGAACCGGTTAGCCAGGGCAAAATAGGGCGGAT
>CAXMSB010000387.1:0-4159 GCA_964195615.1 uncultured Granulosicoccus sp. | reverse complement strand
GGCCTAGAAGATGCCCGCTGGGTCGTCGATCGCTGGCGACTCGATTACAATCACCAGAGGCCACACAGTTCGTTAGACTACCAGACCCCGGCGACATTCGCCGCCCGCTGGCTTACCTCCGCTCCGCAGGTTACTTCGGCTACGCCTCAGCAACCTGCTCCGCTACGGCAAGCCAGCGGACCCCTAGAACTAGATTCCCTCAGAAAAAACACTGGATCATAGAATGGGGTAAGCCCACTACCTTGTCGACTTAACCAACAGGTAACAAAGATGGGTCTTTTCTCCGCCCTAAAGCAATTGTTTCTAGCAGAAAGTTCGCAACACCCAAGTCTTGAATCTACAGTCCTCGGTGTGACTGAAGCCTTGTGCCCATATTGCAAAAACCAGCTAGACAAGAAACCGTAACGCGTATCTCCTAGTGCAGCTGAGAGATGGAAATCAGGGCCGAAGAACGACGATCGAGAGGGAATATCGGGTGCTGGACACGAGGGTGGCCCTTGCGGTTACAATGGGTGACCGACTTGAACCCGAAGTGGTTTTGGGTTCATCCCCATGGGAAAGTCCAGTTACCGGATATCTAACCGATGGCCGGGCAACGACACACGGTCGAAGTTACTCGGAGGGACTAAGTTTGATGAACCAACAATCTACCCGTCGCCAATTCCTTAAGAAAACGACCGCCCTCGGCGCCGCGATTGCCGCGCCGACGATCATCCCTGCATCCGCCCTCGGCAAGGGGGGCATCACCGCGCCCAGCGAACGGATCACCATGGGCGTCATTGGCAGTGGCCTTCAAGGCACTGCCAACATGCAGGGCTTCCTGGGCTTCGACGACGTGCAGATGGTTGCCGTCGCCGACGTGGACAAGAGCCATCGCGAAGCTGCCGCTGAGAAGGTAAACAAGAAATATGGCAATCAAGACTGCGCCCTCTACAACGACTTTCGCGAGCTGAACGACCGCAAAGACATCGACGCGGTGATCGTCGCCACCCCCGATCACTGGCACGTGCTCAATGCCATCGACGCCGTGAAGAAGGGAAAGGACACTTACGTTCAAAAGCCCCTCGCCTGGTCGATCGAAGAAGGCCGCGCCCTGGCCAACGCCGTCCAGAAGCACAAACGCGTTCTCCAGACCGGCAGTCAGCAGCGTTCGTCGAAGCAGTTTCGCGTCGCTTGCGAACTGGTCCGTAACGGCCGCATCGGCACGCTAAAGTATGTCAACATTGGCATCCCTAGTAACAACAGAACATGCGGTCCCTCGTGGTCTGCCGAGCCGGTTCCCGAGGGCTTTGATTACGATCTCTGGCTTGGCCCCGCGCCTTGGGCCGAATATCACCACCAGCGCTGCCATTATGAGTTTCGGTTCTTGCTCGATTATTCCGGCGGCCAGGTGACCAACTTTGGCGCCCACAACATCGACATCGCCCAGTGGGGCTTAGGCATGGATGCTTCTGGCCCGGTCGAAGTCTCGGGCAACGGTGTTTTTCCCGAGTCGGGGCTCTTCACCACCGCCACCCAGGTTTATTTCGAGTGCCGCTACGCCAACGGCGTGCAGTTGGTCTGTAAGACTGGCAAGTTCGGCATGACCTTCGAAGGCACCGAGGGCTCGATCTACGTCGACCGAAAACGGATAGAAACCCTGCCCGACGAACTGAAGAACGAGAAAATCGGCGACGACGAGATTCACCTTTACGAAAGCAGCAACCACTACCGGAATTTCATCGACTGCGTGAAATCCCGCGAAAAGCCCATCTGCGACGAAGAAGTAGGCCATCGCGCCTCGACGGTCTGCAACCTGGGCAACATCGCCATGCGACTTGGCCGAAGGCTGGACTGGGATCCCCGGGCCGAACGATTCGTGAACGATGACCAGGCCAATCGATATCTAAGTCGTGAGAAGATGCGTGGCGACTGGTCACTCGAAGCGTAGGTCAAAGGCCTGCCGCGAATTCACTTACAAAACTACAACTGAGATAAACCAATGACAGAACCGATTTGGCAAGACCTGTTCGATGGCAAGACCCTCAATGGTTGGACCCGAAAAAAAGGCAAGGCGCCGTACCACGTGGAAGACGGCGCCATCGTCGGCACGACCAAGCTCGGGGAGCCCAACAGCTTCCTGTGCACCGACCTACTGTACGGTGACTTCGTTCTCGAACTCGACTTCAAAGTCCACCCGGAGATGAATTCCGGCGTGCAAATTCGCTCCAATAGCTATCCAGAATACAAGAATGGCCGCGTCCACGGTTACCAAGTCGAAATCGACCCCTCCGACCGCGCCTGGACCGCCGGCATTTACGACGAAGCGCGCCGCGGTTGGCTGAACGACCTCAAGAAGAATCCCGAGGCCCAAAAGGCCTTCAAGCAAAACAAGTGGAACCACTTTCGCGTCGAAGCCAAGGGCGACAGTATCAAGACCTGGCTCAACGACATTCCAGCTGCGGATCTGAAAGACGGCATGACGGCGCGTGGCTTCATCGCCCTGCAGGTTCACGGCACCAAGAAAAAAGAACCGATGCAGATTCGCTGGAAGAACCTTCGGCTACAGGATCTCGATCGTCGGTTCCCCATAGCCAAGTCCGAAAAGCTACAGCGAAAGCAGTAGCAGAACCGCCTCCGTTTCGAGACAGTAAGCGGATGACTAACGGGTGTACCGCCCTTTGTTCGAAGAATTCTGACTCACGCCATGCTGGCTTACGCACCTCAGCGTAAAGAGGGTTGATGGCCGACCTGTGCGCGTGAAGAGTCGTGAAGCACAACTCTTGTGAATTTATGAATCGAGAACGGTTGATCCGGACTATAGTAACTTTCAATGCTGGTTACGACCTGGGGATTGTTAATTGAAAACTCCCCCGCAAAATACTGTTGCGTACCGTATCCCCAATTATTTGATCCATCGGGTGTGCCAGTATCAACAATGAGTGCAGCATTAGCACTTACAGAAAAAAAGTTAGCCAAGCACAGAATAAAGCCAAACGATAAGCAGGCGATCAGATCAAAAGGCACCACGGCGAACGCAGTCGCGACGTTCCTCACGCATCGACTCTGCGGGCGAGTAAGCTTCGGCCCGACTTCTCCGCGCTCATTAGAGTGCAATCTGGGGGCCATTCTCTATGCATAAGGCGTGTCCCCCCGGTTGACTATTTGACCGAAAAGGCAAAGAGGTAATCTACCGTTTTCGTGTCGAACACTTTTCAAAAATACTCGTATTCTTCGAGAACCAATGCAATTAAATAGAACCGTTTGCAATGTTTGAAATCATGGGTAGAATGCACGAAACCCCTTCGATTATAGGTGTTTTCGGCTAGGCGCAAGTTCGCCTCATAACCTCGAGGTCGCAGGTTCGAATCCTGTCCCCGCCATTTCTTGTAAGTTGTTGTCGACCAAGCCTTTGTGCTGACCGCCGGGTGTTACGGCGTGCGACTGTTTTTTCGAGGACGTACCCCAATGGGGTACTTTTCGCAAAAGGAGATCGCCATGCCCGCCCCTTCTCGCCCCCCCGCCTATTGTCGGCAACGTGAAACAGATCGCGCTGATCGCGCCTATGTGCGCATCGACGGCCGCAAGATTAAGTTGGGGGTTTATGGCTCCCCGCAGAGCCGCCGCAAGTACGCCGAGCTCATCGATGATTGGGAGCAGAGTTCCACATCGACGGCGCCCGAGACCGCGGACGACCCGACCGTGAGCGAGGTGATCCTGGCCTATTTGCAGCACGCCGAGCGATACTACCGCCAGGCGGATGGTGCTGCAGGTCGAGAATACGAAATGACCGTCGACGTCTGCCGCTACGTCCGCGGCCAAGCAGGCTGTCTCTTGGCGGTCAAATTCGGCCCCAAGAAACTAAAATCGGTCCGGCAGGAGTTGATCGACGCGTGTCTCTCCCGCAAGTACATCAACAAGCAGATCGATCGGGTCCGGCGGATGTTCCGCTGGGCCGCCGAGGAGGAGTTGGTGCCGGCCCACGTGCCCCAGGCGCTCTCCATGGTGGCGGGCCTGCGTCGGGGACGCACCGACGCCCGAGAGACGCAACCTACCCCGCCGTGGGAGACGGCCGTCCGCTAGGTGCCCGGCAGGCAATCCGACAGGCGCAAAGAAAAAGCCCACGGAAGCGGGGCAGTTGCATCCGTGGGCTGAGCTACGGCTCAAATAAGCCGCTACT
>CAXMSB010000386.1:0-5096 GCA_964195615.1 uncultured Granulosicoccus sp. | reverse complement strand
CCCTGGCGATACGCCCCGCTACGGCGCTGGGGCCAACATCGAAAACCATCCGCAGATTACCGACTACGTGCCGCGGCGTTACCGGGTGATTGCCTTGGTGATGATGGCGGGACTGGCCCTTGGGGTCGGCGGAGAACTGATTGCCAGGCACGCCGCGGCGCTAAGCGAACTGGTCGGCAACATCTCTCCCGGCGAGATCACGGCCACGCTGGCCGGCGGGCTCGTGGCGTGGACCTCGGCGACGGCCCTGTTGGTGGCCGCGTGTTATGCGAGGCTCATTCATTCCTTGCGGCGACATCGGGTCGACGACAACCGCGGCCGCTACCGCGTGTGGCGATTGGCCGCATGGGTGGCGGTGCTGTTCAGTTTGAATGCCGTGGTGGACGCCCACTCGATTGTCGCCCGTGGTTTGGGACACCTCACCGGCTGGAGCATCTTGCCGGGCAACGTCGGTTGGTGGCTGGCGCCTGCCGCACTGCTGGGCGGGTGGTTGCTGGTGAGATTGATTCGCGACGTGGCCGAGTGCCGCACCGCGCTGACGGCGTACTTGCTGGCGATGGCGTGCTTCGTCACGGCGGCAGTCGCCTTCTGCTGGTCACCCGCTTGGGCCAGCCAGTGGCACGACACCCTCTGCCGTCTGTTGCCGCTGGGCGGCGACATTCTGCTGACGACCGGCACACTGCTATTCGCCCGTTACGTGGTGCTGGACGTGCAGGGGCTGATTGAGCATCGCCCGGCGACGGAGGTTTCGCACAGCTCTGACGCGGCCGCCCAGTCCGAAAGCCGAGCATCTGCCCGCACCAAGGCCGCGCCGGAGAGTCAGCCGGCCGCAGCCGCAGCCAAACCCAGCCAAGACGCCTGGGTCGACGGCAGCCAGACGGAAGACCCCGACGACGAATCGGGCAACCGCCGGCTGAGCAAGGCCGAACGCAAACGGCTCCGCAAGCAGAAGACACGCAATCGGGCCGCTTAAGCAGCGGTGGACAGCCTGAAGCGGATAGTGGATCATTCCACTGGTCAACACCACCACTTCCGCAGCACCGCCCATGACAGTCCGCACCCGTTTTGCTCCGAGTCCCACCGGCTACCTACACATTGGCGGCGTGCGCACCGCGCTGTTCAATTGGCTGTTTGCCAAAGGGCAGGGGGGGCAGTTTATTCTGCGGGTCGACGACACCGACCAACAGCGCAACGTCGAAGCGGCCCTCGCGCCGATTCTCGACGGCTTTCGCTGGCTAGGGCTCGATTGGGACGAAGGCCCCGAAGTCGGTGGGCCGCACGCGCCCTACTTCCAATCGCAGCGCAAAGAAAAATACCAAGCGGCAGCCGAGACGCTCCTGACCGCGGGAGCCGCTTATCGCGACTTTGCGACCACCGAAGAAATCCAAGCCGAGCGAGAACAGTCCCAGCAGACAGGCAAGCCCTTCACCTACAGTCGCAAGTGGATGGCGGACTCCGATGCCGACGTTGCCCGCTTCGAGGCGGAAGGTCGTCAGGGCATCGTGCGCCTGAAAATGCCCCGCGAGGGCGAGTTGGTGCTCCACGACCTCGTTCGCGGCGAGGTCCGGTTTCAATGGGCTCGCGAGCAGGATCACGTCATCCAGCGGGCCGACGGTTCGTGTCTCTATCACCTGGCCACCGTGGTCGACGACCACGACATGCAGATCTCGCACGTAATCCGCGCCGAGGAGCACCTCTCCAACACGCCACGGCAGGTGTTCATCGCCCAGCAACTCGGCTACCCGCTCCCCGAGTTCGCGCACCTGCCCTATGTCGCTGAGCCGGGCAGCAAGAACAAGCTGAGCAAACGGAAGCTGGAAAAGTATCTCAAGAATCGTGACTTCGCGCAGCTCAAGCAGCATGGAGAGTTGATCGCCGAACGGCTTGGGTTGTCGCTCGACGATGAGGTGTTCAACCCGGTGATCGTAGATTTCTACGAGCAGATCGGTTTTCTGCCCGAGGCGCTGTTGAACTACCTACTGCTGCTGGGATGGTCGCTTGACGACCAGACCGAGGAGTTTTCCCGAGAGGAAATGCTGGAGAAGTTTTCGCTGGAGCGGGTGAACAAGGCCCCGGCGAGTTTCGATCCGCAGAAGCTTTGGGCGTTTCAAGATCGGGCGCTGCAGCAGTTGCCGATCAAGCAGAAGGTGGCCAAGATGCTGCCCTTCCTGCAGGGCGCGGATCTCGTCGACGATCCCCCGCCGTGCGATGCCGCGGCGTATCTCACGCAGATCGTCGCCGCGGCCGGCAACCGGATCAAGGTGGCGGGCGATATTCTCGACTACGCCGATTTCAACACGGCCGACGACGCGTTGGTCTACGACGAAAAGGCATTCGAGAAACGGTTGCGCAAGCCCGAGGATGCCGCCGAGTTGCTCGCCGAGTTTCGCGGGCAGTTGGCTGAGGTCGAACCGTTTGCGGCCGACGAGTTGGAACGACTACTCAAGGCCTTCGTCGAGGCCAAGGGCATCAAGATCGGGCAGATCGTACACGCACTGCGCGTGGCGGTAACCGGGAAAGCGGTCGGTTTCGGGCTGTTCGACACACTGGCGATCCTCGGCCGCGAACGGTGCCTGGCCCGCATCGATCGGGCGCTGGCGCGTTAGCGTTGTCCGCGAGGTCGGCTGTTATTCTGATTCTGCCTGCCGTTCTGCGGCGGCTTTTTTTGCCCGCCTGCCTTCGCCCCGCCTCCTTTCTGCGAGGGCTTGCCGCCGGGCCAGGGTTTGCCGAGCGCATTGGACAACACCTTCTGTAGATCGTCGGCGTCGAGAAGCCCGCTCACCTCGTAGGTGCGCACAACAGTCTTCGGCTTGGCCGCTTCGTCGAGGGCTCGGACGGTCTCGACAATGCTGTCGAGCAGTTCCGCCCGGGAACTCACGATCAGCGAATTGGAGACTTCGTCGACGCCCACCGACAGCACGCCGGCAAAACCGATCACGACGGCGCTCTTGTCTCTGTTCTTCCCACGTTGGATGTCCTCAAACACGTAACCAAGATTTCGAGTCCCGAGCGACTGCTGCTTGCCTTCCTTGTCTTGAAACGCTCTGTCCTTGGAGCTCAGCAGATCGCGGTAGACATCCTTCAGCGACGTGGCAACGTCTGAGGCTTGGGAGTATTTGAGCGTGATCACTGCCGTCTTGCGGGGATAATAGTCGTCGGGGTCCCTCGGCAGGTCGTACAGTTTGATGAGATCTCGAATCACCTTGAGTTGACTCGGACTCGCATTGGCCACAATCACGGTATTCGTCATGTCGTCGTCGATGAATCGCAGCGGGCGACGTTTGCCGAGCGTCACAGGGCCTTGCTCGGGTTTGGTCTGTACGCGACGACCCCACCAATCGCGAACGCTATCGCCCTCTTCCGCCATTTCGTCTTCGAAGTATTTCTCCAGGTTGTAAACTACGTCGTAGGCATCGATATAACGGAGCTTGAAGTAGTGATATTCTGTTTGCGAGGGCGAGAGCTGTTCGATTAGGTCCTGCAATTGGTCGAGCGCCGCGGTGTCCTCCGAGGCGATGATCAACTGGCCTTCCGAGTTGACCGTAATTTTAATCGGCTCGGGGGCGGCAGTCTTGTCGGGCTCTGCCATTGCGGGCTCGCTGACGGTTTGTGCCAGCCAGAATTGCTGCCGGGTGGTGCTGGTCAGGTTGTCGACTTTCGTGTCGCTTGGTTCCTGCGGTTGGTCGGCGGGCTCGTCGTCCTTCGGTTGCTCGGGAGCGGGCTGGATCTGAATCTCCAACTCATTCTCGCCGGGCCAAGTCTTTTTGAGCTGCTCAAGCAGGAGCTCTATTCTCTCGGAACTTCGCGATTCGAGCCGGCGAACCTTGCGGTTGTCGCCGATGGTGCCGTCGGGGTTCTTTCTCAGCATAGTGATGAGGTTTTCGACTTCCGCCAACTCATCCTCGCTGGCCCACAGCAAGAGGCGATTGTTCTCCACGTCGGGGAACACGCGGAAGCCTTTGTTAGTGGGCTCCTCCTTCTTCTGACTGCGACCTCGCCCAAAGAAAAAGAAGGGGGATCTGTCGTTATCGTCCTCTTCTTCCTCACCCACGATCAGCGCCATGATGGAACCGGCCACCTGGTCCGCCGGTAGATTTGGCGGCAGCCAGATGACCTTTGGCCGTCGCCCTGAGCCGTCCAACTTGCCGATCATGCTCTCGATCTTGGCATGGTCGCCGGCGGTGGCGTAGGCGAAGATCGTTTTGCTACCACCGTCGCTCTGCAACTGGGTGAGCGGGTTGAGGTTGCCAATCTCCTTGAGCGCCGTGATCACCGAATCGGTGCTGGCGGTGACGGTCTTGTACCGTTCCATCGTGAGTTGGCCGGAATCTACCGCGACCGACTCACCATCGCCGACGTCAACCTGCTCGATGGTCCGCTCGATGATCGGAAACAGTTCGAGAGGCGCATTGATCAACAGGCTGTTCTCTCGGCGATTGACGGCAATGAAGACCTTCGGCCCCTCTTGCCGGAGCATCTTGGTGACGTCCTTCTTCTGCTGGGCCATCTGCATCAAGAGCTGCATCCGCTGCTGTTCGATCTGCATTTCCTGGGGCGTCTTTCGCGAAGCGGGGTCGAGGCCCAGAACGATCATGATCTGGTCGGCCACGTAATCGGCCCGACGGTTCCGAATCTCGTAGACACGCGGCTTGATCTCCGAAGTCGCGGCCATCTGTTCGGCATACAAGAGATCGCGAACGCTGCGCAGGTTGGCCACCGCGTCGATCACCAGCAGCCGCTTGGTCGCCAACAGGGGCGTCACCTTGGCATTGGGGCTCAACAGCACCTTCACGTCTTCGGCCGCCTTGGCGGGGTCCATCGTCAACGGCAACGAATAACGGACTCGCACGAAGTCGTACGGCGAATAGTCTTCCAGGTCGTCTGGGTCGACCCGCGGCACCAAGCTCGAATCCAACTTGTCGACCTTAACCGCCGTGAGCAATTCGCCTTGCACAATGAGCGTGAAACCGCGCGCCAGCAGATGGCGGTTCAGCATGTCGTGCGCCTCTTTCAGCGTGTACTTTCGATGCGTCGTAAGATTAAGATAGTCGGCGGGCAGCTCCTGCCAATCGAAGCTGTAGCCGGCCGCGTCGGCG
>CAXMSB010000385.1:0-18882 GCA_964195615.1 uncultured Granulosicoccus sp. | reverse complement strand
GAAGTGCGTCGTCCGACCACGTACTGTCGGTGACGCACCAAGGTGCGATGCTGGCGGACTCGTGGAGTCGGTCGCCAAGCTTCAGGAATCTGGTCGAGTGCCAAAAACTCGGCCAGCGTTTGGGCATCGAGCTTGTCGGTCTTGCGTTTGCTCTGCGCGATAACTCGTAGATGCCCCGGATGGGCTAACACCACCCGATCAGCGGTCGGCTCCACGAGTTGCACAAACCATTCGTAGCTGGCTGTGGCTTCCACGACCAGTTGGTATTGGCTCAATTTGGAAAAGTACTCCGCCATCTGCTCTTCGTCTTCGCAGCGAAACTTCCGCCGCTCGATTATCTTTCGTTCTCGATCTACTAGTTCCACGACACACAGACTGATAGAATGTTTGTGAAGGTCGACGCCGACGTAATACATGGCTGGCTCCTTGTGTGAAGACAAAAGTGTTGCGAATAAACACCGGTCTATCACGAATCTCAAGGAAAGCCAAAACGCGGCGCGGCCTTCGCTTCTTTCATAGCTTCAGATTGGCAAATTGCCAAGGTGCGGCGGAGCTCACGCCCTACGGCAGAAACGGTCATTTACTTATTACCGTCATCGTACCCGAACCGCTATCAAAACTACCATAAAACGCAACCTCGCCCGAGTTGTTCAATGATGGCGTATCAAGAAAACCGGTCATTATCTTGCCTCCTACGGTATTTCCTGGTGACGGATGCCAAAAAGAACGTCGCGACAAAGTTGCCGTATGTCCTATCGTACACAGCTATTTCTGAGTAAAAATGCAGACATGCCAACCAATACGACAGCAAAGACACAATCTGCAGATACTTCCCAGAACGTTGCCGCTGAACTAGAGCTGCCGCTCCGCCAAGTCCTTACCGCAGTGGAACTTCTGGACACCGGCAATACTATCCCGTTTATTGCCCGCTATCGCAAAGAAGCAACCCAAGGCCTAGATGAAATTGCACTGCGTGCCATCGAAGATGCCCTCGAACGCATCAAAGCCTTGAATGCTCGCAAAACGACCGTGCTTAGAACGATCAACGAGCAAGGAGTATTAACCGACGCCCTGCATTCTCAGATCCAGAATTGCAGTGACCTACGGACCCTTGAAGCCATTTACTTGCCTTACAAACCGAAACGACGCACACGTGCTACCATTGCGCGAGAGCAAGGCCTCCAGCCACTTGCCGACTTGCTACTCAAACAAGAAACTCTTCAGCAGTCCAGGCAAGCAACACTTCAGCCCTACGTCGACCCAGCCAAAGAGGTCCCCGACACCCAGACAGCACTGCGGGGCGCCTTGGACATCATCGCTGAACAGTGGTTAGAAAACGCCGAAACCCGCGAGTGGATGGCCGACCAAGCCAGGACCTATGGCAAGATCGTCTCCAAGGTCAAACGAGGGAAGAAGGCAGAAGCCGAAAAATTTGAATTGTATCTCGACCATCAAGAGTCGGTTCGCAAAATCCCATCGCATCGACTGCTCGCCATGATGCGAGGTGCTGCAGAGGGCATTTTGCGAGTTAGCTTGCAATTGGAAGGCACACGTGAGCTTTCCGAGCTCCGGCGTCGACTCGTCCTCAACCGTCAATTCGAATTCTCTAGTGATCTCAACGCCACCGTCGACGATTGTCACGAGCGATTGTTGATGCCAGCGACCGAATCCACCATTCTGCAAACCTTGAAAGAAGAGGCCGACGAACAGGCCATCGGAGTATTTGGTAAAAACTTACGAGAACTACTGATGGCAGCACCAGCAGGGCCGCGTGTCACTCTCGGCATCGATCCTGGTTTTCGTACAGGCTGCAAAGTGGCGGTAGTCGATGGCACTGGGAAATTTTTAGCCAATACCGCCATTTACCCGACGCCCCCTAAAAGCGACACAGCAGCAGCGGGCAAGACCCTGCTCGCCCTCATCGAAAAGCACAACGTCCAACTGATCGCCATCGGCAACGGCACCGCTTCGCGCGAGACTGACGCCTTTGTGGGGGACCTAATGCGAGAACATCAACTTGATATCACTAAGGTCATGGTTAGCGAATCGGGAGCTTCAATCTATTCGGCCAGTGAACTCGCCGCTCGAGAGTTCCCAGATTTGGACATCACGGTCCGCGGGGCAATTAGTATCGCACGGCGTTTACAGGATCCACTCGCTGAGCTAGTCAAGACAGACCCCAAGTCGATTGGTGTGGGCCAGTACCAACATGATGTCAATCAAGTACAGCTCCGCAAGTGCCTAGATCGGGTCGTCGAGTCGTGCGTTAACCATGTCGGCGTCGACCTAAATATGGCAAGTGTCCCATTGTTGTCGTATGTTGCCGGTATTGGGCCGCGGCTAGCAGAGAATATTGTAGAGTACCGCAACAGTAACGGTCGGTTTACGAATCGCCAGCAGTTGAAGTCTGTTGCCAAGCTCGGCAAAAAAGCGTTCGAACAGGCGGCTGGCTTTCTTCGTATTCGTGGTGGTGACCAGCCGCTGGACAACTCAGCAGTGCATCCTGAAAGCTACGCGATTGTCAGTCGCATGGCCAAGCAACTGCAAACTAACTCCAAAGCTCTCGTAGGCAATGCGACCCTCAGCGAAAAGATGAATCCCGATGATTTTATCGACGCCCAATTTGGTATTCCGACGATCGTCGACATTATCTCAGAACTAGGCAAGCCAGGACGCGACCCACGTAGCGAGTTCCGGGTGGTGAAGTTCAACGAGAGCGTCAACAAGATGACAGATTTGAAGCCTAACATGATTCTTGAAGGGGTGATCACCAACGTTACCCATTTCGGTGCATTTACTGACATCGGCGTGCATCAGGACGCGCTAATTCACATCTCCCAGCTGACTGACGAGTACGTGAGCGACCCCAACGAAATTGTTGCCGTTGGCGATGTGGTCAAAGTCAGAGTACTGGAAATCGACATTCCAAGAAAACGGATTTCCCTGACACGTAAATTCAAGGCGTAATTTCAACGCGCAAATTATCATGGACACCGCAGCGAATATTCCATTCCAAATCTGGGTCGATGCCGATGCTTGCCCTGCCGCTATTAAACAAATCCTCTACCGGACTGCCCGACGGTTAGAGGTGGAGCTGACTCTCGTAGCCAACCAGTCCATGCGCATTCCATCCTCTGAATTGATTCGGCTGTTTCTCGTTTCCGAAGGGGCTGATGTCGCTGACGACAAGATCATCGAGATGCTTGCTCCGGGGGATGTCGTGATTACCGGTGACATTCCGCTTGCTGCCCGCGTTGTAGAAAAATCAGGGATTGCAATCGGCGTTTGTGGAGAGCTCTTCGACGACAAAAGCGTGCATGATCGGCTAGCGTCACGCGATTTGATGGAACAATTTCGATCGGCAGGCGTAGATACCCGTGGTCCCAGTCCGCTCACGCAGAAGAATATCCAAACGTTCTCCAATCTACTGGACCGAACACTAACACGATGCCTTAAGAACAAGTAATCAGAGCCCGACCCACGGAAGTTTGTCTGGCAGCGGAAATCCCCAAGATGCTGCCAACGCATTTGCCGCGACTTCCGTGTTGGAAATGTCACCCCACGGCCCATTTCGCAAGTAAGCATGGGCAAATTCATGCGCGATCACATAGTGAGCGAACGCTTCATCGCACTCGGTGAGCCGTGGCTTCAGGACGACGCTGCGACTGCTATCGCCTGTCTCTCCCGGAGCGGCTATGAATACCGTCGAGCCTTCGCCCGGAACATAGTTGTCTAGCGACAGCATTAGGTATACAAGCTGACGAGGTACTGACCGCCAGCTGAGGTATTTTTGCTGCTCACCGCCTAATCAGGGGCCAGGCGTGACAGCCGATCAACGAGCCAAGCGACATTCTCTGCAGCGTCTTTGTGAGTCGGACAACGAGCCATCGCTTCACGTACGCCCTTGCGCTCAAGTCGCTCGGCGGCTGCGATGATCGGTGCTGGGTCGACAACTATCAGATGATCGGGCAACGCCACAACAGGATCGATCGCCCCTTTGCCCGTGTTACAGCCCTTGTGCGCCAGTCGCTGTGGCAGGAGTCCTACCTTGTCTTGTTTCCTCCTCTTCTTGGCACGGGCCTTGGTAAGCCGTGTATCCACACTCGCGCTCCGAGGATATGATGCACCTCGAGCCGACTACTGCGGCCGTTGTTAACCCCTCCGGCAGCGGTCCCCACCAGCCACAACCCGTGAAGAGGCCCTTGCGGGGCGACGTCATGCGATTCTTCCTTGCTATCCAATGTTTCTTTAGGGTGCTGTTCGATCGTAGATTTGCGGACGGACTGAAAAAGCTGACTCAAGCTGAACCCGACGTGTCACCGACGGAATCGCTGCCGCGGACGGCTACAACGCCCTCGCCGTCACAGAGGAGCGACGCGATCGCGCTGCTGGCGACGCTGCAGCGCGAAGCCCGGTTTGTTGATCTCGTGAACGAATCGTTCGAGCAGTACTCCGACGCCCAAGTCGGCGCCGCAACGCGAGAGGTGTTGACTGATTGCGGCAAGGTGCTCAATCGGCTGTTCGCCCTCAAGGCGGTGGTCGACATCGCCGAAGGCGAATCCCTGGAGGTGCCTTCCGACTACGACACGGGGCGATTTCGTTTGACAGGCGACGTTTCTGGGCAGCCGCCCCTGACGGGGAAGCTGATGCACGCCGGGTGGATAGCGACCCAATGTGAACTGCCGTCGTGGACAGGCAGCAGCGAAGCGGCGCTGGTTGTCGCTCCGGCGGAAGTCCAGGTCGATTGAGCGGGAGCAAGATTGGCATGAGTGCAAAGTACTTGCTTGGTATCGATCTGGGCACGACGAACTGCGTCCTGTCCTACGTGGAACTGGACGCCGAAGAGCCCCAAATCGAGATGCTGAAGGTAGAGCAACTGGTGGCCGCCAGCACGCTCGAACAGCGCAATGCGTTGCCGTCGTTCCTCTACCTGGCGCCAGAACACGAAGCGGTATCCGGCGCGTTGGACATGCCCTGGCGCCAGGGGCGGCAGTACTGTGTCGGCGAGTACGCGCGACGGCAGGGCGCCGAGATGCCCGAGCGAACGGTTGTAGCGGCCAAGTCGTGGCTCTGCCACAGCCGCGTTGATCGGCGTCAACCGCTGTTGCCCTACGGCGCCCCGGCCGAGGTGGACACCGTCTCGCCGGTAACCGCCTCGCAACGCTACCTGGAGCACTTGGCCGCGTGCTGGAACGCCGCGTTCCCTGACGCGCCGATCTGCGACCAGCAAGTCGTGCTCACGGTGCCGGCTTCGTTCGACGCTGCCGCGCGAGAACTGACCCGGGAGGCCGCCACCGGTGTCGGGTTCCCTTCCGACCTAGTGCTGCTCGAGGAACCGCAAGCGGCGCTTTACGCCTGGTTGGCCGCCAGAGGGGATGCCTGGAGAAAGGACCTGACCCAAGGAGATCGCTTGCTCGTGTGCGACGTCGGTGGTGGGACGACGGACCTCACGCTGATCGACGTCACCGAAGAAGAAGGGGAATTGGAGCTACGTCGGTTAGCCGTCGGCGAGCACCTGCTGGTGGGCGGCGACAACATGGACCTGACGCTCGCCCATCGAGTCGCCGAGATGTTCGCTGATCAGGGGATCAAACTCGACGCTTGGCAGTCGATTTCGCTGTGGCATTCCTGCCGCGATGCCAAGGAGGTTTTGCTGTCCGCCGACCCGCCAGAGTCTCACCGCGTGTCGGTCCTCGGGCGAGGCAGCAAAGTGATCGGCGGCGCCGTTTCGGTGGACGTCCCCCGCCACATGGCGACCGATCTCCTGCTACAGGGCTTCTTCCCCGATTGCCAGTTGAGTGATAAACCCCAACGACACCGCGCGTCGGGGTTCCAAGAAATCGGACTGCCTTTCGAGTCCGACGTCGCCATCACACGCCACTTGGCCGCCTTCCTCATGGCCCACGCGAGCGACACGGACGAGGCGGCCTATCCTACGCACGTGCTGTTCAACGGCGGCGTCTTCAAAGCCGATGCTCTGCGCTCGCTCGTGCTCGAAACACTAGGTCGCTGGTCGACTGAGGATTACCCCGTGTGTGAACTCCCGGGCCAGCGCGACCTCGATTTCGCCGTGGCTCGCGGGGCGGCCTACTACGGCTGGACCAAACACCAAGGAGGGATGCGGATCCGCGGCGGCGCCGCCCGGTCCTACTACGTGGGCGTTGAGACAGCCGGATTGGCTATCCCGGGCACTCCACGGCCCTTGCGGGCGATGTGCGTCGTGCCCTTTGGCATGGAAGAAGGAACCGAGTCAGACGTGCCGTCCGGGGAGATCGGGCTGGTTCTCGGCGAGCCCGCTCACTTCCGGTTCTTCAGTTCGGCCGTTCGTCCCGGCGATCGTCCCGGCGACGTCTTGCCACAGATCGACGAAGAACAATTGGCGGAAACCGACTCACTGGAGGCGGTACTCGATGCGGGCGACAATGAGCAGGAGACGTATGTCCCGGTTCGCTTCCAGTCGCGTATCACGGAACTGGGCGTTTTCGAGTTGTGGTGTGTGAGCACGTGCTCGGATCAGCGCTGGAAACTAGAATTCAGCATCCGAGAGCAGTCGCCAGACGAGGCAGGCGCGTGAGCGATCGGCCAAGTCAATCCGACGCAGATGCTCCAACACCCAGTCGGTACGTGGTGGGCATTGATCTGGGGACCACGAACTCGGCGATAGCGTACGTCGATTCGCAGGAAGCCCAGTGGGGGGTCCGCACGTTCCAAGTCCCTCAGGTCGTGGCGCCCTTCGAGGTTGAAGATCGCGAGACACTGCCCTCTTTTCTGTACCAGGCGACTCCCGCCGAGGACGAATCCGGGGCCCTACAACTGCCCTGGAGCGCAACCGGCACCGGCTCCGGGGTGGGTGCCTATGCCCGCGACGAGAGTTCCAGCAAGCCGGGTCGGGTGATCGCCTCGGCGAAGTCATGGCTTTCCCATTCTGGCGTTGACCGCACGTCGGACTTGTTGCCCTGGCAAGGCGACGCGGACATGGAGCGGCTCTCGCCTGTCGCAGCGTCGGCCGCGTTTCTGCGACATCTGCACGACGCGTGGAACTACCGCTTCCCCCGGCATCCGCTGGACGAGCAAGACGTGGTGATTACGCTGCCCGCCTCGTTCGATGAAGTTGCGCGAGAGCTAACACTCGCCGCCGCCAAGCAGGCTGGCCTCCCACGGGTGCATATGGTGGAAGAGCCCCAGGCCGCGTTCTACGCCTGGGTGGACCGACACGCCGACGATTGGAGGGACCTTATCGCTCCCCGGCAGAAGATCCTAGTCTGCGATATCGGCGGCGGCACAACCGACTTCACGCTGATACGCGTCAGCGGCAGCGAGGGCTCCAACGATCTGGAGTTCTATCGCATCGCGGTAGGAGACCACTTGCTGTTGGGCGGCGACAACCTCGACCTTGCCATGGCCCGGCATGTCGAGAGTCGGATCACCAACCAAGGACAACTGGACAGCCGGCAGTGGGAAGTCCTGGTTCGCTCAGCCCGCCGCGTCAAGGAAGTGCTGCTCGCGGACGACGCACCCGATTCGTACTCGCTCCACCTGCCGGCTGCCGGGTCGAAGCTGATCGGTGGGGGCACACAGACCGACGTAACGCGTGAGGAGGCGTTGATGCTGTTGGTCGATGGTTTTTTGCCCACTGTCGCGCTGAACGACCAACCCGAGCGGCGTCGATCCGGCTTTCAGGACTTCGGTTTGCCCTTCGCCGCCGACGCGGCGATAACCCGCTATCTGGCGGCCTTCTTGACGGCACACCGGCACACCGGAAGCGACTTGCCACGAAACGATGGGCCGTCCGAGAACGCCCCCGACCCCGCCCGCCCGGACGTCGTGCTCCTGAACGGCGGCTTTTTCGCGTCTTCCGTGCTACGCAATCAACTGATCGAAGTCGTCAGTTCCTGGTTCTCTTCCAACGAAGAGCAATGGTCGCCCCTGCTGTTGGACAACCCGCGCTTCGATCTGGCCGTGGCCCACGGAGCAGCCTACTACGGCATGGTGCGACGCGGGGAAGGTGTGGGCATTACTGCGGCCCTGGTCCGAAGCTACTATGTGGGTGTCGCAGGTCCGAAGCCGCGCGCCATCTGCCTGACGCCGGGCAACGCGGTTGCGGGGCAAGACTTTGAGATCAGCGACCTCGAGTTCCAGCTCACGCTTGCCGAGCCGGTGGAATTCCCCATCTACGTGTCCAGCACCCGGCTCGTTGATCCGCCCGGCATGGTGATCGACGTGGACCCCGCCGAGTTGGCTCCCCTGCCGCCTATCCGCACGGTTTTGCACACCGGACGGAAGAGAGAGCCCCAATTAGCCAACGTGCGCCTGCACGTCCATTTGTCTGAGATTGGTTTGCTGGAGCTCTCCTGCCGAGAGGTCGACGCAAACCGCAGTTGGCGTCTGCAATTCGACATCCGTTCGACTACCCAATCCGACATCCAGCCGCGTGAGTCCAAAGCGGAGAGCGAGGGCTTCGTCGATGAGGAACTACACTCCGCAGCCCGTTCCGCAATCGAGGAGGTCTTCGGCGCGTCGGCGACAGACCCGCCGGCGCAGTTGATGAAGAGTCTTTTGAGTGCTCTGCATCAGGAACGGCGCCAGTGGCCTACATCACTGCTGCGTAGGATGTGGGAGGTGCTGATGCAGTGCGAGTCCGGCCGCAGCCGTTCAGCGGCTCATGAGGCGCGGTGGCTCAACCTGATCGGCTACGCGCTTCGCCCGGGCTACGGGTTCGCCGTCGACGACTGGCGTGTGGCGCAGACTTGGCGGACCGTGAGCGGCAAGCTCACGTTCGCCACCTCTCAGGTAGAGGCCATGGTCCTGTGGAAACGCATCGCAGGCGGCCTGACGCGCGGCCAACAACTGGGGCTGGCGGAACCCCTGCTCTCGGATGTGCGAGCGCTCCAACGACGCTTCCGTGGCGGCAAGGCAAAGTCGTCCGCCACGCTGCTCGACCCAATACAGTCGGCCGAGTTCTGGCGTCTGTTGGGTTCGCTCGAGTTACTGTCTGTTGCCACGAAAGTGGCGCTCGGCGACGCCATTGTCGAATTGCTGCCCAAGCGAAAACTGGCCACGAGGGCACCCGACATGCTATGGACGCTCGGCCGCCTGGGCCAGCGTGTGCCCCTCTACGGGCCGCTCAATAGGGTTGTTCCGGCAGAGTTCGCCGAGCGCTGGCTCGACGCCGTCATGAGCGCGAGCGACAACCATTCCCTGGCCAACTTGGCCGCCATGCAGCTTGCCCGTCGGACGGAAGACCGGCATCGCGACATCGCGGAATCACATCGCCAGCAAGCGATCGAGTGGTTACAAGAAAGTGAGGGCGCCCAGCACCTCATACAACTCGTGCAATCCCGGGGCGCCCTGGACGACGAGGAAAGGCGGCTTGTCTTCGGCGAATCACTTCCCACCGGACTGCAGATCACCACCTGATTCTGTGCTCCAGTCCTCCACATTCTCCACCGATGATGAACCAGGCCCCTGCCGACTTAACACCTACAAAACAGCGAGACCTGGACGACCGACCGACAAATTCGACCTTCCGTTTTGTGAGCAGGTGGCGTACCTCCAAGCTGACCGCTGATCAATGTTAAACGGCCTCAGGTGAGACAATCCAGCAGCATGGTACAGCAGAGGCGACCATCGCCGGCAATATCCCACCAGGCAGCCAGGACCGTAGGATCGGATTGCATCGCCTGGGCCGTTACCCACAAGTCAAACACCGCGTTGTGGCAGCACCAATACGCCTGGCCGTACCTACACGCACCGTGCTGGTTTCACGTCGGGTGTAAGAAATGTGTTCCCAAGCATTGCACTCTCGTCGGTCATTATTACGGCACTTATGTATGGGTAACGCGTGGATTGGGAAGCAACGAATTAGCCGAACTCACAATTGCCATGCTGGATTTTGCCGCAAACGAACCCCGTGATTTACCCCAGAAAGAAGTAACAGTAAACATTGAGCCAGATGGACGAGTAAATGATGTATCGGTCAAAGCTATTATAGGCTTCGACGACGATCCGCTCTCGCCAGTAAGAGGGTACGTTTCTCAAAAATCGCTAGAAGGTATGCGGTCCGCGTCGGGAGAGGCTCGCGAAATTCAGCCCTTGAAACAACGTTTGGGTCCTCAAAGGCGAACGCCGGTCCCCGGAGCGTTCTTCCCGCTCTTCAACCAACAGCAACGCGCGCTTGGCGGGCCCTGAAGTAGCGTCGGTCGTCACATCGACCGAGGGTACAAACAGTGCCAGGTCCCCCTCCACAAAATGTTGGTTCGTGCTGGTCATCCACCTTTGACAAGGGCTGATCACTCCACTAGGTAAGCCGCCGTCACAGCCATCGCTTTAGCGGATTCTCCTTTGCCTGAAGACTGATCCCCAACTTGACCACAGCAACTTCTCGTGCCTGAACATATCGACCGGAAAAATTACGGGCGTGTTTCAACCTCCTTCGTCCCATTCTTGGCGAATCCTTGCGAGCTTGCGAACCACCGTGCGCGTGGATACGTTTAATTCACGAGCAATGTCGTCGTTTGAGTAACCCTCGAGTTTCCGCTGCGCAATCGTTTGCAACGTCTCGTCGCCGAGAGCATGGACGAGTTTCTGGATCGCCTCGGCCAGTCGTATTGCGAAATCTGGGCTGGGATCGCTGCCCGCGACCAGTTGCTCATCGGCCAGTGGTCGTTCCGAGGCCCGATCTCGCTTCTTGGCCCGCTGCCGTTTGAGTTCGTTAATGGCCTTGCGCGCGGTGATGGTGACAAGCAACGGCCACAGGCCTGTGCGGTCTTTGAGATCAGGAAAGCGTTTGTTCCGCACGCCGAGCATGGCACTCTTGAGCGCGCTCAGCGCGACATCCTCTTCGTCAGCGTCCCGTGCGAAACCTCGCAGTTGACGGCGGGCCAGCGGCACGAGCTGCGTAAAATAGCGGTTCCACAGCTCTTGTGCGGCCGCCTCGTGCCCTTCCTTCAGCTCATCGAGCCAGCCGGTTACGGAACCGCATGATGACAAGTCCATGAATACCCCCCATTTGCCGGGAGCGGGCGATCTAAAATACTTGCGTTTTGCAGTCGCCCCACCTTATGATACCTGACGCTCGACTGTTGCACTACATTAAGATGGTTTCTGGCTGGCCTGTTACTCAACTTCGACCGGCAATGCTGTTAGGAGCGACTATGGACGTGGACCCCAAGAAACCCCGCATCGACTTGGACATTAGACAAACCCGACGGCTGCATTTGGCCGGTAGCGTGGCGTTTCCCACACCCTTTCCCAGTGTTGGTGGTATCTCAATCGAAAAAGGCAGTCTTCGGCGCTCTGCAGGCGGCAACTCTCAAGACGAAGCCTTTGTAATCGTGCGAGAAGAATCGGGACTTGAACAGGCGACAAGTCGGGTCTTCTTGCAAGAGGATGTTGCAGGAATCTTTTTTCCCGGAGTTTGGGTGGAGACGGATAAGGAGCGCAAGTTTCGTTTCGCGGAACAAGACTTCGCGTACGACTTGGAGAAGGGAGAGTGGTTCCTGAAGCCCCATATCGATGCCCACGAAATCAACATGAAACTAAAAACTGATATCACAGACCCTGAATCGGGTGCGAGAGGTATTGCCTTTGTCCCTGAAGACGAACCGGTGCTTACCATTACCGAAAGCACCCAGACGGCGGGTACTGCAGACGAAGCATCACCAGTCCTGAAGGGCTGTGAACGCGAATGGTGAATGGAGGCAGACACTTGCGGCTCTCAAACCTCAAGCGGCGCCAAACTCGGCCGAAGGTGGCTAGGCGGTAGAGAATGGGTCCTGCAAATCCGCAAGTCGATCTGGCGGTGTTGGTGCGGGATGCACGACCCCTCCATCCAGAGGTGGAAGGCGGTATTCGCGCGCAGCAAAGTGTTCAGATTATCGTTCATCGCATCGTGGGACATGTCAGCCCGCAAGACCGTTGCCGATGGGATTCCATTGCACGAGCTCGAAACGAAGCCAAGCTCCGCGGCAATGCGCCATGGTTGATGTTTCTGGACGAAGATGTCGTACTGCATCCGCAGTGCATCGCCACATTGGCTGACACTCTAAGCCGGCGGCCAATATACGCTGCGTTGGCGGCAGATTATTTGGGCGAATACCGCGCCGGTCAGATCGCGCATCACGTCTCGATGGGCGCCACGCTCTTTCGACGCAAGGTGCTCGAGCAATTGGAATTCACCTGGCGTGGCAAGCAATGTGAGTGCCAGTGCTGTTGTGACGATCTGCGGCGACTTCACTGGGGTATTGACTATTGCCCATCCGCCAGAGCGCAGCATATGCCCAAGGGTGAAATCCGCGGACACTCAGCCGCCATCGCTGCAGTGGGTTCTGCGCCCCAGGTAGACAGCCTGAACAGTTATGAAAAACCTGGGCCTCCTTACCTCCCATCAGTCTGTCTTGTACTTTGCTACTTCGGTCCACTTCCCGGCTGGATCAAGCATTATCTCCTGAGCTGTTCATACAATCCGTCTATCAACTTCTTGGTAGTTACGGACCAGGAGAATTTCCCAGCGGTTCCGCCAAATGTATGCGTCAAGCGACTGAGCAGGTCGTCCTTCAACACGCTTGCCACCAGCACAACTGGTGTCGAAGTGTGTCTGAGTCACCCGCGCAAATTGTGTGATTTCAAGCCAGCTTACGGCCACATTTTCAAAGAGTCCCTCGATGGCTACGACTATTGGGGATACACCGACATGGACATCATTTATGGAGATATCCGCCGCTTTCTTTCGGCTGCGAAGCTGCATAAGTACGACGTCTTCACCGCACGGAAGGAGTTTCTCGTTGGCCACTTTACCTTGTTGCGCAATACTCCGTGCATGCGGATGCTTTACCAACAAAGCACCAACTTTCGAGCAGTTCTGCAATCCCCGCAGGTAATGAGTTTCGATGAGTGCGGGAGACAGTGGCAGCGACGAATGCAGGGAGAACCTCTGACCGGCGACGCCACCTGCGACAGTATGACCCATGTCGTGCATCGACTTATGGCCAAGCAAAGAATTTCGGCGTGTTTCTCGCCGGCAGTCATCGAATGGCCGGAACTAGCCACTTCAGGCTGGCGCTTAAGGTGGGACGCGGGACGACTTTGGATACTCAACCAGCGTCGTGAGGTCATGTACTTTCACTTTCATGGATATAAGCAAAGAGCCGGTTATTGCAAACCGCGCGCTATCGAAGGAGATTCCGTTTTCGAAATGTCCCCGGTTGGAATCGAACGAGTGTCGGACGGAGACTATGCCTTGAATCTAATTCGTGGTGCCGACCCCGAGCGAGACGTTCCGAGCGGCCAGAAACAAGGAGGTAGTCCATCCTTTGGCAGTGGGCTTGTATCCCACGGAGCGCGCGAGATTGGCTCGAGCGCCCGGCGTGAGACCGGCCTTTCGCAGTGACACCGGTGAGCACGTTGCCAGGCGCCGGTTGCGAAAGTTCGCAGTAATCACCAGGGCTCTGCCGCCTGCAACGCCTGTCGCCTATTGGGACGCAGGCGACGTTTTCTTTCGGTCGCGCTTGGAGCCACTTTGGGAACTCGTACGAGCACATCCTGGAACACTACTCGCGGCGCGTGAACCCAGTGGATATCCAGACAATCCGGCCGTCGTTCAAGGGACCGAAACAATTATCGACCCTGCAGCACGTCGCGACGCACAGCGGACAGTTTTTCACCGCCCCTTCCTTAACAGCGGATTCCTCGCTGGCACCTTAAGCGAGTGTTTTGAGACAACGGAACACTGGTACAACACTCCCCAGCTGGCTGGGTCGGGGGACCCTGGCGACCAGCTCGCTCTGAATGTCTACTGCCACTCGCATCCGGAAGTCTGGCGCGAAATCTCGGAGAGCTGGAACTACTGCCTGTGGAGAAGAAACAGGAAAACCTACTACCGTAAAGAGGATGGGCGTTTCGTCGATGCGAGGGGCGTTCCGATCCATGTTGTTCACGGATACGCTCAGACACTCCATTCAGTTTCGATCCGCTGCAAACTGTTTTAAGCCGAAGCTTCAGCAAAACATCGGCGATCAATTATCGTCCTGCCCTGGCATGCCGGACTCAGCCAGTTTCTGACGGATTCTTGGTATATGCCAAACAGCAAGGCCACCGTCGGATTGGCCTACGGCGAGGTGTTCGCTGGAAGGATCCCAGGCCAGAGACCAGATGGTGCCCGATTCTGGCCGTAGCGAGAACAAGTGCTGCTTAGATTGCATTTGCCAGACGGAAACTACGTCCGGTTGGCTGAGCGCGGCAAACCACCGTCCATTGGGGCTTAATGCGATGTGCGGCGCGTTGAACGTGCCGGGTTCGCCGAACGAGTCGACGCGGCGGTCTTCCTCAATGTTCCAGATTTCCGCAACGCCCGATCTTGAGACATAGATGATGGATTCCTCGTCTGGCAGAAATGTTATGCCGTGCCAGCCCTGAAGCATGGGTGGGGCGTGCAGGGGCCTTTCTTGACCGCCCACGACATCCCATGCACGCAGACGCCAATTGCCCTCCGCCCAAACCAACCATCGTACCTGGCGATCAACGACGGTCGCCAGGCACCAAGATCTATCCAGCTTGAGAACCTCTTCCATCCGCACAGGCAGATTCTCAGGCACCCTCCACAGCGCCACGCCCTCCGCACCGCAGCCGGCCAAATATCTCCCCCCGGGGCCGTCCGCCCATGTCAGGGAATGGACGTTCTCCATCTCGGGACTTGCCTCGTAGATGATCTCGTTGGATTCAACGTCGACCAATCGTAAATGCGGCGCACCAGTTCTGCCCATCCCGCCGACAGCCAGCAGCCCACCATCGGCAGAAAATGCCAGTGTCTGCACCGCCTCGCCCAGCCCCAGCGATCGGACCACGCGCCCGTTCGACGGATTCCACCACCGGACTTCGTCGTCCTTGCCTCCAGTTACCAGCAGGTTGCGGTGAGGGTGAAAAACAGCGCACGGAATGCCTCCCCCGTGACCGATCATAACGGTCTTTTCGTCTGCCCTCGCCAGGTCCCATACTTGAATGGAATCGGCGTTTGATGAAGCCAGGTGCGTGCCGTCTCCACTGAAAACAAGATCATCGCGGCTCTTCCTTCGTCTTGGGTGGTGAAGGGTCGCTAGCTGACGATTGGTTACCGAATTCCAGATGGTAGTCCAGCCGCGAATGTTGGTAGCAGCTAAATAGGGATTCGCAGGGCTGAACGCGACGGCTTTGGTCGAGTCGAACCCGAAGAGGTTGGTTCGCTGAAAACTTCCCATCTCATAGACAAGTAGCGCTTCGTCGAAACCGATCGCCATTCGACCGCTCTGGTGAGCTACATCGATGCCGTTCGCGTACGTGTTACCCAAACTTGGCATGTCAACCTGATATTGCCGGTCTGCTGAGTCCAGATCCCACAAGGCCCAACCGACGGAGTCGGCATCATCATTTATATAACCCGCGGCCAGCCTTCGGTTTGGCATGTCGAACGCTACGTTTCTAATAGTCCAACCTGCCTCAGTGCCTAACGGCTTGAGCTTGGTACCAGTCGCCACATCCCATATCTCGAGTACTGATTCCTCCACGGAAACTACATACTCACCCTCGGGTGAAATGAACATAAGACGAGGATCCTCTCCGAGTTGAATTGTTCGATCCAAGTTCCATTTCCGATCATCGCGTCGCCACACTTGGGTCGTCCCTGTCTGGTCGACCGCAAACAGGTGCTCGTCGTCCGTGGTGATTGCAATGGAAAATACTGGATTGACGAATGCCTCGAGCTCGCTCCGCTCCTTGCCGGTATGAGCGTCGTAAACGACAATTCGACCATTGTTGAGCCCCACGAATATTTCCTGGCCGTCGCTGCTGAGGCAAATGGACGTGGTCTCTCCCTGCGACGGCTCAATAACAAGGGGGTGGTGTGCCACGAAATCACCCATGGATAGCACGAGTTGGCGACGCAACTCATCCTCGTCGACGCGAGCGGTTGGTAGATGCTGAGCCTGGTCGACGAGTTGACGTACTTTCTCCCCGTAACCTTGCTTGCGGACTTCACGTGTCAAGCGTATTTCCTGCAGGAGCGAGTCATAGAGTGTGTCAATAACCGCGATCGCCTGTTGATCGGCGCGAGCGGCACTTTGAGCGGCTCGCCAGGCAAAAAAGGAGGAGCTAATCGTAGCCACGAGCAGTGTTAGAATTGCGGCTGCAAGCGATAGCGCAATAGCCCGGTTCCGTCGCACCCATCGCAATGTGCGCCCCATAGCCCCAACGCGGCGGGCGGTGACGGGCTCACCGACGATAAAGCGCTGCAGATCAACCGCCAAGTCTGCAGCCGTTGCATACCTCCGAGTTGGATCTTTCTCCATGCACTTGAGACAAACGGTATCGAGGTCTTTCGGCACGTGGCCGTCGAGCGTGCGCGGACCTGGCGGATCATCGTTGATTACTTTCTGCAGCAGCATCCGCATGGAACCGCGAAAAGGTACTTCTCCAGTTAGCAATTGGAATAGAATCACGCCCAATGAGTAGACGTCGCTTCGTCCATCGACGTGCGCTGCCTCACCGCGGGCTTGTTCGGGCGACATGTAGGCAGGCGTTCCAAGAATTGCCCCATCGGTCGTTATCGTGACCTCCATTTCCTTGCGCTTCGCGAGTCCAAAATCCATCAAATGCGGTTCGCCTTGGTCGTCAACCAGTATATTGGAAGGCTTCAGGTCGCGATGAACGACGCCGCAGCGATGGGAGTGCTCGAGCGCATCAGCAACCTTCAATGCGATGGCGACTGACTCGCGGACGCCTAACCGATGATCCGCGATCATGTCTCCGAGCGTGGCTCCGCGGATGTAATCGCTAACGATATAGAGGGTGTCAGCGTGGCGGCCAACCTCGTGCGTTGTGACAATATTGGGGTGTCGAAGTTGGGCGGCGGCTCGTGCCTCACGCATAAACTTCTCTATGGACACAGAGTCTAATTGTTGCTGGCGGGGGATCTTTAGCGCAACGGTGCGATCGAGGATTGTATCTCGAGCTTTCCAAACCGTTCCGAACTCGCCCATTCCGAGACGCTCAACGAGCTCAAAGTGCGCAATTCTTGTGAGTGACGCTGCGTCTCGTGTGTCTTCCACATCATTGACGAGGCCAAAACTGCCACCGCAGTTCGGACAGCTGATATCGACCAACGACGCGTCAACAATCATTTCGATCGTGCTATGGCAGAGCGGACAGCGAATGACTAGACCAGTAGCCCCTTCCGAGCGGCTTGGGCCGCCATTGACGCGTGCCGTTAGCGCACCCTCGAGATATTGCGTTATGCGCTTTAACTCGTGACGCAGCGCGGGATTCGCCACTAGCAGGTCCGTTATAGGATCTAATGTGCCGTCGTCTCGCAAATGACCCAAAGCCAGTAACGCTAATTCTTTGACGAGTGATTCATGCCCCGGCATCTCAACACGGCCGAGATACTGCTCAAAAGCCACGCCACCGCCAAGTCTCAGCGCTGCCTCAAACTCATCGCATACCGCATCGATTTGCCGCATGATTCGCAGCGGCAAGGCCTCGTCAGCATGCCATGGCTCTGGGGTCATAGGGCTCCTAGGGAATTTGAGCCGGTCAGTCTCGCCAACCGTTTGCTTGGAATGTCCGTAACTTGTTCCGGCGCAAGTGATTATATCCCATCTCTACGACGTTAGTAGCATTTTTCTTCCACGGCCTGTCTCTACGACGGGGGTTTTGGTGATTCTATCAATGTAAGGCCCTGCGTGGCTTAGTTCCGACCCCTTGTGATTGGGCGGATTGTTGCCGTCCAAGCTACAGAAAAAGGTGAAGAAATGATCACCCAACCATCACTCACGCCCACCCAAAATGGTGAAGTTGAATATAGCACGCCTGTGCTGTCGCAGTACGAAAAGCGCCTGCGAGTGCTCGAACTCGCCGTGCAGCTACTTATTGCGCGGACCAGCATGGGCGACTATTGGGCCGAGGGCCTTCAAGACGCTGGAGACCTTCTGGTGGCTCTGCCTTTGGCATTGGATGAGTTCGCGTCTGCGAACCGGCACTTGCAGAACGCCGCTGGCTATTGCCAGCAGGAAGAGTTCGGTGCGGCCACATTTGAATTACGTGTGTTACGCGGGCAGTTGCAGCAGCTTTGAACAATGACATGCTGCCAAAACTGATCCATCGGTGATTAGAATCTGTGAGGTGGACCCCATGCGGGTCGACCCCGTCGCGGATAACGTCGGCCAGCCGCCGAGGAAATGATCCCCCCCAGTGTCCCCCAAGCCCTGGCCATGGTTGCCGGACTGAGACGTGGGCGTACCGAAGCCCGTGAGACCGCTCCCATCATGCCTGTCGATGACGGCGAAGTGGAGCAGACCCTAGATCACCTTCCCGACGTGGTGGCCGATATGGTCCGCCTACAGCGTCTCACGGGCATGCGGCCCGCCGAAGTCTGTGTCGTGCGACCATGCGATATCGACCGTTCAGGTGAAGTCTGGGTTTACAGGCCAGATTCGCACAAAACAGAACATCATGAGCGCGAGCGGATCATACTGATCGGCCCCAAGGCCCAGGGCGTTCTGCTGCGATACTTGGCCCGGGATGCTTCGATGTACTGCTTCCGCCCCTGCGACAGTGAGGCCAAACGAAGGGCCGCGGCCCACGCCAAGCGGAAGACTCCCTTTGGAAAACGGTAGTCCAATTCCTCAATTCCTTGATGCCACCACCACTTATGTCCAGGTTCGCGACCTGGCAGGCGGCTTTCAGATCTTCATCATTGTAGGGACCAATATTCCTGTTCTCTGGAGCGAATATATTCCAGAAAGGACTTGTAATCGCATCTTCATTGCGAATCAATTTGTAAAGGGGAGCACGGGTTGCAGTAACAATTCGGTGCCCGCGACCAGAAAACAATTCTCGCATCTGGTCCCAATGATT
>CAXMSB010000384.1:0-4911 GCA_964195615.1 uncultured Granulosicoccus sp. | reverse complement strand
GGTGTTAACACCGTACCATCGGCTCCTATTCCCCCAGGTGCCTCTGCGGAGCCGGCAAACAGCGACTACCGGAAACAACCAGGATGGTCCCCTATCGTTGCGGCCTACGCGGCAAGGCGCTACAGTTTGGATCCAATCCAGATATCCGTGGATTGCCGCTAAGGAGCACAACATGGCCGCGATTGAGAGCACACCCGCTTTTGTTGAGAACGCTTACAGGAAAATGGAAGAAAACCTGAAAGTCATCCGGGAACGGCTCGGTCGTCCCATGACCCTCACGGAAAAGGTGCTGCTGGGCCATCTCCATGACGCCGCGGAAGCGGACCTGCGACCAGGAGAGAGCTACCTGATGCTTCGACCGGACCGGGTCGCCCTGCAGGACGCCACCGCGCAGATGGCTCTTCTGCAATTCGCCCAGGCCGGAATTCCGAAGGTGGCGGTGCCGTCTACGGTGCACTGCGACCACCTGATCAGGGCGTACCAGGGCGCCGCATCGGACATGAAAGTCGCCGTCGATGAAAACAACGAGGTTTACGAATTCCTGCGGACTTCCGCCTCAAGATACGGCCTCGGTTTCTGGAAGCCGGGTGCCGGCATCATCCACCAGGTTGTTCTGGAAAATTACGCCTTCCCTGGCGGTATGATGATCGGCACCGATTCTCACACTCCCAACGCAGGCGGCCTGGGCATGTTCGCCTCGGGTGTGGGTGGCGCCGACGCCGTCGATGTCATGGCCGACTTCCCCTGGGAAGTGAAATACCCGAATACCATCGGTGTGAAACTGAGTGGCGCCCTGACCGGCTGGACCGCTCCCAAAGACGTCATTCTGAAGCTGCTGGGCATTCTGACCGTCAAGGGCGGCACCAACGCGGTGATCGAATATTTAGGCCCGGGTGTCGAGTCGATTTCCTGCACCGGCAAGGCGACGATTACCAACATGGGCGCGGAACTGGGCGCGACGACCTCGATCTTCCCGTTCGACGATTCCATGTCCCGCTACCTGGCCGGCACCAGGCGTTCCGGCCTGGCGGATCTGGCCAGAAAGTACCATCACCTGCTGCGAGCCGACAAAGAGATCGCCGCCGACCCGGCGAAGTTCTATTCCCAGGTCATCGAAATCGATCTCACCTCCCTGGAACCTCATCTTGTCGGACCCCACACTCCCGATCTGGCCCGGCCGGTCTCGGCCATGGCCGAAGCGGTGCAGGCCGAAGGGTACCCGGATGATGTTTCAGCCACACTGATCGGCTCCTGCACCAACTCCTCGTACGAAGACCTCTCACGGGTCACCGACCTGGTAAAACAGGCCGCCGCGAAAGGATGTTCGGCCAGGATTCCGCTGTTGATCTCTCCCGGCTCCGAACTGATCCACAAGACGATTCAGCGCGACGGCCAGATGGAAGCGATGACGGCGGTTGGCGCCACGGTACTGGCCAACGCCTGTGGACCGTGCATCGGCTAGTGGCGCCGGGACGGCATGGAAGAGGGCAAGGTGAACAGCATCGTCTCCTCCTTCAATCGCAACTTCCCGAAGCGCAACGACGGCAACCCGGGAACCTTGTCGTTCATCGGCAGCCCGCAAATGGTCGCCGTTTACGCTCTCTCCGGCAGCCTGTCGTTCAACCCGATGACCGACAGTCTCACAGGCTCCGACGGCGAAAAATTCATGCTCAAGGCGCCTGCCCCGGCTCCCGATCTCCCGGCCGACGGGTTCATCATGGACGAAGATGGATTCCTGGCTCCCCCGGAAGACGGTGGAGAGATAGAGGTCGTCATCGATCCTGCCAGCAAGCGGCTGGAAGTTCTGGAACCGTTCGAGCCCTGGTCCGGCGACGACTTCGAAAAACTCAACCGCGACTGGTTACGCTACCTACAACGGGCCGCCCGCCGATAACCATCTCAAATCCTAACCCGAATAGGCCGTGAGTTTTTTTGAGTTACGCGATTTCCCCTGTTCCACCGGTGGTGGTTTTTGAAAAATCGTGTTGCTTGGGGCCGACGACGTTGGTCCACCGGTCGGTGGCTGTCGCTGCCGGCGCTACTTGTTTTGCCT
The DNA here is from genome assembly GCA_964195615.1 of uncultured Granulosicoccus sp. GTDB lineage: Bacteria > Planctomycetota > Planctomycetia > Pirellulales > Lacipirellulaceae > Bythopirellula. The sequence continues at coordinate 2,858 of CAXMSB010000384.1, read as the reverse complement.
CACTTAACTTTCTGTTGATTCCGTCCGCTTTTCAGACGCATCCCAAGTTGATCATTCGCATGAAATTGAACGTAATCGCGTACCACAGCGACACGGTGCGGACTTTTTCCAGACCTCGCACTCGAAACTGGTTGAGCCCTCGGTTGCGACATTCGGCATTCGGGAATTCCGCGATCGAGGGACGTTGTTTGTATAGCTCTTTGGCTTCCGCTGTCGCCATCCGCTGGCGGAACCGAAACATCTCGTCGGTGTCTTTGGGGCCGCGGGCGTGCGGGTCGGCACCTTTCGCTCGCATATTTTCCTCGTCGCGAATCGGAGCCAACACTTGACTGCCGCGTTTCTCCACTTCGGTGATGCCGCCAACGGTAGCAAAGCCACCGTCCACCAAATACTGATCGGGGATTTTCTCGTATCGATCGATGACGTTTTTGTGCATCGGCGACATCTGACCGCTGTCGCTGCCACAGTTCGTCACGTCCACCGACACGATCATCCGACTCGCTCCATCGGAAGCAAACTCGACGTTATAAGCCGGGCGGAAACCGCCGCATCCCGTCTTCATCACCCGAGACTCCGGGTCGGTGGTGCTGCAGCGAGCTTTCTCGCCGTTTCCCTTTTTTCGCTTCTCCTTTTGTTGCTGCAAGCCGACCAACTCTTGCAAAGCCTTTTCCACTCGTTGCTCTCGTTCGCTCGCCGCACGCTTGCGGGCTGCCGTGCGACGTGCATCGCTCGAGGGAGTTTCCGAATCGTCTTCGGCTTCTTCTCGAAGCTTTCGCATCTGTTCGCGAGCTTCCTGACGACACTTCTCCAACGTTTTTTTGCGGCGAAACGAACTGCCGCCGGCATTGGCACGCACTCGCATGCCATCTTGGGCCACGACCTCAAGGGTCACCAGGCCCTGGTGGATCAGTGTGGCGATCGTATCGGTCAAAAACTGATCGAGGAATTCGCCGTGAGCGGTCCGAAAGTCGCTCAGCAGATGGTAGTTGACTCCCACGCCTCCGCAAATCCACTTGTAAGCTGCATCGCGTTTGCAGAGCCGGTCCAACTGCCGGGCACTGCTGATCGACTCGATCGTTGCGAACATCCACAGCGTCATGAGGATTTTCGGGTCAACCGCATCGCGGCCCGCCTTGCCTTCAACGGCTTGGATCTTCGAATACAACGCGGAAAGGTCGAGCGAATCGACATACCGCCAAACGACTCGCGCCCGATGATCGGCCGGCAAAAGCTCTTCCAGCGACATCGGACGCCACTCGACCTGAGAACGATGCGCCCGTTTGACCCGTGCCTGACCGACCGTCAATGTTTTGCTATTATCCATGAACAACTTTTAGCGCCAGCAACCTCCGCTGGCTAGCCTGATTTAAAAAAATCACAACCTAGTGCTCTGTCAAACAATGGTTTTAGGGTAGAGGGAGTTTAGCTTGGTGCGTGCGTCGTTGATTTGGAATTGCCAATCGACGCCGCGCTGTTTGGTGTTGCTGGCGGTTGCCCAAGCCGCCGTTTCTTCTCGAAGAAGTTTGATGTCGCCGATGCGACGACCGTTCATGCATTGGCGTGTGAGTGAGCTCAGTTCGTTTTCAGCAACGTTCAGCCAACTGCCATGCTTGGGCGTGTAGCGAAAATCCAAACGGCGGACGAGTTCGCGTGCTCGCTCAGCGGGAAAGGCTTCGTAGAACGCGCCCATCGTGTGCGTGTTCAGATTGTCGCAAACGAGAATCACTTTTTTCGCCTTGGCGTAGCGGGTGCGGAGTAGTTCTTCCATCTCGTTCGCCCAGTCGACTTTTGTGCGTTGATCGCGAACGCTGACTTTCCTCCAACCGGACAACGGTTCGGTAAACATGAAAATGCTCGCGGTGCCGGCACGCTCATATTCGTAGTCAACCCGGCGGGCATGATTCTTGGTGGCGGCAATTGCAACGCGTGTTTCCTTAAGCAGTTGAACCGGTTGCTCGTCCATGCAAAGCACTGGAAACTGCTTGTCATAAGGCTGTGCGTAGGTTTCCAGCACGTTTTCCATGCATGCCACGAACTCGCTGTTGGCTTGCGGCGGAATCACCCAGTACTGAATTTTGCGTTTGGTCATGCCGTTTTTTTTAACGTTTGCCGGATGGTTTCATGGCTGACCGAATCCACAATTTCCAGCTCCACCGCCTTGTCGGCGAGTAGACGCAATGACCAGTTGGCAAACCCTTTGGGGGGCTTGCCCAGACGCAACGCAATGACTTTCGCTTCCTGCTCGCCATCGAGCCGTTTTCGTCCCGGGGATGTTTCGCATTTCCTCCCGTTCAGCGCAATGTCAAACCCTTCAGTTACCAGTCGCTGTCGGATGTTCTCCACCGTCTTGGTCCGACACGAAAAGGCCTCCGCGATCCTCCTGTCCGTCCAGTTCGGGCCGTCCGCATCGGCTTTGAGCAAGATTTGAGCTCGCCGAACTTTCTGAGACGACCCAGTTAGTTTCTTCATCACGTCACGCAGCGCCAGCCGTTCCTCATCCGTGAGGCGAACGATATACTTCTTTTGCATGGGAACCCTCCTTGGTTGGCCATAATCTCGCAGATTCGGCCGTCCAAGGGCACCCTAATTCTCAACCCTGACAAAGCACTAGGGAGTGGAATCCGCCTCTGAGAACTTGTTCGAATGGCGACGCACGCTGCGCAGCCCGAGGAAGACGAAAGTGGCTGACCGGCCGATCCACTATGTGCTCGAACGTCGCGCGACGATCAGCTATCCAGAGTTTCAGTCGAAAGGGTGGCAAATCGGCAGCGGTCCCACTCTTGCTGTTTACATGTGAGAAAATGTATGTTATTTCGCGGAGAGTGTCGAGTCAATCGTCTATCTTGGAAATGCAAGAC
>CAXMSB010000383.1:0-8383 GCA_964195615.1 uncultured Granulosicoccus sp. | reverse complement strand
ATGAGCGTGAAACCGCGCGCCAGCAGATGGCGGTTCAGCATGTCGTGCGCCTCTTTCAGCGTGTACTTTCGATGCGTCGTAAGATTAAGATAGTCGGCGGGCAGCTCCTGCCAATCGAAGCTGTAGCCGGCCGCGTCGGCGTAGTCCTGCAACACGTCGGCCCACGACTGCCCGAAATAGTTGAACTGCACGCGGCCGTCGGCGTCTGCCTTCAGCTTGACCCGATTGGGATCGACCTCCTTGGGAGGCTCCGTGGGACGTTTTACCGTCTTGATCTCTTCCTCTTTCTTTTTATCTTCTGGCTTCTTCTCTTCTTTCTTTTCTTCTTCTGGTTTCTTGTCGTTCTGAACGACAGGCGGCGTGCCGCCTCGCCTCGCGCGCATCTTGGCTCGCATCTCTTTCATCTGTGCTTCGCTCACCGGGTGTTGGGCAAGCACCGGCAGATCGGGCAACAGCGCGCAGCAGACACCCAGCAACACACACAGCAACAATCGCATGGCTCGCGTGAACGTCGGTCGAGCAGGGGCCAGAAGGTGGCGGGCCAGAAAGTGGCGGGCGGGTAGGTTCGTCATGTCGTGCCTCGGGTAGTGGGTTCGCGCACCTTCCAGCGGCGCGCATCTCAACTCTCTCGCTCCCCAGCGACATCCATTATAGACAAGTCAGTCTCCGGACTCCAAAACAGAAATCACCGCCTGCGTAAATTCTTGGGTCGAAGCCCGGCCGCCCAGGTCGCCGGTGAGCGTCTCACCCCGGCTCAAAACGGCTCTCACGGCCGCCTCGACGCGGTCGGCGGCCTCGCTTTCCCGCAGGAATCGCAGCATCAGCACCCCGCTCAGGACAAGAGCCATCGGGTTGGCCAGCCCGCGACCGGCTATGTCGGGGGCCGTTCCATGCACCGCCTCGAACACCGCCAGCTCCTCGCCCACGTTGGCACTGGGCGTCACGCCCAGCCCGCCGACCAGCCCGCTGGCCAGGTCCGACAGGATGTCGCCGAACAGATTCTCCATCACCAACACGTCGAACGCCTGGGGATCGGTCACCAATCGCATCGCCGTGGCATCGACGATGCAGTCGTCGAACTCAATCTCCGGGAATTCCTTGGACACCTCGCAACACGTATCGAGAAACAGCCCGTCGCTCAGCTTGAGGATGTTCGCTTTGTGGACACAAGTGACGCGCTGCCGGCCTTGGCGTTGGGCCGTCTCGAAAGCAAACCGGGCGATCCGCTCGGACGCCTTCAGCGTGATCACTCGCAAACTCTCCACGACGCCCGGCACAACCGTGTGTTCCAGCCCGCTGTAAAGCCCCTCGGTGTTTTCTCGGATGACGATCAGGTCGACGTCTTCAAAACGGGTCTTAATCCCCGGCAGCGAACGAGCCGGGCGGTAGTTGGCGAACAAATTCAATTGCTGTCTGAGCGCGACGTTCACGCTACGAAAGCCGATGCCCTTGGGCGTGGCCGTGGGGCCTTTTAATGTTGCGTCGGCATTCTGTACGGCTTCCAACGTGGAGGGCGGCAACGGGTCGCCGTGTTCGTCGAGCGCGACCTGTCCCGCGGGCGCTTCGCTCCAGGAGACGTCCACGCCGCTGGCGTCGATGATTTGCCGCGCTGCCGCGACCACTTCGGGGCCAATCCCGTCGCCGGGAATCGTTACAATCGAATATGACACGTTCGTAAACTCGCTTATCATTCAGGGGGAGGGGACTGGTCCACCGCGTCCGCCGGCACGGTCAACGCCGACGCTCCGCCGCTGGTGACCGAGATGGCCAAGAAACCTTCGGCCGGCAACGCCTGCTCGAAGATCGGGGCCAGGTAGGGAAAAACAGCGGGCACTTGCTTGGCGCACTCGGCCATCGGAAAGGCGCGGGCGAACACGGTCGTCGTCTCGCCCGAGGGATCGTCGGCACGCTGATCGGCAATGGCTTCGTCGACCGCCTCGCCGCCCAGCCAACCGCGGGCAATCTGGCCGCCGATCACGTCTTCGCAATCGAGCAGAATGACAACCGGCCGCTTCACACCTTCCCGAACGGCCTCTTGGTAAACGCCTACGACAAGCTCCAGGCTCGCTTCCAGCAGCATCTGCTGCTGGTCGAGTGCTATCGAATCGTCGGCGGAATCTTCGGGGGGAGGGGTCATGGATTGCGGCTACTGCGGCGGGATCGGGGGAATGCGGGCGTGCCTGGCAGCCCTCTTCGCACCGCATCGAGCCTACCGGGCCAAGTTCTTCATGGGAAGGAGGGGAGCCACATTCGCGTGCAAGAATGGGTAGATTCACGTGTTCCCATGCGCCTTTTTTGGCCACGTTTGGTGGTTCAATGCCGGTAGAGACCTGGTGTGTGTACCAAGTCGGGTGCCACTGTCTGGCTTGCCAGCAGTGCGGCGGAGGGGCACGCGTTGCCACTGTTTTCGTTCGGAGGTGGAACGCTGATCTGATCAGGGCGCGGTGGCACAGACCAGGGCCCAGACAACTCCTGTTGTCTGGGCCACCCGCTGCGGAACCGCTCGGACTCGTTCCGGCCTTCTAGTGCAAGGTGCACACCCATGTTCCGACGATCTGCACTGTCGCTGCAGTTTTTGAGAGGAAACGCGGGAACGAATTTTGGTAAGTTGATCTAGTTATCCTCGCCTCCGCCACGCCCCGAGGCTCAACGACCATAGGCCGAAGGTGACGAGCGTGAAGGTGCCCGGTTCGGGGACGACGCGGAGAACGCCGGACAGTGCGTAAAAGCTGCGATAAACTCCCAGCGGGATGTCGATGCCCGTGTCGACCCAGGTGGAAATTGCGGAGGTCGACTGTCCGGTCGTCGCACTGCCGGTCGCGGCGCCCAACGGCGCGGAGGTGGCGGCGCCGGCTTGGGCGGTTCCCGTGAAGGGGTTCGTGCTGTGGATCGTCCCATTCTCGTCGTAGTTCAGGGCGTTCGCTAGCGATCCGTCCCACAGGTCGGCGTTGTTGTTGGCCAGCAGCGTGTCGTTGAGCGAATAGATCGGGACGCCGACAGCGGCGCCAGGATCGGTGTTCGTATTGTCGCGAGCTTTGTCCGAGCTGGTCGATCCGATCACCTTCCACGTTGTGCCGAGCGAAACGAGCTCCGGAACGGTACCAGCCACGATCGAGACGAAGTTGTTGTAGGCGGTAATGTTAGGGGATGCCGCGTTTGTTGTTCCACGAGTCACAAAGGCCAACCGGTAGGAATCGCCGGGATTCAGCCCAGTCGGCACGGTGATGGGTGCGGCGTCGGCCGTGGCGCATGCCATCAGGCTTGCCATGGTGATGGCCAGTACGGATAAGCGTCGAGTGTTCATGTTAGTCATGGTGAATCCTGTTCTGTTTGGGAGTGTAATGCTTTCGGTAGCGTCATCCAGAGTAAAAGAACGTTGCCATTTGTGCGTCTCAAATGTCTACGAAAAAAGGGCATTACAACAATCTCCGCGGAACGGAGAGAGAGTTGTAACACCCTTTAGGTCAAATCATTAGTAGCGTTTAAGGCTGCGTTAGCTTTGCTCGTCGGTGGGAAACAATCAGATACGACGCCCATTGTACCGCCGCATGGAAGCATTGCAAGAAAAAAACGAAAAAAGATTCTTGGGGTCTGCGGATGAGCGGGAACGCTGATTTTTGCGAATCTGCGCTAATCAGATCAGCGAGGATCACCGTTGACGAGTGTTCTACAAGACAGTTTCACGCAGAGAGCAAAATGGCGGGGGCGAAACTGTAGGGAATGTCCCTCCGTGGCATTCCCGGCGAAGGGGACTTGGTGTGTACCAAGTTGTGTGCCACTGTCTGGCTTGCCAGCAGTGCAGCGGAAGGGTACGCGTTGACCCGGAAAAGGGTCGGGAGAGCTCTGCAGAAAACCTTGGATCGGCGAAAGTAGAAGGCGTCTCCGACGGCGATCTTGTCTGGTAGTCCAGACGACTATCGCCAACGGAGAGGCCTTCTACAGAGATTGTGCCGGCAAACTGGGCGAGCTATTTCTTGTGCCGGCGAGCATGATTGCTAGTTGGCTGGCTACGAATACGGTGAGCCAGAAGACCATGCCGGAGCGGAAGCCGTAGGCGTGGAGGCCAACGCCCATGGCGTTGACGCCGAACCAGCTCCAGGCGGTCACCACGTTGCCGAAGACGGCTAGCACCGCCAGGCCGCGGTGGGCGATCATGCCGCCCCAGCGGGCGTGTAGCACCAGGGCGTTCCAGAGGACGATCAGCAAGGCGCCGTTTTCCTTAGGATCCCAACCCCAAAAACGGCCCCACGAGTCGTCGGCCCAAAGCCCGCCGAGGATCGGGCCGACGAAGCTGAAAAATGCGGCGAAGCAGATCGTGCCGTAGGTCATCCGCGCCAGTTGTTTCCGCTGGCGGTCGTCCAATCGCCCGGCGACCTGGCCCAAGATTATGTAGGCGCCGCCCAACACGCCGGCCAGCAAGGTGGTTGAGTAGCCGAGAGTGATGCAGACGACGTGCGTCGCCAACCAAAACTGGGTGTCGAGTACCGCCTGCATCACCTGAAACGTGTCGCCGTCGCCGGCCAGATTGTGGGCGATGAACAGCGTCGGGAAGCCGATCACCGCGGCCAGCAGATTGCCGATGCCGAACCGGTAGATCCGTTCGAACACCAGAGCGAACAGCACGGCCGCCCAACCAATGAACACGGCCGACGAGTAGAGATTGGTCACCGGCGGTCGTCCCGAGATATAGATTCGCGCGACCAACGCCCAAGTGTGCAGCAGGAAGGTGAACCAGAGCAGCCAATTGGCGGAGCGGTTCAGCAGGGCCGTGGCCCCCAACCAGGATCCGGCCGCCAGAACGAAGGCCACGACGTAGAGCGACATCGCCAACACGAACGGCCGGAGATGATTGAAGAACGTCTCGAATTCAAGCCGGGCGACGTTGAGCTGCTCCGCCGTCTTGCGAGAGCCGGCTTGAGCAGTGCCAGAGAGGCTTTCTTCGTACTGGGCGTCGGCAACGGCCCGAAGATCGACGATCTGTTGATACTCCGCCACGAGTTCGTTGAACGCCGCAACGTCGTCCGTGCGATACGCCCCCAGGATATTTCGCAGGGTGACGATCGACGGGTCGAGATTCTCGGGGGACTCTCGACCGGCGACGACATCGAACAGCGGCTCGGCTTCGGCCTCGATCAACATTCGCCAAGGGCCGCCGGCCGTGGCGGGTGGCACGGGCCGCGGGGCTCGTCGGCTGAGCGATTCGACCTGCCGTTGCAGAGCGAGCACGTCCTGCTGGGCCAGTTCGTGCGATTCGGTGCGAATGTCTCGCGCTGGCGACAGGAAGCTGGAGCGCAGAATCGTGAGCAGCGTCACCTTCTCGCCCAATTCCATGAACTTCGCCTGGGTCAGCGTGCGATCGTCTGGGCTGACTCGGCTGGCCAGGTTCATCTGTTTGAGATATTCCTTTTCGCGCTGCAACAGCTCGGCGAGACTGTAGCGAAAACCGTCGCGGCGCTCTAACCCAAGCGTCTGCAACACGTCGAGATTGTCGATCCGCAGACACCGATGCTCGCGAAACGACGGAGAATCGCTCAGCAAGTCGAGCAACCAGCGCGTGGCGGGCAACTTTTTTTCGCTGCCAGACGGCTCTGCCGTGCCGAACTTCTCGGTAGGCACGAATAGCTCCTCACGAGTCGACAGAATGGTCAGTGCGTTGCGGGCCAACGTGTCGAACGGTTGAATCCGCCCCTGATAGGCGACCGGCAGCTGGCCGAACTGGTGGATCTGCATACGAAATCCCGGCTGTTGGGGAGTTCGTATTTTGCCCATTACCCAGCCGACGAACACAAACAGAATAACCGCGGGCACCCATACCGCTGGCGTCCGCCAGCCGGCGAGAAGTTGGCCGAAGGACGACGGCTTGGCGTAGTCGGTCGGCGCCGTCTGCCGGCGAGCGAAGCGGAAGAACATGGCGCCAAAATGGGCCAGCATCCCCGTGCCGATCAACATGCACGACACGTAGGGAATCATCCAGCCGCTGTTGGTGACCACCTGCAGCACGCTCAGCCGTGGGTTATCCCGATCGAAGCTGGATTGATAGAGCGTGTCGCCGCCATAGCGAAGCGGGTTGTTCATCCAGATCTTTACCGTTCGATCGACGTTGTGCTCCGGATCGAGCAGCCGCACTTCGGAAGAGTAGTTCTTCGGCGTGTCGGTACCCACGTAACGATCGTGGCGAAAGTCGATCAGTTGCACTGAGTAGGACTTCGGCAAACGCTTGAACCGCAACGCGACTTCAAACGGCTTGCCGTCGACCTCCACCGGTTCCACGAAAAAACTGGGCGACGGCATCGCCCACAGCAGCAGGGTGCCCAACGGCTGTTGGTCGTCCTTGCCGAGCAGATCAACATAGGCCGCGGGCAGATCGACCGATTGCTCGTTCGCCACGCCCGTGGAGCCGGACCGCTCTTCTGCCAACCAAAGTACCCCTTCGCCCCGCGTGGCGATCGATTCTTCGGCCGGTTGAATCCGCCGCGTCGTGGCGTTCGGGATGTATCTAACGACTCGAATCGCAAAGGGCAGGGCCGGGTCTTCGATCGTTTCTCCCGAGTCGAAGGCCTCGCGCAACATCCACTGGGGGACGACGGTCACGACGTCCTCGTCGGCGCTGCTCTTGTCGGTAACTGCCAGCTCGGCGGAGCGATAATCCTCGGCAAAGCTGAGGGTTTGGCCTTCGACGATCCGCATGTTGGCCTCTTCGGCCCGCAACCCGGTCAGCAATTCGCTGAACATCAAGAGGCCGATGCCGCCGTGCAGAAGTACGATCCCCGCGCGTCGGCCAAAGACGTAGTGGCAGCCGGCGAGCATCACCAACCCCGCGGCACCGCCTTTGATCAATTGCCAGAGGATTCGCAGGCCCGACGGGTCGAGCTGCGCTTCGGGATGAAGAAACAGCCACACTGTCAGCGCACCCAACAGCCCGCAGGTGACCGCTCCCAAGCTCCACAGCCAGAAGGAAGACGACTGCCGTTGGGTCTGGTAGCTCAGCGACAACACGTAGGCCAGCAACAACGCGCCACCCCCAAGCGCCGCCCGCAGCGCATGCCACAGGCCGTTACAAAAAACGGGGGTCAGTTCGCTTTCGACCGTATCGTCCAAGCCGCTCTGGATGACGGCGTAGGTGAACACGGCCCCGACGACGATCAGCACGGCGCCCAGCCACAAACTGCGCCCCTTGCCGGTGACTCGAAAGCGGGTCGCATGCGCCGCGAGCAAGTTGACGCCCAGCGCCCCGCCAACTAGCCAACCGCCGGGGAGGGGAAACATGCCCGGCACGTCCCAAGCGCGCGGAAAAAATATCTTCAGTTCGATCAAAGCGAACCAACAGCGGAAATAGTTCGCCACGACGTACCAGATGTCGTAGTCGATCTGCGCCAACGTGCCGGCCAGCACCAGGACGATCGACAGCGCGAACAGCACGACCGTCAGTCGCAAGGACGCCAGCGGAAGCAACAACCGGCTGAAAGTTCGGCGGGAGAAAGCAGGGACCTGACCTCGCTCCAAGGGGAGCGACATCCGGTCGGAGTCGCTGGACAAGTCTGTAGTTGCCACGAGTGATACTGAGGGGGCAAAGGGGGATGGAAGGGATCGGCGACCGCCGCTCTCGACTCAGAATACCATGATCGGGCCTGTCTTGTAACAGCCATACGGCCGGGCTACTTGAACCGGACTGACCGGAGGAAACCCTGGAAGGCGTCCTGCTGTTTCTCCACGAGCGAACGGCTGCCGAAGAGCTTGAAAAACCAGACTTTTTTGCCCCGCACGACCATCGCCGCCAACATGCCTTCGGACCGCTCGGTATCCTCGGGGCCCAGCAGAACTACATAGCTGCCCGTGGCGCCGTCGATGGTTGTTTCCTGGAGCAACTCGGCGAGCGCAGCGTCCTCCAAGTCGGCCAGCCCCACCTGATTCGCCCAACGCCGGACGTTGGCCGCCACGTCAGTGATTTGGGCTCCGCCTGCCACGGGCAGATCGATCACGGTCATCTCGGCCTGCTGCTCGCCGTCGACCACGTTGAAAGCGGCCTTGCGCATCGTCTTCATTTGCCCGGGCTGCCAAGTGGCAGGCGTGTCGAAGGTGAGCGGCCCGTCCGCCGATTGCTTTGGAGCTGTCGCCTGCTGTTGGGTTGGTGGCGGGGAAGTCTGCGGAGCTGGGGTCGCGGTCATGCCCGCATGGGGATTGCTGCCACTGGCACCCTGCAAGACGCCGACCAACTCGATCACCGTCGCGGGTCCCGCTGCGGTGGAAACCTCCTCGGCAAGTTTCTTGATCGTCGCGCCGGTGAGAGGCCCTTGGCTCAGTTGGCCGAGCCAGCGGTTGACGTTGCGGTTGAGGAAGTCGTCCCAATCGTCGGTGAGCGGCAACGACGAGACGGCGATCTCCA
>CAXMSB010000382.1:0-3190 GCA_964195615.1 uncultured Granulosicoccus sp. | reverse complement strand
CAAGGGTGGTTTCAGAGCACCAGCGCCGCCGCCTGGCCGGCCGCCTGGCCGAGCGACCACGCCGGACGCGTGTTTGGCTCGAAGGATGGGCTGGTCCTGATGAGCCTGTGGGGAATCGGCAATTTGCTGGTGATCTATCTGGCGGCGCTCGCCGATATCCCCCGGCAGCTTTACGAAGCAGCCGAGCTCGACGGCGCGGGCCGCGTAAGAAAATTCTGGCACGTGACGCTGCCGATGCTCACGCCGGTGGTGTTCTTTAATGTTGTGATGGGGCTGATCCAATCGGTGCAAGCCTTTACGCAGATTTATTTGGTGAGCGACGGCCAAGGCGATCCGGCCGGCTCGACGCTGACGCTGTCGCTGCACTTGTTCCTGGCCGCGTTCAAAGACCTCGACATGGGCTACGCGTCGGCCATGGCCTGGGTGCTGTTCGTGCTAGTGATGCTGGTGACCGCCTGGCTGTTCCGCACCTCGCGACATTGGGTGCATCAGTAGAGGAATGACCCTAAGACTGTGACTAACTCACGAACCCTACTTCTTGTCATCCTGCTAACCACCACGGCCCTCGCCGTGTGGTCGTGGGCGACGGCGCGCCCGGCCACCGTACCCGACGGGCGTGAGGAGGTCGTCTTCTGGCATTTCTGGGGTGGGCGAGATCGGCCGATTGTCGAGCGGATTGTCGAGGAGTTCAACGCTTCGCAAGATCGCTACTGGGTGCGCGCGATCGCTCGGCCGGGGTCGAACTTGGATCTCAAGTTCTTCTTGAGCGTCGCCGGCGGCGATCCGCCTGATTTACTGAGCCACGACGACCCGGTGGTCGCCGATTGGGCCCATCGGGGCGTCCTGACACCGCTGGATGAACTCGCCAAGGAAGCGGAGCTGTCGCGACTCAAGGACTGGCTGTTTCCCGCCGCTAGGCAATTGGGCACTTACGACGGCCGGCTGTTCGCTCTGGCCAGCGGGCTCGACATCCGGGCGCTCTACTGCAACAAAACCTTGCTGGCCGAGCACGGGCTGAGCGAACCACACTCGTTGGAAGACCTGGATCGGATTGCCGAAACGATTGCTCCGAGCGACGGGTCGACCGGCCGCAAGCGGATGGGATACTTGCCCGATCCGCGACGCATCTGGGCCTGGGGCGTGGTATTCGGCGGCGAGTTCGCTGATCTCGAAGCCGATGACCCCAAGGCCATGATTACGACCGACGCGCCGGAGCTGGTCGCGGCGCTCGATTGGATGGCCGGCTACAGTCGCCGCTATGGACCGAGCGAAGTTGCGGCGTTCCGCTCGGGCGAGCAAGCACTCACCGGGGCGGCCTTTCCGCTGTTGGCCGATCGACGCTATGCGGTGCTGATGGACGGCCAGTGGCGCGTGCGAGATATTGCCGAAGCAAGTGGCGAGTCGATCGACGAATTCACGGTCGTGCCGCTGCCCGCGCCGCCGGGCGGCCGCGAGCGAGCCGGATGGGTGAATGGCAATTTCTTCGTTGTGCCGCGTCAAGCGAAACAGAAAGCGGGCGCTTGGCAGTTCATGAAATTCTGGAGCGGGTTCGACGGCCACGAATCGCAAGCCGCCGAGGCGTGTGCGGCGGGCGGTTGGATTCCCGCCTCCCGGCGAGTCGTCGAGCAGCCCGCCTACCAGCAGGCCCTCGCACGCTGGCCCCTGTTAGCCCAATTCGTGGAGTTGGCCGCCAGCGGTAACCAACGACCCGTGCCGGCAGTGCCGGTCGCTTCGCTCTATTATCAAGAGGTCGTCGAAGCAGCGCAGGAAGTGATGTACCGAGGCGACGACCCCCGGGCCGCGCTCACTCGCGCCGCCGAGCACACGCGTCAGCGACTGCGGGAGGTGCTCGATGCGCCATAATCGCCCGCTCCGCTTGGCTTACCTCTGGCTGTTGTTGGCAACTGGGCTGATGATCACGCCGCTGGCGTGGATGGTGCTCACTTCGTTGAAGTCGAGCGAGCAATTGGCCGCCGACCCGTTTTCCTGGTGGCCCCAGCCGTGGCGGTGGGAAAACTATGCCGAGGCGGTCGCCGCGATTCCGTTCGTGCGATACCTCGCCAATTCGCTTCTGTTGTGCCTGGGGAGCGTCGTGGGCACGCTGGTTAGCTGTTCGGTGGTGGCCTACGGTTTTTCCCGGGTGCGCTGGCCGGGGCGCGATCTCATGTTCGCGCTGCTCATCGCCACGATGCTGCTGCCTTGGCAGGTGACGATGGCGCCGCGGTTCTTGGTGATCCGCGAATTGGGGCTCTACGATTCGTTGGCCGCGCTCATCATGCCCAAGTTCTTGGGAGAAGCGTTTTATATATTTCTCCTACGGCAATTCTTTTTGACTGTGCCCCAGGAGATGATCGACGCGGCCCGGGTCGACGGCTGCAGCGAGCTGGGCGTGTTGATGCGGGTGATGTTGCCGTTGGCCCGCCCTGCCCTGGCGACGGTCGGCCTGTTGGAATTCGTGTCGGCCTGGAACGACTACGGCGGCCCCCTGCTCTACCTGAACGACCCCGAGCGGTTTCCGCTGGCCTACGGTCTAGAGCAATTCGTCAGCGCGCACTCCAGCGAAATGAACCTGCTGTTGGCTGCCGCGACGTTGTTCACGTTGCCGATCGTGGTGCTGTTCCTGTTGGCGCAGCGCACGTTCGTACGCGGCATTACCACGACGGGAATGAAGGGGTAGTCCCCGGGAAGTGCTAAACCGCAAGCGGATAGCAAATGGAATCAGAGGATGTAACCAACTCTTCTGCGAGCTGCTTACTTCTTACGATGGCGAATCTTGGCCCGCATGCGACGCTTCTTTCGTCCAACCTTACGCCGGCCCTTGCCTGATTTTTTTGTACCCAATCCATACCTCCAGTTTTTTTGAAAGAGTTCCGTGGAAACGACCCGCCCGGCAACGCCAGCGGGGAGCAACCCGTTAAGTGTACCATCCCCCCCGGATGCTCGGCAAGCGGCGTCCAGGCCGCCCGATGGAGAACAGCAGTTCCGAAATGAAAAGCCCACCGGTCGTAAGTGACCGGCAGGCTTGATCTTGCTTCGAGCGACGCCGACGGGACTCGAACCCGCAACCACTGGATCGACAGGCTGCCAAGAATTTCACGAAAACCGCAGCTTTTCTCGGTGATTTCTGCATTTTACAGCGATAGAGCGTCCTTGCAAAGCCTCTTACTCTATCGCATTCTTTCTCGAACAA
>CAXMSB010000381.1:0-1940 GCA_964195615.1 uncultured Granulosicoccus sp. | reverse complement strand
GCCTCTTGGCTTATGAGGGGTTTCTCCATGGCAGAGGCCCCTTTTTTGTCGTGGCTATTTTTTCTGGGGCGTTGTCAGGTATTCTGATCGGATGCACCTTTGCCGGATGGTAACCGTTCACACCCCATGTAAGCGAAGAATCGGAGACGCTCGAAGTGGCGGACTTCCGCTGTTTTCGATGTTTTCCCGCCGGAAACTGCTCTTGCCCTGATCGGCGGTTTCCGTAACTTCAGGCGGCATGAGCACAGATGCTGCCCCACTCCCCAACGACCTGGCCCTCTGCCATCAGATCATCCGCGAGCTTCAGCGCGAGGTTGCCGAACTTAAGACGCGGCTGAATCAGAATTCCTCCAACTCGTCGAAGCCGCCCTCGTCCGATCCACCGTCAGTCAAGCGAGCGCCGCCGAAACGTCCCACCGGTAAGAAGCGTGGTGGGCAGCCGGGACACAAGACGCACCGGCGGGATTTGGTGTCGCCCGAGAAAGTCGCCGCGTCGTTCAACATCAAGCCCGAAGTGTGCCGCGGTTGCGGCGCTGTGTTGCTGGGCGACGATCCAGAGCCGCTGCGCCATCAAGTGGCGGAGTTGCCGCCCATCGAACCGGTCGTTACCGAGTATCGCCTGCATCGGCTGACCTGTGAGGAGTGTGGCGAGAGGACGTGCGGCCAACTTCCCACCGGCGTGCCGCGAGGTGCGTTCGGGCCGCGCTTGCAGGCCGTGCTGAGTCTGTTGGCCGGTGCGTATCGGCTGGGCAAGCGACCGATCCAATCGCTGGCCGGCGACCTGTTCGGGCTCACCATTTCTACGGGCATGGTGTGCAAGCTCGAACGGGCCACCAGCGAGAGCCTCGAATCGCCCGTCGAAGAACTACGCGAGTACGTTCGCAAGCAAGACGCGGGTGCTGATGAAACATCCTGGCGGGAGAATCGCAGCAAGGCGTGGCTCTGGGTCGCGGTGACGCAAGTCGCCACCGTGTTCACCATTGCTGGAACACGGGGCGCGAAAGTCATCCGCGAGATGCTCGGTGAGAACTACAACCGTGTGCTCACTTCCGACCGCTGGACGGCCTACACCTGGATCAAACGTCGGCAGTTGTGTTGGGCGCACCTGCGGCGCGATTTCCAGGCGATGATCGACCGGGAGAATTCCGGTAGCGGGTTTGGCAAGTCGCTGCTCGAACTTTCCGATCAACTCTTTCACTGGTGGCATCGGGTTCGCGATGGCACCCTTGCGCGCTCATCGCTGCAAAAGTACGTCGGTCCCTTGCGTCACACTTTGCGTGAGCAGTTGGAACGGGGGGCGGAGTGCTCCTGCAAGAAGACGGCAGGCACGTGCCGCAAACTGCTCAAACAAGAATCGTTCCTGTGGACCTTCGTCTGGATCGAAGGGATCGAGCCGACGAACAACGACGCCGAGCGAGTGCTTCGTCATGCGGTGCTTTGGCGCAAGAGCAGCGGAGGAACCGACAGCGAAGCGGGCAGCCGATTCGTCGAGCGGATGCTCAGTGTTGTGGCCACTTGTCGGCAGCAGAATCGCAACGTCTTGGAGTTACTGACCGCCTGTTGTCGAGCACGGCTCGACGGCTCCGCTGCCCCATCTCTGCTGCCCGCACAGGCCGAACTGGTCGCCGCCTGATTGGCAAATTCTGGCCGGAGGCGGGCTGCTCGGGAGCCCAATTTGGCCCAAATCCAGTCACCGGCAAGGGATTTCTGGCCCGATACGCAAGAAATTTGGGATTTCTTGGGGGGGGGGAGAAAACCGTTGCAACGCCGCGCATCTCAGCTACACTCAGGGGCATGCCGTTTGGGTAGATTGCCCACTGTGATCTCGACCTTGAACGGCTACGAAGTTGAAACTCAATTGCGGAAGCTGTGGAAGATCTTAAGTAACAGAAATCCCACCATGACGAATCGGGCCAAGAATTCTGCCAACGCGAAAGAGC
>CAXMSB010000380.1:0-8123 GCA_964195615.1 uncultured Granulosicoccus sp. | reverse complement strand
ACTAGGCGCGCGATCTCGTCGTAGTATCGGGGCGTGGCACTGACAATGAGACTATTGCTCGAAATCTCCGGCACGATCACCACTTCTCGTTCGATTTGCTGAAACGGGCTCGCCAGGCCGGGCGCGGTGCCCTGCACCTGACGTTCGGCGTTGAGCCACTCTCTGAGGGCATCGGCCACGTCGAGCGCGAACTTGTTTTTCAGTCGGTAGACGTGGTTCTGCCTTTGGCGAGTTTCACCTGCGTCGAGCGTGCGGAGAATCGCTTCGACGGTTAGCAAATCGTCGCTATTGCCGGCGGCGATGATGCTGTTAGTCCGCTCGTCGACCTCGACGCGCAGCGCCGTGAGTTCCTGCTGGTCACCTCCGCCGCCGCCTTGCTGTTGCTGCGGATCGCCAAATAGCCCAAGCAGCATTTCCGACAGAGCAAACGCGTCGCCGTTGATTATGGTAAACACTCGCAGATCGATGCCCACGTCGGGCATTTGATCGAGCTGCGCGATCAGCGCCGCTAACAAGGGCATTGTCTCGGCCGGTGCCGAGACAATCAGCGCATTGGCGCCGCTGTCGCCCGTGATCTTTACGCCCGCGAGTACTCCCGACTCCAACTGCCGCTTGCCAGCAGCGTCGATCGTCGTGAACCGCAGCAGTCGCGACAGACTGGCGTCGTCGTTGGAATCATCCGGATCGAAGGCTTCCTGGAGCACGTTCTCCAGCTCCTCGGCCAAGATGTTTTTCAGTTTGAACACGCGCAGCTCGCTGACCGATTCGCTGCCCTGGTGATCGAGCTGCTCAACCAGTGTGCGAATTTCTTCCATGTCGCGAGGACTCGCCCGGACGATCAACGCATTGGTGCGGCTATCGGCAATCACCAGTGCCTTGGGACCCAGCGTGGGCGACTCGTCGCTCGGAGCGGTTGCAAACAGGTCTTCCAGCACTCTCCGGGCCTCGGTCGCCTGAGCGTACTTCAGCCGGAAGAGTTCGTACTGCGTGAGCAGCTTGCCAGGTTGGTCGAGTTGTTTCAGTATCTCGGTCGCCTTCTCGACGGTCGTCAGCGAACCGACCAGCAACACGGCGTTGGGCTTGACCAAGGGCACGACCACGATGCGACCGTAACCATAACGAGTCGTAAGAGCGTCGTCGAAAACCTGCTGCAGCAGCTCGGCCAAGGCTTCCGAATCAACATGTTCCAAGGGCACGACATCGACCCGCGGCTCACTCGTGGCGGCCATGCGTTCAATCTCTTCGATCACCTTCAACACTCGTTCCACATCGCGAGGGTTGCCTCGCAGCACGAGGATGTCGGTGCCCTCGACGGTTTCGATCTGCACCTCGCCCAGCAGGCTGCCGTTGGGGTCGGTCTCTGTTGCGCCGGTGCCGGTGGTTTCGTTCTGAACCGTACGGGCTGGCGTGCCTTGTTTGCTCAAAACTCCCACGGCCTGTCGCACCTTGGCGGACGATTCCTTGTTGGTGACGACCACCTGTATGTTGATTGCCCCGTCGGCTGGAGTGTCGAGCGCTTCGACCACCTGTCGCCAGGATCGGGCCTGCTCGGGCGTGCCCAACACCTGGACCAGGCCGGTCTTTACGTTGGCCCAGAGGACGACCGAGTGGCCGTCTTGTTCGTCGACGGTAAAGCCGAGCCACTCGCCGGTCGTATCGAGTTCGGCGGGCATTCTGCGCTTCAGCGCTTTCTGCAGCCGCTCGTGCAACGCTTCGCCGGTCATCGTGCGGAGTTGAAAGATTTGCTTGGAAGCTGGGGCCGGCTTTGAAGCGGTCGCGGGAGGCTTGTCGAGTTGGGCGATCAGGGGACCGATCCGTGCGTGCAAGTGGGCCGGCGCCCCGACAATCAGCCGGTTGGTGTTTCTATCCGCCAGCACCTGAGCGGAGCGAGCCGAGTCGCCCAGGGCGGCTGTTAGCTTGTTCCGCGCCGCGAGAGCATCGAGATGGTTCAGACTGTAGACACGTGTTTGGACGTCCGGACGGACAGGCTGCTGAGCCGTGGCTTGAGTCGCGACGAGCAACAGACCGACGAGCGCAAGCGTGGCGATCCAGCCCACACGAAAGGCTGCCAGTGTTCGAAGAATCGAATTCTTGGCGCGCGACATCAGCGGTTGCCCAATGTTGATGGTTCTCGGTCGCCGGGCGCAGAACGCCCGCGCGATGGTTCGTATAATCGGAACAATCGTCAAAGCTTGCCCAATCGCACCAAGGTTTTTCTGCCCAGAACGGCAAGATGTGCCCGAATAGTCGCGGCGGGCGGCGCCAGGCGGCGCAGAAGTGCTGGCAGTGCCTGCTAGGGTCGTCGCATATCTGCAGCGGGTTCTTCGTCGGTTGAGACTGCGAAATACGTGGAAACGCCCGCTACACGTATGTGCATCATGCACTAACCAGCTTGGTCGGGGAGATCCACGGCTTGTCCTAGATTCTTCCCCCCGAAGATCTGGACACGCTTTCCCTCCTGGGAAACGATGGCCCGACGTCCGTCGATTTCTTCGATCCGCCCGGTGAACTGACCGATGCTGATCTCATCCCCGACGCGGAAGTAACTCACCTTCCCCGAGTCGCTCATCCGCACGGCCATCTGCCAGCCCCCCTCCCCTTGCGTCATGCTGCTGACGCCCGCCTTGGCCGCTTCGCCGGCGCTTTCGGCCACCTGCTCTGCAGGTTGCTCGGGCTTGGCGGGCTCGTAGGCGACAAAGATGTTTCGGCTCACAATCTCGTCGCGAACCTCTTCCAGCGGCTCGGCGAACGTGTCGCTCGATCCCTCGGCCAACTGATCGCTACGCGGGCACTCGGGCAGAGAAAGCGCGTCGATCGTCAGCGAGACAGTGAGCGACCGGCGGGTGGTCGTCGGTGTGAGCGAGGCGGACGAGATGCGATGCAGGTGGTTCGACTGATAGAAGCGGTAGAGAAACTCGGTCAGCTCTTCCAGCGTGCCCTGGGCATTCACGACGTAGGTCATCTGGCTGAAATGCTTTTGCGTCGTTCGCGAGGTGCTTTCGGTAAGTTCCCGCACCACGAGCCCCGTCTCGACAAGTTGCAGCCGGAGCCAATCCTGATAGAGCGACTTGGCGATGTCGAGATTCCTCGGCAGCGACTGCCGCTGCCAGCCGCGGAGCATGCGCTGCGCCCGCAGACCTCGCGCCGAGGCCGTGCGAGCCTGGCTCAGTTGCTGCTCGGCGCTGCTCTGTTGGTTTTGGTTGCTGGTGAGGGCCGATTCATAACGGTCCCAACCCACGGTTCCGCCCCATAGGATCACTAACAGTCCCACCGCCCCAACCAGTAGTTTCTCGCGTTGGTTCATCGCTCGGTCTCCTCCCCGGGATCGACATCTACGATCGACTGGAAGGAAAGCGGGTACCCCGGCAGCGCTTCGCTGCGCTCGGTCTTACCCCGTCGAACACGGTGGACGACGTCTCGCAGGCGATATTCCACAGGCTGGACGTCGGCGTTTTCCTTCGCCAGCGCATCGATCACGAACTGCTTGTTCTGCAGCACGACCTTGGCGAGGACGATGTCGTCGTCGACGGGGAAGTCCTCCGCGTCCAGCGGCTCGGGACGCACGTGGGTGCTGAGAATCTGCAGTTCGCTGAGCAGATTGACCGAATTGGTGAGCCAACCCCGGATCGAGGCGGCCCGTTGCTCACGGTCGCGGTTGCTGTCGCTCGACTCTTCGAGCAGATCGATCTCGGCTTGGGCCACGACAGCCGCATCGAGCGGAGCCTGCAGCTTCGCATGGCCCTGCCAACCGATCAGCGCCACGAGCGAAATGGCCGCGGCGGCGGCGAGTGCGTAGGTTCTCCGACCAGTGCGCGGCGCCGGTCGACGTCGGGGGTGCAGCAGATCGACCAGCGGTGCCTGGCCGGCGGCCTCGTCCAACGCGAGCCCCAGCATGGGCAGCGAAACCTGCTCACCAGCGCTTTGCTGCATCTCGGCAGAAACTACTTCGACCTCGTACTCAAGCTTTGCGCTCAATTCGTCCGCCAAACGGGCGAGGTCGTCCCCGTCGTCGCCTACGAGTTGTAGCGAGGGAGTGCCAGCGTCGGGCTGCTCTTGGACGAAGGCGAGCAGTGTGCGACGCAGTTCGCTCGTCAATGCTGTGGTGCGAGCCAACGCGTCGTCGTGTGGCAAGTGTACCTGTCGAAACATCACGACGCGTTCGCCGACCGTAGCCCAGATGGTGGACTCCTCTCTGTGCGGAGCGACAGAGATGGTGGCCGGCTGCTTGCCCGCGGCAACGGAGTGCTTGGCCCAGGCATGCCACCCGAGCGCCAGCGGCACCAGGCGATCGATCTTCAGTTCGGCCTTGCGAATCACCCGATGGAGCTTGGCGAGCTGCGCGGCGCCCACCGAGATCGCCCACACGCGATGGGGCGTTTCGGCGTCGCCGGCGAGTGGCAGGTAATCGAGCCCCGCCGAATCGTCGGACGCCGAATGGTTGTAATCAGCCTGCATCCGCACCAAGTCGGGGAGGTCTTCGTCGGGACAGGGTGGCAGCGAGAGGTGCTGCCAGTCGAGGCCCTCACGCCCCACCGCCACAATAACCGGTGCGCGACTTGGCAGAATCGGGGCCAACCCCTCAGCCAATTTCCGCCCTGCCACGGCGTCCGCGCTACTGTCTGCTCCGTCCCAGGGGACAGAAACCACCCCCAGCACCTCCGCTCGTCCCGACTGCGCACGGACGACCGCGGCACGCAACGTGCCAGGCTCCCAACGGATGACGATCACTCGTGACATAGCAGGATTTCTTAGGGATGTTAGATGTGAGAAGTGAGATTGATGATGTCAGAGATTAGGGATCATTCAAAAACAACTTCGGTGTTTGTCACGTAATCGAAACGATTACTCAATGGTTCCAAGTTCAAGTCGACCGTAAGGGTTCCTTTTAATCATAACCTCGGGTACGCCCCAAAGGGGCAGTCCTATGTCAGCCCGGGGTAAGGCCAAGTGAGCGACAGCGAACGGGGCCGCAGCCCTGGGTTAAGATCTCTTGTCTTCAGCGGCCGAGCGGTTCGCTTGGTGTACCGGACGTGCGTCGCCGAGGCCGAAACCGAGTTCGCTCTATTTCGGCCGAATCTGCGCGAGTTCTGTACGCCAAGCAAACACTCGACCGATGTATTGTCTCTGGATCGGAACCCAGGGCTGAGTCCGCTTGGGGCGGACTTGCCCTGGGCTATTTTCGGGACGCCCCGTTGGGGCTCTTCCTTTCGGTTTACTCGGGAAGCGGATGACTCGTGTTCTGTGAAATGTGTCTGCGCTACGTTTGTGGGAGAACTTGGACCATTGACTCGACATTCCGCGATGAAATCGACCTTTGGCCAGAGACACCGAAATTATTGAGTCGCGCCTTAGTGGCTCGAATGTGCATCCGTTTTCGCACATCATCAATCTCACATCAAACATCTTACATTCTACACAGCCTCCGCGGGCTGTTGACAACGAATCACGGCGGGACCGCCAATTCGGAGCCTAGCACGCTACGGGCGAAACCGGGGCCCAACTCTCCAAGGTCTTGCCAGGCGGAAATTCGCGTTCTGCGTCCCGAGCTGTCGAGGATCACTTCGGCACGGGCCCGCGGCAGGGCGGCTTCGAAGTAGCCCACGACCTGACAACTGAAGACGTCGCCGCCGGTGGTCATGTAAGGGTCGAGCTCTTGCATCTCTTCCCGCGAGACGATCCCATCCGCCAGGATCCAAACCGCATGACGCTGGTAGTCGGCCACCAGATCGACCTCGGTTTCGCGGCGGCTGACGATCTGATCGGCAAACTCCTCGGTCATTCCCGGCACCGACATCAGCACGGCCCGGGTCGCCAGGTTGATGTTCACGCGCCCCGCGACGCGTCGGCCCCTCTCGGTGCTAACCTGATCGAGTAGTTCCAGAAACGACTGGCGATAGGTGGCCGACTCGTCTTCCCAAGGCGACTCGACGATTTCAGCGGGAGACTTTTCGTCTTTCTGCACCGAGAGCTGCGCGCCGACCAGATCCAACAGCGACTCGATTTCGTTCTCCGCCTTTTTGTCAAAATCGATGTCGAGCGAATCGGCGTCGACCTTTCGGCCTGCAGCGCCGTCGCCCGCCGCCCCATACTGCCGATAGGCGATGATAAATTTGGCCGACGGCTCGTCGAGGGCCGTTACTAGATCGTTGTAGAGCCGCTTCAAATTGCCGGAGTTGACGTTGATCTTCCGCTCGCCGTCGGGCGTTTCCAGTCGCTCCATGCTGTGCAGCGTCAGATAGGCACTCCAACCGCGATCCATCTGGCCGTTGAAGTTGTCGACCATCTCCAGTGCTC
The DNA here is from genome assembly GCA_964195615.1 of uncultured Granulosicoccus sp. GTDB lineage: Bacteria > Planctomycetota > Planctomycetia > Pirellulales > Lacipirellulaceae > Bythopirellula. Next base: position 1,829 of record CAXMSB010000380.1, on the reverse strand, counting down.
CGCGGGCCACCTCGTTGGCGTCGACGATGAAGTTACGGTTGGAGTCGAGTCCGTACAGGAGTTCCGACGTGACCCCCTGCACCAACAACAATTCATCGAGGGAAGTCATTGGGCCGTTGCGCGGTTCGTAAGCCGAGGGAAGATCGAGATAGTACGACTCTTCCGCGCCGAACTCCCGGGGCGAATCGTCTTCGTCCAACCAGTCGAGAATCGAGTCGGCGACCTGTTCGGTCATGCCGGGCAGCGCCAGCAGCCGTTCGCGCGACTCATCCTTCTGGTCGTCGCCTTCGCCGCCGCTGCTCTTGGAAACCAGCGTGTTGAGATTCAGCTTGGTCGATTCGTTTTCCAAGCCGTAGCGTGCGGAGGAATAGTAGCCCTGCACTACGTCGGGCGCCAATACGGTGAAGCAGCCGCGGAAATCGGCCAACGCGTCGTCGGCGACCAGGATGCTCTGCATCTTGTTGGGATTGTCGTACCAACCGCCTTGCAGCGAGATATTTGAGTTCGACTGAGAAAGGAAAACTCGCAGATACTCGATACCCGACTCGGTTAGCAACCGCATCTGCTGGTGATGTCCGCTGTATCGAGTGGCAACGTGCTCGTTGTGCATCAACACCAAGTACGTGCCGGTTGCTAGCGACATGATCATGATTGCCACCAACACCAAGAGCAGGATGCTGCCGTGACGAAACCAAGTACCGTCGGGGACTGGCTCGTTTTTCCGGAGTCTTCGGAGGAAAAATGTGCCTGTCCCCCTTCCCGGACTAGCTGGAGGATGAATCATCACTCGACCCCCCCGACCTTTTGCGAGAAGCCTTTGAGACTGCGATAGCAGAGGAATACGCTGTTTTTCTCGGTGTTTTCCATTTTTAGGGTTCCTCTGTTTTCGCTTGTTTCCAGTGCTTGCTGAAGGTTTCCAGGGCGCATTTTAGGGCGCGCTTGCCTTGGCGAAATCGTCGTCGGAAACCTTGAGATACGCGGCGTCGGCTTGCTTCGGAGAATTGCCTAGCCACTGGCAGACCTTGAACGTAGGCCAGCCTTCGTTTACGAGCTCCGTCTGCCGCGAAACGCGAAGATTGTGAGATAGCCGCGGCCACTTCGGCAGGCCAGCCTTTTTAAGAGCCCTGGCGACTCGATTGTAATACGCCGACTCGCCGAGGGCCGCGAAGCCTGGCAGTATCAAGACGTCGTTAGCGGCAGCCTCCGCTCGCCTGGCGGCCAACGGTTCGACTAGCTCAGGGAATATCGGCACCAAGCGGTCGCCGGTCTTGGGCGAGGGGTTGAGCAACCGGCCGCGCTTGTGGTCGATGTCGGCCCACCTCAGAGGTCGTAACTCGCTGGGACAACGGAAACCGCCGTATCGGTTTAAGGCAAAGGCGAGACGCGTCTCGGTGCCAACCAACAACGCCATTACCTCGGCGTATTTCTCGGGCCCAATCAACGCGGTATCTTCTGTCGGCCGACTCCCGCCCTTGACGCCAGATAGCGGGTTTTCAGCTATCAAACGCGATCCGACGGCAAACGTAAATAGCGTTTTCGCCCTCGGCCCCCGGCTCAAGGCCGTCGACTCTTTGTACCCGCCACCCTTGGGCTTCGGTGTCGCCAGCCACGCCGTAAACGCCGTGCCTGCGGCCGGGGTGATCGAGTCTATCGGCGTCTCGGCCCCATAGCAATCTATCACGTTCTGGTGTACTTGCCTCAGGTTGCGTCGGGTGCCAGGGGCTTTCAATGCCCAAGACGGGTCGGCCTCGAAACGCTCGATCAATTCAGCCACGGTTACGGCGTCTGGCTTCGACTCGCCGCCGATCAACCCGTGCTTGACTAGCTTA
>CAXMSB010000379.1:0-2401 GCA_964195615.1 uncultured Granulosicoccus sp. | reverse complement strand
CGGATCGTCGTCACGAGCGATCATATCGAGCGGAACGGAGACCGAAAAGAAAGCGTGTTCTGACTTGATGCTCGTACAAAATTCACAACCTGGCTCAAACAATGCGAATGAATTCTTCGCGATCATCGCTCCATTGAGGGCATGTTCGCAATCGTCGTCGAGCGGTGCATAGAGCAAGAATCGATTCGTGTCTGACCGGCCCTCTGCAGTGTTGCCGCTGCCCAGTCGTCCGAGCTGAACGTGGATCCCGCCCAAGTCGACGTGCTTGATGCGCCAGACGCGGCTATTTGGATTCAGTAACAGCATGCCGCAGTCGACGTCGCGGACAGAGGCGGTGAAGGCGTCGAAGTCGTGGAAAGTGTGGGTTTGCATCTAAATCACGGTAGATTCGAGTTTTGGCCGAAACTGCCTAGCAAGACCGAACTCGCCTCGGAAGAATGGCATAGATTGATTGTACTTAGTTGCACGCCGGTCCGCTTCAATGCCCGTTCGGAGACCACCCACAGATGAATTGAGTGAAGAAGACGCTCGAAGATTGTTGTCCGAATCAGTGGGACACGAGTTCGCAGACGTAGTGCGAGTGGTACTCAAAGGTCGCCGGCGCAGCGGATGGCTGACGATCACGCAAGCGTCGGAACTTGCCGACATGAGCACGCGAAGTTTTCAGCGGCGATTGGCGGATGAAGGTCGAACGTTCCTAAAACTGACTGACCAGACCCGCGCTGAACTTGCCAACGAACTGCTCACAGGTACTGATCATTCGCTCACTGAAATCGCAACCGAACTTGGCTATACGGAATCGCAAAACCTGCTCAGGGCTTTCAAACGTTGGACGGGTCAGACGCCCCAACAATTCAGACGCGGCTTATCGCGGTAGATTCAACAACAAAAGTAGCGCAGCGAGTTAGCGTACAATGATTATCGCAATCCAAATTCAGGGGCCTAGTATGGTCCCACTGCATCGGAAGAGCATCGTGATGAAATAGGTGAATGAGTCTCCCATCATCGAAAAATCTAACCACCGTATGTAGCCACCGATGGCTGCTCAACAAACAACAGGGACGTGCAACTTTGACTGACACTACTCACGGGGATCTTTAACATGAGACAGACTTCTTTTTACACGAAACTTGCTGCCCTGGTGGCATGCTTCGTTGCCACCTTCGCGCTGATGGCGGATGCCAACGCGCAAGGCAAGAAGCCGAATATCTTGGTCATCTGGGGCGATGACATCGGCCACGACAACATCAGCGCCTACCACCGGGGGATGCTGGACTATCATACGCCGAACATTGACCGCATTGCGAAGGAAGGCGCGCTCTTCACAGACCACTATGCGCAGCAGTCCTGCACGGCTGGACGGGCGTGTTTCGCGCTGGGACAGAACCCGTTCCGAACCGGGCTCCTGACCATCGGCATGCCAGGCTCCGACCATGGCGTTCGCCCGGAGGATCCGACCATCGGCGAGCTGCTGAAGAACTACGGCTACATCAACGGCCAGTTCGGCAAGAACCACCTGGGCGACCTGAACAAGTTCTTGCCCACGGTGCGCGGCTTCGACGAGTTCTACGGCAACCTCTATCACCTCAACGCCGAGGAAGAGCCGGAGAACCCGGACTATCCCAAGACATTCAACGGCAAGGACTTCAGGGAGCAGTTCGGCCCCCGCGGCTTGTTGGATTGCGTGGCGACCGATGTCGACGATCCGACCGTTCACCAGCGTTGGGGACGCGTCGGCAAACAGAAGATCAAGGACACCGGCCCTCTCACCATCGAACGCATGAAGACCGTCGAAAAGGAGATCGCTGCCAGGGCCGCCGATTTCATGGAGCGCGCAGTCAAGCGCAACAAGGCCTCGAGCGAGGATGAGCCCTTCTTCATGTGGGTCAACTCGACTCGCGGCCATGTTTGGGTTCATTTGAGCGAGGAAGCCGACGGCAAGACCGGCAAGGGCGTGTTCCCCGATGCCATGGAAGAGCTGGACTGGGAGACAGGCGTACTGCTCGACAAGCTCGACGAGCTGGGTGTCGCCGACAACACCATCGTGCTCTGGTCCACCGACAACGGCACCGAGATCTTCAGCGGCCCGGAAATGGGTGGCATGCACGCGTTCCGCGGCGAGAAGGGCCTGACCACCGAAGGCGGCTTCCGCGTGCCCCAGTTGATGCGCTGGCCTGGGCATATCAAGCCGGGCACCATCATCAATGACATCACCTCACACATCGACTGGATCCCGACCCTGCTCGCCGCCGCAAACGGTGGCAAGGATACCGGCATTCAGGAGGCGTTGAAGAAGGGCGGCTTCAAGGCCGACGGCAAGACCTTCAAGGCGCATCTGGACGGCTACAACCAGTTGCCGCTGCTGACCGGCGCCGTTGCCAAGGGGAAGGGCCCACGACAG
>CAXMSB010000378.1:0-2928 GCA_964195615.1 uncultured Granulosicoccus sp. | reverse complement strand
GCAGCCGTGGGGCGAGTGTGAGCTACGCTCTAGAAGACATTCTAGCAATATCTACAGGAGCGTTCGGCCCCGTGCGCATCGTGGGCGGCCGAAGCTGCTGAGTTACATTACTTGGGAGGTGTTCCATGTCGACGATTTTTCTTTTGGCAGGTGTAGTTCTGGCTGGCATGATTGTCGCCGCGGCGGCTCAGGTCCGCTCGGTGCAAGTGCGCGTCGGGGCGGCGGCGCTTGCGTTGGTGGTGTTGTGTGCCTTTTTCACGTTGTCGTCGTTCCGAAAAGTGGATGCAGATAAGATAGGCCTGGTGTCCAAAAACATCGGCTGGTACTCACTGCCTTCGGGTCAGATCATCGCCGCTGCAGGTGAAAAGGGAGATCAGGCTGAGATCCTGCCCCCCGGCTGGCATCCCTGGTTTTGGCCCTTCATCTACAGTATCGAGATGGTTCCGGTATTCGAAATCGAGGATGGCACGGTCGGCATGTTAACCGCCATGGACGGCCAAGCTCTTCCTATGGGAACAACCTATGCACCTGCCTGGGAACCCGGCACGGAGAAGCAGATGCAGAATGCGGTTCACTTCCTTACTGATGGTGGTGGTTTTAAGGGACCGCAAACGACCGTGCTCACTCCTGGGAAGCATCGATTCAATCCCAAGTTGTTCAAGATGGAACCGGCATCACTGTTGACGATCAAGAAAGCTCAAGCGGGGGTGGTGAAATCGAATGTTGGCGATCCACCGCTCACAGGCGATGCCGAGTTGGAGGGCGGTGCCCGCAAGTTGGTCGACCGTGGTCAACTTGGCATCTGGCGCACGCCGCTGATGCCCGGACAATACTATGAGTACAGCCACGCTCAGGCTTACGAGGTCACGACAATTTCCACTCAGAAGCACATCGTCCGGTACACGGCCGGCGAAGGTCAGCGGACCGGGGGTGACGAAGAGAATGAGATTAACGTGATCACTTCCGATGGTTTCGACTTCCCGGTGGATGTGCGCATCGTATTCGAAATCGAACCGCGAAATGCGCCGCTGCTAGTGGCCAGTGTGGGAGACGATCAGAAGGGTTTGCGCGACGTAATGAACTCGGCCGTCCGAGCGATCTTTCGCAACAATGCCCAAGACGTAAAAGCCCTCGACTATGTGAAACAGAGAAGGCAACAGGAAGAGCAATCGCTTAAAATGCTGTCGGACGTGTTGAGTGATATCGGAGTAACCGTCACTGCTGTACGGATCGGCAAGGTGGGTGATGAAGCGACGCTTGGCACGCTCTTAAAAACACAGAAAGATCGTGAGATCGCGACTCAGGAACAAGAAACCTTCAAAGTCCAAGAACTGGCCGCCGAACAGAAAAAGCAGCTCACCAAGACCGAGCAGGAAGCCGAGGAAGAAAAACGGCTCGCGACAGCTGCCTACGAGGTACAGATTGCCGAGGAGAAGAAGAAGCAGGTAGTGATCGCCGCCGAGGCGGAGGCCGAGGCCGTGAAGATCAAAGCCGACGCCCAGGCGAACGCCTACAAGCTGATCGCCGAGCAAATCGGCAGCGGCAACGCGGCCTTGATCGAGCTGTTAAAGATCGTGGGCGAAAACAAAATCTCGATCACGCCACGGGTGATGGTCGTCGGCCAGGGCGCCGGCGAGAGCGGCGAAACGACCGCGCTGATCGGCACGATGCTCGACTCGATGGTGCAGAAGTCGCCGAAAAAGTAACACGGCGGCGTCTCTCAAAAAAAAGAAACCCCGGCTTGAACGGCCGGGGTTTTTTTATGTCCAGGGCGACGACTGAGTCAGTCACTTCCGCTTGCGGAGCAAGGTCAATGCTGCCGTTGCGGCCAGGAGCCAGCTTGCGGGCTCAGGAACCGCCCTGATGAACGCCTCGCCACTGGTTCCGAACAGCAAGTCAACGTCGGAGCGCGTTAAGCCCGCGAGCGAAACATCGCTGGTGAATGTCAACACGATCGAATCGTCTGCCAGCGGAAACTTATTGGGATTTCCCGGGCCACCCCCTCCCTGTGGATAGGTGCCGTCGGAGACAACTCCATAGTCGGCCCCCGCGCCAGTGGGATTGGGGAAGGTCCCGCCGAAACCGGTTGCCGCAGCGCCGATGGTGCCGGCCGGCAATGGCGATGCGCCTGGTAGGTCGGTCCAGTTGCCAGTCCAATCGGCTCCGCCAGCTGCGGAAGTTGTCTTGTCAGTCCAAATCATTTCGGCTGCAAGCACTTCAACTTTTGTCAGTGCTAACGGAGTGATTGACGGCACGAAGCTCACACCCGTCAGCACGTCGCCGTTGGTGCCGAGCGGGTCCGAGGTGTTGGTGAGTGTTACCAGCAAGTCCATGCCGCTGACTGTGAATTCCGCGGTCCCGCTCACCGTGTTCGACGATTCTGGATTGGTGTCTGATGCAGTATAGATTATCCCTGCTACGGCTGGAGAAGAATTTGCAGAGACGATTGAAATACTAACGAGAGTAAAAAATTGAAATAGCAGCCCTGGTAAGGCGCGCAGTGTACTTGTCATTGGAACTTATCTCCGGTCCAGAAAATTCAAAGTTGTATGGTGCCTCTATAATTCAGCTTGCTTGCCCGTTGTCATCTGTCAAAGAAATCCGCTCGATAATCCTTGGATTCATCGTCCGCGCATGAGGGATGCGCAGCTTAGGTGGAGCAGACAACCGCGAAACGATACGCAAGCCAGCAGAGAATCGGCCTGTCGAAAGTGCCGGTGAGATACCGGTTGACGCTCAGCTAAGGACCCAAGGTTTGAAAACCTTCAAAGAAAGATTGGGTTACATTAGGGTTCCTCTATTAATTCCGCCGAAGCTTCCCGTTATTTTCGGGTATTTTCCCTGTGGTTTGTCGGCTACTTTGTAGCGAGCGAGTGGGAAACGAACTAACAGCCTGGGGAAGCGAGCATGCATCAGCACGGATTGTTC
>CAXMSB010000377.1:0-3239 GCA_964195615.1 uncultured Granulosicoccus sp. | reverse complement strand
GGGGAGAGCCTCTCGATCGCGATTCGCTCCAAATAGATCGCCTCTACTATGTGCCGAGAGCGGCCAAGTCTACGGATCCATCGCCAGCATGAATCCTGTGTGGTCCCTACGGACTTGATTTGGGCAAGGGCAGAGGGATTTCCGGGCTGTCACCGACTCGAGCGGGCGTGAAGTTTCTCCTCGATTGGGTGGTACGCACCTGTTCCAGCCAAACAACGCCGTCGAATGATGGTCCCTTGCCGCGTCCGCTTTCACCACGTGTCGTCACGAGATCCACAACTCCATCACGGTTCACGTCAAACGGCACGAACACATCGAACATCCCCCGGCGGCGGCGTGATATTGTATGCAACGGCCACGTCTGTAAAGGCTCGGCTGGCTGCTCGAACCACGCGAGTCTTCCGCAGGCGGCATCGATCACGGAATCGTCGATGGCTTCCGGGTCCTTCTTCAAACCCCACGTGCTATACCCGCCGACAAACAAGTCCAAGCGGCCATCGCCATTGATGTCGACCAATTGCTTGCCGGCCACAACGTCAGCCGCCACGCGCCCGAGCTCGTGTGCGATCCAAGGCGAGCTCAAATCATCGGGCTGCTTCAAGCACTGCAGAACGCTTGCATACCCTTTCTTTCCTTTCTTGCCGACGGCCCCGAAGAATAGAAGGTCAAGGCGATCGTCGCCATCGAGGTCGACGACCTGGAGCTTATTCGCAGAAGAGTTTTCGTAAATGGCATGAGTGCGCCAAGCCTTTGCGCCGCCTAAATTCTCAAACAGCACCAGATTCCCCTCGCCGCGGCTGCCGCCGAAAACATCCACGTCGCCGTCTTGATCGATGTCCACCGCGCGGATATGAATGGGGACGTTCGTTTCGCCGAGCACCGATTCGCGCCAGGCGGAGGGGTTGCTGCCTTTGCCATCGAGCTTGAAATAGCTGAACGTCGTGCCGCCTTTGTTCGCCGCGAGGATCTCGGGCTTCCCATCTCCGTCAAGGTCCGCGACATCGACCCAGATCCAACTGCCGCGCCCGCGCGTGGCCTCAAGGATAACCGGCTTCCAGTCTTTCATTGCTCGCGGCGCCTCAAGACATTCGAAGTACACGACATGCCCCTCCTCTTCGCATGCGACGACAATATCGGTACGGCCATCGCCATTGAGGTCGCCCAGAGCGACATCCTCCACTTTTCCCACTAGGTCCGTTCCTTCAGCCAAGGTAAAGCTGATCCACCGGTCCGGGTCGTCCGTGCCGAAGGCGATGCGGACATGCGCACTGTCTTCATGTACCGAGATCACCTCGGGAAAACCATCCCGGTCCAAGTCCGCAATCGCCGAACCGTCGGCGCCGCCCAATCGGAAGCCCGCGAGCTCACTGTCGTCGATACGGTGCTCTCGCCATGAGATGTACTTTCCGTCCGCCGATGTGACTTCTGTCAGCGCGTCTGCTGCCGTCTCATGCAAAACGGTTTGCCCCGAGACAACTCCCACCGCGCACAGCCGGCTGCACACCACACTCAACAACACAAAACGAACCAAAGCCGTCATGTTATCTCCCCCATAACCGGTAACATCCGAATGAAAGCGGCCACCATATCTTACAGCTATTGACTTGGCCTGTCGAAAATACCGACTCGAACTTCCCAGCCCACCGGAATCACGGCTGCGTTCTGTGCTCACGAATCGCCGCGAGTGCGTGAATCGCAGCTGCACACTTCTTCTCACGGGGGTCGGTCGGGACCGAGAAGGCGAACCCTTTTTTCAGAGGTAGTCCAAGTGTGGAACGGCCAAGGCAACGACGAGACGCATGGCGACGTCGCGCTTGACATGAAGGTCCATCTTGGTCGTGGTTTACCGTTGACCTGCTGGGGTTGGGGATGGATCGATTGGATTGGGGAACGACCATCGAGTTAGCGATGTGTGGTCCTTGATCAGCATCCCGTTCTCCAGCAAAACGGGCGGCGCCCACGTCGGACTCTCCGAGACCTGATAGGACACGACCTTTTCGAACCTGTCACCCTTGGCAGCGACGACCTGAAGTTCACCGTTGTCAACTAGCGCCACAATGTGATCGGTGATCGACAGAAACATTACGTTGTCTCCTGTCCTGCCCGGGCCCTGCCAGAGAATTTCGCCTGTCTTGGGATCCAGACAGAACAGTCGGCCCTTTCCATAGTGTGAGAAACCGTAGAGTAAGTCGCCGTTGATCACGGCCGTACTCATATCAAGTGCAACTTTCGGCTGGTGCCAAGCCTCTTCGACAGTCCATTTTCCGTCGTCCCTTTGAGGGTCCAGACGATGAAGGCCACGGTTCTCGCCGCCCAGCAGGATGTAGTCCTGGTGGAAGGTAGGCGTCGGCATATTCTGGTCGTTACCGGCATGCGGGAAAGAGAACTCCCACAACAGGCGACCCGTCTGGCTGTCGACACCGATCAATGCCTGATGGTTCCATTCGACGATCTGACGGACACCCTGAATCTCCACCAGCAACGGCGACGAATAAGAGGCGCCATCTTTCCCTTGGCGCCAGACGGGCTCGCCGGACATTACATCCAAGGCGAGCAACTCGCCCTCGCTGTCAGTGCCGAAATGGACGATGATGCGATCACCGTCAACGATCGGCGACGTGGCAGCACCCCAGTACGGGTGGCTCTTTTCAAACCTTAAACCCTCGTCGCGTCGCCAGAGGAATTGGCCGGTGTCTGCATCCCAAGCCGAGAGAATGCCCGCAATGCTCATGGTAAAGAGTCGACCGTCGGCCATCACTGGCGAAGACTTAGGGCCTTTCCCATGCCACTCGGCACCGCCGCCAATCGTGAACGGGGCCGCATAGGACTGACGCCATTTCATTTCGCCCGTCTGCAGGTCAAGACACCAAACCACTTCGTCATCACCCTGGCGCGCATGCTGATAGACGCGGTTGCCCTCTACCAGCGGAGACCCATAGCCGGTCCCCACGTCAACACGCCAGATTCGCTCCAGACGCATTGGCCAGCGAGCAGGCGGACGAAATCCGCTCACCCAACCGTCCCGCTTGGGTCCCAACCAACCTGGCCAATTGAGATCCGCATCGCATGAACTTGGCCAGCTACCAAGGGCGACCATCGCCATCAGGACAACGACAGTTAGTTTTACCGAATGCTTCATGTTTCTACTCCGGAAAACGCTTGTTTGTGAGATCGGAGCGTCTCGCGAGCCGGGCTGGCCTAGAGGCCCGGGAAAACCTAACTGGAACACTGGAATCACC
>CAXMSB010000376.1:0-2786 GCA_964195615.1 uncultured Granulosicoccus sp. | reverse complement strand
AGATTGGACGATGAGAAAACCATCGCCTTGGATGGCCAGGTCGAGGGGGTTGGAGCTGATTTCGATCGTGCCCTGTGTAAAGTTAGGCGTGATTTCCGACACCTTCACACCCAAGCCGACCTGACGAGGATTCGTACCACCCGAGTTGGTGCTCGGCGCGGCACCGATGCTGATCGTCTGCAGAAACTGCGTCGCGAAGGCCGCTTCCGATTCCTTGAAACCGACCGTCTGCGAGTTCGCGATGTTGTTGCCCACCACGTCGATTGTCGTTTCGGCCGCTTGCAGGCCGGTCAACGCCGTCGTTAATGCTGATTGAAGACCCATGACACACTCCCTGTTTCAGTGATATTGATTGGTTGTTGGTTGTCAGTGGCTAGTTGCTAGTTACTAGTTGTCAGTTGCTGGTTGCTGGTTGGTTGCTGCTTCTGTCATTCCGAGTTCCGCCGAGGAATCTCGTTGGCCACGTCTGAATACTGTCATTCCGAGGTCTTCCGAGGAATCTCGTTGGCCACTCGTTCTGGTTTGGATCGTAGATTCCTCGGAAGACCTCGGAATGACATGGTTCTTGCCGGAATGACATACTTTCCGCCGGAGTGACATGGTTCTTACTCAGCCGGCGGGCGAATTTCTCCTACGTTGCTGAGCCTCACTCGCTCGCGACTGGCAAACTCAATTCCCTGAACATCGTCTCCGAGCGGATCGCCCGTTCGCTGCTCGTCGGACTTCTTGTCGACAAAGGTTGTTGACGTGCCTTGGATTAGCTGGCCAACCAGCATGCTATCTCCGCTGCCAGTCTTGGCCGTGCGATAGATGCTTTTTACACCCGATGTTTCGGGCAGGTTGTTTAGCTGAATGGCACCGTCAAATCCGGAGACTCCTTCCGTATACGCAGGGATACTCACACCAAAGAGTTCGCCTTCGTCGGTTTCCCAAACAACCTCGTAGATGTAAGTGCCTTCCTCAATCGCTCCTGTCACCTCGGCAATAGATGCCGTGGGATCTACCGCGATGTCGAGCATCGCTTGGCCGTCGGTGATGGTTACCACTTTGACGTTGCCCGACACGCGTTGCCCGTTGTCGTTGAGCGCCACGACGTCGGCCCCGATGAGGTTGGTGGCACTGGTGATGTTTTGGCCCAGCAGCACGGCGTTGAGCGTCGAGGTGAGCTGCTCGGTGGCGCCCACTTCGCGGATCTGGCTGATCTGGGCGATCAGCTCGTCGTTTTCCATGGGGTTCAACGGGTCTTGGTTCTGCAGCTCGGCGATCATCAGGTTCAGAAAATCGTCGAGGTCGACCTGGTTGAGCGCACTGGTAATGTTCGACGTCTGGTCGCTGATTGTCGAATTGAAGCTTGGTATTTGTGACATGCGTTTCGTGCCTCGGTTTCGTTCAGTAAGCGGGGAGTCTTTCTAAATTCTCACGTCCAGGCCGCCGTCGGTGACCATGTCGATAGGGTTGTTTTGCTGGGTAGGCGATGTCGCTTCCGAGGAGTCGGCCTCACGCTCGTGCGGCAGTCGGCCCAGGTCGGTTGGCGACTCGTGCGCCTGGCGGTCGTCGGGACTTCTGCTGCCCGGCTCTTGTCCGCCGTCGCGGGAAACGTCGACGTCGAATTTCTCGATGCGAATCTCCTGCTCCGCCAACCGCTCTCGCAATGCCGGCAAATTGTCCAAGAGTATGTTGCGCGCCGCGCCGGTCTCGACTTCGACCTTCGCCGACACCACGCCCTCCTGCACCGAGATCGAAATCCGCATCGACCCCAACTCGGGCGGGCTCAATCGCAGTTGAATCTGACCGTCGCGGCCGTGGGCAGCTTGAAACGCTCGGCCAACACGCTGTACAAATCTGGCTCGGTCGACTGTCGACACGACGTCTGTCTCGACGTCGACGTTCGACGCGGCGGAGCCGTCGACTGTCGGACCGGTCGGCGAACGCGAATCCCCGCCGTCGCCGACTGGGTTCACAACTGCCGGCGAACTGGGACTCGATGGCGCGGGCAAAGTTTCTTTGCCGGCGGTGATTGCCTCCTCGGCTGCCACGACCGCCTCGGGCTGTGGTTGCGCCGACTCGGTGTCACGAGCACGCGTCTCTTTCGGCTCTTGCGAGCGTTTCACCGATTCACCCGATTCTTCCGGCGCGCGAAGCTCCTCAGCCACGCCGTCGGCCTTCTGTGTGGATGATTGTTGGGCTGGAGACTGCTCTGTCGATGAATCTTCTGCTGCTGAACTCTGTGCGGTGGCGGGCGGAGCGTGTTCCGTGTCCACAACTGTCTCGGCCGGCTGGGTAGTCGGACGGTTTGGCTCATTCTCTGCCTGCTCGGGGGAAGCTTCGCCAGTGGCTTCGGCGGCGGGCTGTTCGTCCGATTCAAGGATCATCTCGCTCGTCGGCAAGTCCGAGCCTTCCTGCGACGAGGGATCCGTCTCGTTCGTCGCTTCAACCACAACGGCCTGCTCGTTGGTGCCGGCTTCCTCCTCTGGAAGCTGGCCGTATTGGTTCGCGGGGACAGTCACTTCAATGGTTTCGACCAGTTGGGCAGTCGTCGCCTGCGATTCAGGTTCGGTTAGGTTCTCATAACTCCCAACCGCGGGGGCGTCGATCACCGAAGCCTCGAGGGCCGGCTGCGTGGCTGCTTCGGCGGGGGCGACTTGTTCTGGAACTATCTGGGCGGCAAGCACCAGCTCGACCGCCTCGGACAACTCGATCGCGTCGGACTGGCTTTCTTCCGCGGCATCGGGCGACTCCGTCGCCGAGTCGGACAACGGGTCGGCTGGCGCCTCGGAGTTGGTCGA
>CAXMSB010000375.1:0-3470 GCA_964195615.1 uncultured Granulosicoccus sp. | reverse complement strand
TTGGGGATTCTCTGCCGAAAACGCAGGCAAAGGCTTACGAGAGAAGAGTTTGCAGCGAATGGCTAAGATGGCTTGCGACGGCCGAGGAGCCACTCGTCGGCCAGTGTGAGTGCCTGCCGCCGATCGGCGATACGGCCGTCCAGTTGGGCGTCGCGGAGGTGGTCGAGCAACTCGGCGAAGCCCGGCCCGGGCTGTACGCCGTGGGCGATGAGATCGGCCCCGTTGACCAGCGGGGGTGGATTAAGCGTCTCGGCGGGCAGTTGCAGCTTGGCCCGGCAGAAGGCTGCGCCTTCGTCCGTTTCGTCAACCAGTGCCTCGTGCAGGGCAAGCAGTTCCTGGGCCCCCGGATGCACCAGCAGCCTTTGCACCTTGGGCCAAGGCGTCTCGTGGGCACGGCCCACCACCGCCACGTGCCTCAGCAGCCAGCCGGTCAGTTCGCCCTCCTTCTTAGTGTACCGCAACTGACGGGCCACGCTGGGGCCGGCTGGGCTGGGGTCGCAGCGGCAGAGCAGGGCCGCCAGCGTCAGGGGCAGCGAGGGCGATTCCAGGCGATCCAAAGCCTCCAGAGTCTTTTGCAGTTCTGAGCTCTGCCAACAAGGGACCGCCTGCTTCAACAGATCGGTGCTCTCTAGCAGCGATACCGCCCGAGCCCGGGCTGGGTGGACCAGCATCCGGCGCAGCTCCATGCCGATCCGTTCGGCGCTGACGACCGGCAACTGGTCTGCCATTTCTCGCATCGCGGCCAGCGTGTCGGCCTCGATCTGAAAACCAAAAGCCGCCGCGAATCGCACGGCACGCAGCGTCCTCAGCTTGTCTTCGGCAAACCGGGCTCGGGGATCGCCGATCGCGCGGATGATGCCCGACTCGAGATCCTGCTGACCACCGACGTAATCGATGACCTTTTCCCCAAGCGGGTCGAAGAACAGGCCGTTGATCGTAAAATCGCGACGTTGGGCGTCGTGCTCAGCATTGGTAAACACGACCTCGGTGGGGTGGCGTCCGTCGACGTAGGCCCCGTCGGCGCGGAACGTCGCTACCTCGATCGGCTCGCGACGCCGGCCGCCCAGCACGCCGATTACGCCGAAGGCGGCACCGATGGCCAGCGTGCGGCGATGACCGAATAGTTGGCGGACTTCTTCGGGTCGGGCGCTGGTCGCGACGTCGTAGTCCTTCGGCTCGATCGAGAGCAACTGATCGCGCACACATCCGCCGGCCCACAGGGCCTCGTGGCCCGCTTCGCGGAGCTGCTTGACGATCTCGACGGCAAAATCGCGTTGTGATTGGTTGTCAGACACTTTTTCTCAAATTCCTTGAGGACCACAAGGTGTGGTAGTCCCGGGGGGTCGATCCACAAAGGTTTGTGGTATTTCAAAATAAAAAGTTCGTTTTTGTTCTGCGTGAGGTCCCTGTTGCCGGGGGTGCCAGGTTTTTTTGTTGACCGATCCCTCGACCGGGGCGTGGCCAATCGTGGGTGCTTGACGTGGAACATACGCAGCAACACGGCAAGTCTGCTTGAACCCTAATTATTGACCAAAACTAGCTCGGTGTTTAGACACGAATTTCGGCCTCGGGATAGCCAGCTTCCATTTCCTGCGGCGGGCTGTTTCACCAAGGTGCGACAAAGGCCACCAGTCGAGGGATGAAGAAACTGCCCTGCGGATCCGGCACGATTTCCTGAAGGAATACTGATGAATTCGTTAAATTCAGGAGAATTTGTTGATTTTTATGTCCGCGAAGATTATCATCAGGTAGCTGGGCCTTGTTGGGCCGAGCGGATTTTTGTTGTTGTGTCTGCTCGCGTTCGGCAGCCACACTGGGTTATGAATGCCCCTTCTGCGCAATGTTGCACAGGCAGGGGTTTTTTCGTTGGTTCGATGAACGCCGATAGTTGCGGAATAGTGCGAGCCGCACACGCGTGTTCTCCTAGCAGTATTGGTATTGCAGACCCAAACAACTGCCTGAGCGGATCACTCGAGTGTTACCTGCTATATAATCTTGTTGTTGCGTCTGCTCACGTTCGGCAGCCGCATGAGGTCATGAGTGCCCCTACTGTGCGATAGTCGTGCAGCAGGGGGTTTTTTTATGGCCGCGTTGACCTTGCTACGGCGATCGCGCGGCGGAATCGTTGTCTGTGCGTCGCGAGAAGTTAAGGCAAAGACGCAGTAGGTGGTACGCGATGTCTTTTCGTTGTTGGACTCGCATTTCACCCGCTTAGCCATACCCGACCCAGGACAAGCTAATGAAAAAGCTTTGGGTTATCACGGGCTTTACCCTTCTGGTAGCCGCGGGGGGGAGTGTTACGGCCATTCTCTGGCGACAACCGGAGACCACGGCGGCAATGCGCGGACAGGTCATCGCGCGGAATTTGGGGTGTTTCGGTTGCCATGGCCCTGAGGGTCTCGGCGGAATCGCCGATCCCTCCGCGCCGGCGGGAACGATTCCCGGCTGGGATGGCGCGACCACCACGATGTACGCCGAAACGGAGCAAGAGATCCGCGAGTGGATTCTCTACGGCGCACCGCATCGTCACGCGTCGGCGAAGCAGCGCGTCGAGTCCGACTATCTCGTCCCCATGCCCGCCTACGAAGAATACCTTTCCCGTCAGGACCTCGACGATCTGGTAGCGTACTTCCAAGCGGTTTCTTTCTGGTCTCCGGACATTCCGGAAGCTGCGTTCGAGGGGAGAAAACTTGCCGCGCAGATTGGCTGCTTTGGCTGCCATGGCCCCTCGGGAATGGGCGGAGTTCGCAATCCGGGAAGTTTTAAGGGGCATATCCCACCGTGGGACGGCAAGGAGTTTGACGAATTGGTGCGGGACGAACGGGAGTTGCGCGAGTGGATCATGGACGGTCGGCCCCGCCGGCTCTCGGACAATCCGGTGGCACGTTATTTTCTCGAGCGTCAGGAAACGCCCATGCCTGCCTATCGCGAACATCTTTCGGACGTTGAGTTGAACAATCTGGTTGCCTACATCCGTTGGCTTAGGAAGCGTTGATGATGCCCCGACGAAACATCATTGAACTTTTCGCCATTGTTGGATGGCTGTTGCTTGCAGCAAGCTTTGTGCCACTTGAAAGGCTCATAGCCCAAAACAATAACTCTGTGACACCGGTCTATCATTCACCGAACCACATCTGCCTGTCTGCCGATGGGCTCCAAGCTTATGTCGTCAACCAGACGTCCGACTCCGTATCAGTTTTGGACGTTCGCGCGCGAAAGATCGTCGGCAACATTCCGGTCGGCTCCTTTCCTACCCATGCTGCTCTTTCCACCGATGGCCTCACACTGCTGGTCACGTGCCTCTATGAATCAGCCGTCCAGCTCGTGGATCTCGAAGAACAACGCGTAGTGCGATCGATTCCAACCGGCTACGAGCCCTATGCTGTAACCATCTCGCCGGGCGGCGAACGACTCTATGTCGCTAACTCACTCTCAGACACCGTCTCGATCATTGCTGTCGCCTCTGGGCA
>CAXMSB010000374.1:0-2867 GCA_964195615.1 uncultured Granulosicoccus sp. | reverse complement strand
GCAGCTAGTAGCCGGGTTGGGTAGCTTCACGCCAAACCCAGGAGATTGAGAGGTGAAGATTTCCTGGAAAACCCTTGATTAGCTCACCGCAACATATTTCACTGCTTGGCCTTAAACTTTACACCCTGTACTGCACTCCTGCTTGTACGCCCGGTCAACTCGTAGCCCGGGAGACCGTCAGGACAGTCAGGAGAACAGTACATCTGTAAAGTTCAAAGCCTTATCGCCATAGGGCTTAAGGCGGTTGGGAATACCACATTGATGGACTTGTGGCACCTTGTGCACATCTTTCAAATCTCAGCTGTGCCGACTCGCTTGCTATATGACGTCGCCAAGGGAATTGCCGAGAGCCCATGTGCGACAACACTCAGGAGAATCGTACACGCCGCGGTCGTGACGATTGTGTCTCCACCTGGAAGATCCTCGCCAAGAACCATGACAGCAAACACGATGCTGGCAAGTCCACGTGGTCCAAACCATCCCACAAACAGCTTAGTATCAGTTCGCAGCCCCAGGCCGGCAACGCTGAGAAACACTGGAACCATCCGGATCACGGTTAAGCTGGCGACGGCATAAGCGAAGACCTGCCAGCTGAGATTCATAAAGGGAGGAACAAACAGTAGTGTTCCAAACGTGAACCAGGTGAGCAGGGCGAGAACGTCGCCACTTCCTTCGGCAGCCTCAAGGACGGTTTCTCTGTGTTTCTTAATGATTGCACCAAAGGTCATCCCGCCCACAAAGGAAGCGATAAAGCCGCTGCCACCCAGAAATTGGGCCAGGCCGAAACAGAGCAAGGCCAGCGCGACGACCGGGATCTGCATCCAGGTACCGCCGATCCAACTTCGAAGAAAACAGAATCGAAGAGCGACACTGCCTGCGACACCAAGCGCCAATCCGACCACCGCGCCAATCCCGATTACCTGAACGAGAAGGCGAGAAGCCAGGCCGAGCGTATCCCCGTCAGTAGCTTGGCCTGAGGCTAATGCCAAGAAGAGCAGCAGCACCGGTACGCAAATGCCGTCGTTAAGGCCGCTTTCGACGTTGAGGCTTTCGCGTACGGAACTGGGGACGGATTCATTCGTGACAACCGCCTTGCCCAAAGCGGCATCCGTGGGCGCGAGCATCGTGGCCAACAAGGCGACTTCGAATAGGGCGAGTTCGGAAAAGAGGAGCACGCCGAAGCCGAATCCAAGGAGGATGGTGAAGGGTAAACCGATCAATAGGAGGCGAACAGGAATGGCCTGGATTTTGCGTAGAACCTTCAGATTTGCGTTGGTCGAGTCCGTGAACAGTACGACCGCCAAAGTGATTTCGGCCAGCCAGCTAATCCCCTCGGCATCCACGTTGAGGTCGATCAGTCTTAAAACTGCTGGCCCACACAGCAATCCGACTGCTACGTAAACCAGTGCACCGTTGATCGGCGACCGCCCGAGTCGTGACGCGACGATGCTGTACAAGAAGGCGAATGCGGCTAAAACGGTGAGGATTTGATATTCGGACATGCACTACCCACTTTCGTGTGACACGACGTTCCGATCGCCTTCGCTAGAAAAAGCTTTGGTTCCACCGCTTCCAGTCGACCGTATTTAGCTCGCGCTGGCAATCCGAAATAGCAGCGGCGAGTGAGCGGTAATACTGCGTTAAGGTCGCCAAACCGCGTGCAGCGTCGCTGGGCTCTTGGCTGGAACTGCTTGATTGCCAGACTCGCAAAGCGGTTGACTCCATGTCGTCAAATAGTCGGTTGCTCGGCGGGTTGATTGAGATCGGCTGGCATGCTCCAAGGGCGTTTTCCGTCGCGGTGAGCGATTCGACGCACCAATCACGTGTTCGCTTGACGGCCCCGTTCAGCTTGTCGGCTTGTGGCTCGGACGACGAGAGCAGTTTCAGCACGAGGACTTCAACGGTCTGCAGCACACTTTCCAGTTGGCCACGACTCAATCTCGGGTCCTGCCGGGAATCGATTAACGCAGATAGTTTTTTCATCTTCCCTAACGATCTGAGCGACCGTTTGTTGTGCGCGTCGGTAAACTCCGCTCGCTCTGGCGTCGAGTGTGGATGATCGCCTAGTGTTTCTAGGTAGTCGGCTGCCTCGGACAGCATGGCCGAAAGGAGCTGGTGCAATCCGTGGCGTGGGCTTCTAGTCTCGAACAGGTATGCCAAAAGTAGCACGACGCCAAAGCCGCCGCTCATGCCCAGGTACGCATTGGCAAAAGAAGCAAAGTCGTAACTCGGAGGAGTTGTCGAAACGGAAATCAGTGCGTTAACCAGAAGTACCGAGAGGTTTGCCGCCAGGCTTTTGGTTGGATTGTGGCTGGCAACACCGTACAGCAGAGGAAAAAACAGCAAAGCAAGCCATGGCGTCAGCTCCATAAAGCTGTCGACACGGGGCATGACCACAAAGTGGAACAAGGCGGCAAGGGGCAACGCGATCGCGACGCTCTTAAGGATTGGTCGAGTCAAGAGTGCTACCGGCATCTGAGCATTCATGTAGGCAAGAATCATTACCAGCATCATTGCGGTTTCGAGTCCCAGCGGCCAATCAAGTACCACGAAGAAACAAGCAGCCAGCAATACCTGGAGAGTGGCGAGCGCCGATTTCATCGCTCGGATACCGGGGGCAGGACCTGGTGCAGGCGTTGTCGTTCTAGGTTGTACGGCACAGTGTGGATCTTCGACATCTGCCAGTGCCTTGCGCACGCGAGCAACAACGACGCCGATGGCGTGGAGCCGATCTCGGACGAGGCTCGTGGCGACCGCGTCTTTGAGGTCGAAGATACCGGATTCTTGCGCATCACTAACCATCGAGACGAGCGGGGCATAGTCGTTGTCGGTAGGGTGGATCGTCCCGTCGCGCGGCAAAGATAATT
>CAXMSB010000373.1:0-2115 GCA_964195615.1 uncultured Granulosicoccus sp. | reverse complement strand
TGTAGCGTCTCTTCCCAAGAACGTTCCAGTTGCCGCGCCACCAAACGGTTTTCCGGCTCCACCGCATGATATTGTCGAGCTGCTCGATCTGCTTCATATTGCGCTCGTTCAAGACGTTGACGTCGCAGCTTTGTCACTCGCTTACGTTCCTGCTTCGTCTGCCCCTCTGTGCCAATATGAGTGAGACAACTACCTCCTGGTTTATTACTGTAGAGGGCAAGGAGGTATTTTTGGATGGATCATGCACAGGAAGTGTCGGCCGGAGCCGGTGGTGGGACACCCGAGGTTCCTGAAAAAGCTCAGCGTCGGCGGTTTGAGGCGGCGTACAAGTTACGGATTCTGGAGGAAGCGGACCGCTTGACCGGCCCCGGTGAGCTGGGCGAGTTGCTGCGCCGCGAGGGGCTCTATTCGTCTCATTTGACGACCTGGCGTCGTCAACGGGACGAGGGTTCGCTGGCGGGTCTGGAGCCCAAGCGGCGTGGCCGCAAAGCCAAACGGAAAGATCAGCTGGCCACGGAGCTTGTCAAACTGCGCCGTGAGAATCAGCGTCTCACCGAACGTCTTCGGCAGGCCGAGACGATTATCGAGGTTCAAAAAAAAGTCTCCGAGATGTTGGCCATTCCCCTGAAGAGCCCTCCGCTGGCGAGCCCCGACGCAGGAGAGAACGAATGATTGATGCCGCCGAAACCTTGGGGAAGGATGTTGGTGTCGAGCGTGCCTGCCAGGCGCTGGGCGTGTCACGGGCGACGCTGTATCGTCGTCGTTCGAGAGATTGTCAACCGCAGCGGCCTTGTTCTGTGCGAGCGCTCTCGTGTGAGCAGCGGCAAGAGGTGCGAGACACGTTGTACTCAGATCGATTCATCGACCAGGCGCCGCGCGAGGTGTATGCGACGCTCTTGGACGAAGGCCGATATCTCTGCAGCGTGCGCACGATGTATCGGCTACTGGGTGAAGACCAGGCTGCGCGGGAACGTCGCAATCAACTGCGGCATCCCAACTACCAGAAGCCAGAATTGCTGGCCACCGGGCCGAATCAGGTCTGGTCGTGGGACATCACCAAGCTGTTGGGCCCGCAAAAATGGACCTATTACCACCTCTACGTGATCCTCGACATTTACAGCCGCTACGTGGTGGGCTGGATGCTGGCGCATCGCGAGAGCGCCGACCTGGCATCTCGATTGATTCGCCAGACGGTGGCTGGGCAGAGTGTTTCGGAAGATCAGCTCACGATCCACAGCGATCGGGGACCCTCGATGGCATCGCACAACGTGGCGCAGTTGTTGGCCTCCTTGGGTGTGACCAAGTCGCATAGTCGCCCGCACGTATCGAACGACAATCCATTTTCCGAAAGTCAGTTCAAGACGATGAAGTACCGACCGGAATTCCCGGATCGCTTTGGTGGCTACGAAGATGCGCTGGGCCATTGCCGTTCGTTTTTCGGCTGGTACAACGACGAACACTACCACTCGGGAATCGGGCTCTTGACACCCGCCATGTTGCACTACGGCGAAGCTGAAAAAGTCATCGCGGATCGCGCCAACGTATTGCAGGCGGCCTATGCGAAACATCCGCAGCGATTCGTGCAAGGCTGTCCCAAACCGCAGGCCGTACCTACGGCAGTCTGGATCAATCCTCCGCGCGACGACACGAACGATCATGCGCACAAAAAAAGGCTTCCGGAGCTGCATTGTCCCCAGAAGCCTGATGC
Source organism: uncultured Granulosicoccus sp. (assembly GCA_964195615.1). Classification (GTDB taxonomy): domain Bacteria; phylum Planctomycetota; class Planctomycetia; order Pirellulales; family Lacipirellulaceae; genus Bythopirellula. The sequence goes on along the minus strand of CAXMSB010000373.1, from coordinate 407 downwards.
GCCTTTGACGCACCCTCGATCTGGCTATCCCTCATCGAGTTGCGTCCCCGCAGAGCCCGACTTCGTTTCACCAGACGAGGTTGAAACTAACCAACACGCCTTCAACCAGCAACCCCCTTTGAACACCCGAGCCATGCCTGAAAAAATCCCGGGGGTCCGGGGGCTGGCCCCCGATGAACGACCAAAAGGGCAATCGACTATGACGGCGCTACACTAAATTCGAACGGTAGCTGTCTCAAAGTTATTGACACATTCCGTGGTTCTAGGGCACACATCGTAAGTCCAAGCAAAATCATCAGCGCCAACTGGCAATCTTTCTGCTTCTGCTCGGTTGGCAGCGTCGCAATAGCCAACGACGTTATCGCTTTCGGCTTTGCCTTCTCGCGATGACGCGCCGCACGAGCAGA
>CAXMSB010000372.1:0-3468 GCA_964195615.1 uncultured Granulosicoccus sp. | reverse complement strand
CGGCGGCGAATTGCCAAGGCGATCGTGCGGACGATCTCCACGACGTTCACCCGCCAGTACTGTGCTTGTCGCACCACGCCGCCGCGCTGCACGGCCTGATTGCCGCTGAATAGCTCGCCCTGCAGGATCTGCATCTGATTGGCAAACTTGCCCAGCGTGAACTGTCGTCCGCTGGCGCCCCAGGGAATCGCCGTGCGGAGGCGGTTGGCGTCGGGACGGGGATTCTCGAATTTCACTTGCAGCATCCACTTGGGGTACTGCAAATACATGGCGCATGCTTGAGTGAACTGATCGAGCGCCTCGGCAGGTCGCCCCTGCTGGTAGTACGTCTCGCCCAGCATCGTGTGATAGCAGATCGCATCGATCCAGCGCGTGGTGACGCCGATCTTGACCGACCCTCTCAGTTCGTACGTGAACGCTCGCTCGGCATCCCGATACTCGCCCTGATAGAGCTCTTCGATGCCCGAGTAGTAGGACTGAGAAGGAATCGTATCGCGGCCGAACGGAGCCGCCCCGCCCAGGCCGGGAATCGGCGCCTGTGCCATCGCCGACGCGGAGAGCAGCGCTACAGCCGATGCCGCCCAGCCGCTGGCCGCCAGTCGACTGGTTCGTAGAACGAATGCTGTCACCAGATTGCCCTCCTCTGTTTGGTTCTCAGTTCCCGACCGTCCCCGCAGCCCCTGCTGCCATTCTAGCAATTGCGGCTGAGAAATACGATTTCCCTTCCCAACTGCCTGGAAACAGGGCTTCTGGCGCTGAAGACCAATCAGCTCAACGCAGCCATCGGGACCGCTAGCAATGCTCGCGAGGCTTTTTTCCAAGACAGTGTAAAAGTTTGCCGGTTATGAGGACGATAACGATTGTGCTCACCGGCAGTTGCGTCGGTGTGGATGCGAGACCTCCGCCAGGAGCCAACATTGTGAGAGATCTGTCTGCCATGCCTAAGAATTCCCAACACCGAACCGGCGGGCGCACGCGTCGCACGACCGCGATGGGCGGCCTGCTGATGCTGCTGTCGCTGGCAGCCACCGGTTGCCAAATGGACATCGCCGGTCAGACGCTGCCCAGTCCCTACTACCTTCAGGACGACGTGCAGTACTACGCGCCGGGGCCGGAATTCAAATTGGCACGCGAAGCGGCCGCGTTGAAAGAGCAATCGGCCAACCAAATAAGCGAGCCGCAACAGTAGATATTCTGGCACGAATCACCGGAAATCAGTGCGCGGAAAATACATTCACACCAAGCGGCCAACCGACGAAGCACGATTCATGCCGCTCGTTGCCAGCAATCCTTACGGGGATGGCAGGTGACGAGGAGAGGGGGGACGGCACCCTAAGTGGCAGGCGTCTGAGGTGCGTCACGCGAAAGCGTCGCGTTCCTCGGACGTGGCTGCCCGGGGAACGCTCGGAACCCGACCGCTGGTAAGTTGTGGCGCGCTGTCGCGTCGGGCAATCACGACTCTTTCTGCGATATCTCAATCAAAGCGTCGGCGTACTCGTAGGCCATCTCGGCTGCCCTGCGGGGGCCGCCAGCAGCAGAGTGTCCCTTGTGCGTGAGCTCATGATTGGCAAGTATGCCCTGGAGGCACTCGATGGCTACTTGGTCGCGATTGGTAACGCCTCTGCCACTGCCTTCATCGGCTTTCATAGTTTCTTCTCCTTGCTAGTGCATGATGCACATACGTGTAGCGGTCGTTTCCACGTATTTCGTAGTCTCAATCGACGAAAGACCCGCTACAGTTAAGCGACGACCGCTCTAGGTGAATTGAGAATCCGATCTTACCCGATCTGGCCGAGATGATCGAGACGTGGCCGACACTCCCCGAGGCAACCCGAGTCGCCACCTTAGAAAGCCCGCCGTCTGCCCATTGCCAGGCAAAGTGCGACTAGGGCTAAGGCGGTGGTGGTGGGCTCTGGCACGGCTGCCGCAGTTGCCGAGAGCGTAGCGACTGTGCCATAGTTCTCTTCCCAATCGGCCAGGGAACCCACACTCGGGTCGCTTTGCCAGAGGAGAAAGTCGTCGCCATCTACGTCGCCGTCGACATCAAAATCGCCGGGGGTCAGCGTCACATCCAAGATGGCGCGTATGCCGAGATTGCCCGGCACGCCCAACAGGCATGCGTCGGCCCAGCCACCTGGAATGGCAAAGGCCGTACTGGTTCCTCCCGCGCAAGTCTCGCCGTCGTACTTAACACTCGGGGCGAACGACTGGCCGTCGTTCGTGTTAAAGAACTCGAGGGCCACGATGAAGTCTTGGTCCTTGGAGACTGATACGGAGAGCGGTGTCCCGTCGGTTGGCGGATCAAGAAACCGGAATTCGTTAATCGTTCCCGAGGAGGTGCCGTCGGTCAACACCGGCGTGCTGATCGTGGCCAACGGTGCACCAGCCGCAGGGTCGGGAAAGGTCCCGCCGTCGTAGATGTGGATGGCGAATTCGGTGGAGTCGGAACCTCCGCCAAACAATGTCCCCCAAACCACTTGAACGCCAACGATGGTGCCGGCCAGTGGTGCCGTATGCCAATTGGCTGCCCTCTCGCCCTGGAGGAAGGCCAACAACGGAGTGCCCTGGGAGGCCGACCCAAGCGAATCATTCTGGAGGACAATCTCGGTTGCCGCGATGTTGTGCGCCCATACGTTGGCAACGACACAGGTCAGCAGTAGAGTACGACACGAAACCACAGAAGAGTCCTCCCCGCAATCGCTGAGTGGGTGCGATGCCCACCAGTTTACTCAACCCAGAGGGTTCGGGGCAACAGTCTGGCAGCAGGGCAGACTAAGGGACGTTCTGACCCTTTTTCCTCCTACTTCGGTCGATGCAGTTTCTCGGGCGCTGAAGAATCCCGTGCAGTTTCCAGCGTGCTTAGTTGCTTCGGTGCGGGCGACCGAAGACAGTTGCCCTGAGGTGCCAGGTCGTTTCCAGCGTTGAGCATCGCATCTGCGTCTTGCCGCTTACGCACAACCCCCTCCGGACTGTGCCGATCCCGTCGTCTCGTCGCAATCCCAGGCCTCCTATTCCAGGGGCGTTGAGATAATCAGAACAATTGGACCAAGTGTCATCAGCGGTCCCGGTCTATTTTGGGTCTCGATTCAGGTGATAGAAGCCCCGAGTTTTTGCTCGCTTGAGGGATTATCCGTAATTAAAATAGGGAGGTGTCGACCCACTAATCGGTTTACTGGTCTGCCCCAATGGGAAAGCCCGGTTAAACACTCATCCTTAAGATCGGTTCCGATCTCCTGAACATAGGGAGGCCATTGGTCACACAATGTTTCGAATCTTTCTCATCATGTCTTTGGCCGCCGGCGTTGCGTCGGGACAGGCATCTGCTCAGTACACGGTCATGTACGGACACAGTGACGATCCCGGCGTGACCGACGCATTTCGGCAGCACGTCGTGCCGACATTCAATGTCATCGAAGGGAGGAGCACGGATGCAAGTTTTATCAATGAACTCCGCGGTCAAGGAAAGGT
>CAXMSB010000371.1:0-8949 GCA_964195615.1 uncultured Granulosicoccus sp. | reverse complement strand
TCCGAGGTCGGGTTCCAGCACCATCGCAAAAGGTTGAAGACCGGAGGACTCCGGAAAATCGGGCACGGTACACTCCATGCAACCTGGCTTGGGGGCCGGGTCGAACATATTGCCCAGACCAGGGAAATCCTTGAAGAGCATCTCGCCGTGGACCAGATCACCAACGAGCGAGGCCGAAGCCCTGTCGGCATGGGCGGCTAGCAATGCCGCGACGAAAGAAAGAATGATGGCGCCTCGAATCGAGGACAGACGAAGCCGGCTCACAAGTAGGTGAGCAAAGGACGAACAACTCATTAGACTCCTCCGGTGTCTGCTTTGGGGCAGACTGATTGGAATGGTGAAAAGATTTCTGTCACACGCGACCCGGATTCGGAACCGAATCGAGAAAGGCGTCGCGTAACCTCGATTTTAGTTGGGGGCACTCAGAAGAGTTCGAGGATTCTCGCCGAGAATGGCTAGTTCGCAGCGGGCCGCGACGGGAGTTCCGTCACAATCGGCATTTCCCAGATGAGGTAGAATGTCAACACGCCGTCCGCATGAGCCGCTGGCGCTAGCCACGGGTAGCGGAGGGATAAACCGTTGCCTCCGAGTTCACCCGAGGCTAGCGCCTACGGCTCACGGAGTGTGATCGTCGGCGTCGAAGCCAAGCTGCTCGTCGGTTAGCGCGTCCGCCGATTCGCCCATTACTTTGACCACGGCCTGTCTGAACCGCTCGAGGCTCAGTTTCTGTTGCAAGATAGTCAGCCGCTCGACGACGTCGTCGAGACTCTTTTCTCGCTTGGTCTTGGTATGGATTTCGCGGTCCAGCTTGCGCAGGACTCCCACGGCCCGAGCCGTCACGGGGCCGCTGGAACGTTCGACGTCGAGACGTTCGGCCTCGCGGCCCCACTTTTCGAGTTTCTTGAAGGCCTGCTGATAACGTCGGTTGGTGATGGTGCCGGAACGCCACATGATTTTCAGAGAGTAGTATTCGGCGATGCCTTCGACGATCCAGTCGCCGCCCTTATCGGCTTTGAGCCGGTTCGCGACGTGCATGAGTTCATGGATCAGCGTGCTGGTTCCGTTCTCGCTCACCAGCGGGCGGTCGGCATGCAGAAACAGGGAATTAGGGCCGGAAAGTCCGCCGCGCCACATTGGGTCGCCGGCACTAACGATGAGCAGACGCTCGGGCATGTCGGGTATGATGGGGCGGAACCGGGGCAGGTTCCAGTTGAGCATCGCCAGGATCTCTAGCCGCCGCACGCCCTGGTCCATTGGTCCGGCCACGGTCACCTGCACGCCGGCAATCTTTTCCCGACGCACTCCCAGATGTCCGGCAGCCATCCAACCGGTGGGTCGATCGAAGCTCCGATGCGCGTGCTCGATCTGGTAGACGTTTTCTTTGATCTCGGGATAGGCCGAGACAAAGGACCAACCCTCGGGTAGATCTACGTGCAGCGTGGCGTCGGCCTCGGCCTCGTCGCGTTGCTCGGTTTGGGCGGGCGGAAAGAGATCGTCCCCGCGAAACAGGGCCCAGGCGTCGGTCATGCGTGCATCAAAGCGGCCGTTGGAGCGGCGGTTGCTCACTGGCAAGTGAAACGACAATCGTCCCCCCTCGTCAGGCGGCGACCAGGTAACGTATTGGCCGTCGACTTCAAGCTTGCCATCGGCCTCGAAACCAGTGTGGCGCTGCGGATCGACGTGCAGCCGCAGCGACCAGATATTCTTGGTCGCCCCCTCGCCGAGCGTCAGCGCCACCTCGGCGCGGCCCTCCTCCGGCTTCAACGAGAGATCGTACCGCAGGGGGTAGTGATCGCTCTCGGTCTGTGCCGACGCCACGCCGGCAAGCGGCACGAGGGCGACGAGAACCAAAACGATACGTAGGACAAACTTCATGGCGTCACCGGCTGGGGTTCGGTACTCCGGATTACTGAAACAACCGCTTCGCGGCGGCTTTGCCACGAGCGGCGATTGCGGCGGCGATTTTTTCGTTTTGCTCGGATGTGAGTTGCCAGTGCATCGCGGCGGCGGTTTCTTTGATTTGCCAGGGGCGTCTTGCGCCGCACAAAGCGACCGTGATGCCCGGTTGGTGGATTGTCCAGTTGACGACCACTTGAGCGACGGTGCGGTCGCACGCTTCGGCCACCTCGCGGAGCTGGGCGACGAACGCCTGGGTCTTTTCCCACTCCTGGCCCTGGTACATCGGGTAGTTGCGGCGGGAGTCGTCCGCGGCGAGTTGATCGTGGCTGGTGAGTCGGCCGGCCAAGAGGCCTTTCATGAGGGCCCAGTAGACGACGACCGAGATGTTTTGTTCGCGGCACCAGGGGACCGTTTGCTGCTCGATGTCGCGCTGCAGCATGTTGTACGGCAGTTGCACCGCGGTGAGCGGGCAGACGGTTTGGAACTGCTGCAACTCTTCGAGTTGGCAATTCGACGCGCCGGCGAAGCGGACCTTGCCGGCGGAGATGAGATCACGAATCGCGCCGGCCGACTCGGCAATCGGCACCGCGGGATCGGGCGAGTGCAGATAGTAGAGCTCCACGCGATCGGTACCGAGGCGGCGGAGGCTCTCTTCGCATTCGCCGCGGATCGTCTCGGGTCGGGCGTCCTGCGTCTGCTGGCCGGCGGCGTCGTAGTGGATGCCGCACTTGGTGGCGAGCACAATCTCGTCGCGCCGCTCGGCGAGGGCCTGTCGCAACAGGTTTTCGCTCTCGCCGTTGGGGCCGTAGCAGTAGGCGGTGTCGATGAAATTGATGCCTAGATCAAAACAGGCGCGAATCGTGTCCAGGCTGTCGGCGTCGTTCACGTCGAGCGCGGCGACGCCGGCCATCGGCCAGGTGCCAAGCGAGACGGGCGCGACTTGCAGGCCGCTGGAGCCCAAGGGGCGCAAGTTCTGATCTGATGGCAAGTTCATGAAGCAGTAGGTGGTCGCGAGGGTGAATAGAGACAGCAATCGTCGGGGCACACGTCGTGGCTGGGGCCGAGCGTGCCGAGGGCCGGTTTTTCTGTGGAACCGCTCACTCGCTCGGCGATCAGTTCGCGGATCATGCGGACGAAGCGAGGATGCTTGCCGACCGTCGGGGCGCGGTGCATGGCGACCCCCAGCCTGTCGCAAAGATCCTTTGCTTCGGTGTCTAGGTCGTAGAGCACTTCCAGATGGTCGGAGACAAAACCGATCGGTAGCAGCACAACATCCTGCACTTCGCCGGCGGCGTGCAACTGCTGGATGCGGTCGCAGACGTCGGGCTCGAGCCATGGCTGATGCGGCGGGCCGCTCCGGCTTTGGTAAACCACTTCCCACCGCTCGTGTCCCGCACCCTCGGCCACCAGTTGGCTGGCCTCGGTGAGTTGCTCGACGTAGCGGCAGTTGTCGGCCATCGAGAGCGGGATGCTGTGGGCCGAGAAGAATAACAAGGTTTGCTGGCGACGATCGCCTGGGACACGCGACAAACACTCGGCCACCGCTTCGATTTGCGGTTCGATGAACCCCGGGTGATTGAAAAACATCCGCAGCTTGTCGATCGCGGGGGCGGTGGCGCCGACCTCGGCCTGGGCGCGAGCGATGTCCTCGTGGTACTGGCGACAGCCGGAGTAGGAGCTGAATGCGCTGGTGAACAGTGCCAGGGCGCGTCGCACGCCGTCGTCGGCCATCTGTCGTAGCGTGTCGGTCAGCAGCGGCTGCCAATTTCGATTGCCCCAATAAATCGGCAGCGGCGGCCCGTGCTCGGCCAACTCGGCCTGCAGGGCGGCGATGAGTTGGCGATTCTGTTCGTTAAGCGGGCTCACGCCGCCAAAATGCCGATAGTGCTCGGCGACTTCGAGCATCCGCTCGCGGGGCACATTCTTTCCGCGGAGGACGTTCTCCAGGAAGGGCAAAACGTCGTCGGGACCTTCGGGTCCACCGAACGAAACCAACAGCACCGCATCGTAGTTATCTGGCACTGTGTCTTCACCAATCTATGGGTGGGAGGCGTCTCCGACGGCGAGCGTGGAACTGGGCATGTAGATCGCCGTCGGCGACGCTTCCTACATGCCGCTGTGCCGAGTGAGAAGACCCTGCCCCCTGTGGGACTTGAACTCGAAATCTCGACCCTCTTTCTAGCAAACGACCCGGGGAATTCGCAAGGCGTCGGCGGCAGGAGAACTGTAAATTCGAGAAATCGTTCGTAAGCGATTGGATTTTCCCCGTTGCGGTAATCAGACTGTATCTGGAGCGCCACATCTCTTATTCTTCACCATAAGCTGACCACGCATTCAGAATACGAGTGAGGCGGCAATGCTTGCTGAGAGTCATTTCAGAGGAACATGCAGCGTGGATTCGGTTGTCCCCGTTGTCGGAGATGCGAAATGAGACCCTACGATGCTGTGTTTCTGGCCGTGGCTTTGGGGCTCTTTCTGACGCGTCCGCGGTGGTGGTGGCTGGCGGCTTTGGCCCCGGCGGTCGCTCTTGCTGCCCACGAGCTGCCCCTCGGCCGGTTCGCAACGCCCGTCGCTGCGATTACCGCCTGCCTGCTGGTTCCCCGCTACGCCCCGGTGGCGCTCTTGCTGGCGATTCCCATTTACGAGGGCCCGGCGGATGTGCTTCGCGCGGCCTTGCTGTGGCTTGCCGTATCGGCACTCATGGAAGGATTGGAAGATCGCCTCAACAACGAAGTTCTGCCCTCGCAGACGCGACTGATGTCGGCGCGTCTGGTGAGTGTTGCAGTGCTCTATTACACCCTGCTGCCGGTCGTGTTTCTATGAATACTGGTCCCTACATCCACAGTGGCTCGACCACCCGCGCGCTGATGATTCAAGCGACCGTGGCGTTGGCGCCGGTATTGGCCGGGGCGGTTTGGCTCTACGGGGTTCACGCGCTGGTGCTGATTGTGTCGGCGGTGGTCGCCGCGTGCGCGGCGGATGTTTTGTGCGATCGTCGACGAGCCCTCGACGGCAGCGCGGTGCTTGCCGGCGCGATCTTTGCTTGCCTGCTGCCTGGAAACGCTCCTTGGTGGATCGCCGCTTTGGGTGGCATGATTACGATCACGCTGGGGAAGCATTTGTTCGGCGGATTGGGGCAGAACCCGTTTAACCCCGCTGCGCTGGCCCGCGCCTTGATGATGGGCCTGCTGCCTGTCTATTTTTTCGCGCCGCGTTGGACGGTGGATGGCGTGACCTCGGCAACGGCACTCGCCAAGGAAATCGACTCGGTCGCCCCCGCAATTACCGACTTGATCTCGGGTCACCACGCCGGCACGCTCGGCCAGGCAATGCCGCTGGCGGTTCTGCTCGGCGGCGTTGTCCTGCTGGTGCTGAAAACAATCGATTGGCGAATCCCGCTCTGCTATCTGGCGATGCTTTCGCTCTTGGCCCTGCTGCTTCCGGCGGGCGACCGAATGGCCGGCCACGCGCCCTGGCTGGCCGGAAACCCGTTGGTCCACTTGCTGGGGGGCGGTTCGCTGTTCGCGGCGTTTTTCATGCTGACCGATCCGGTTACTTCACCATTTACACCCGGCGGCCGCATCGTCTACGCGCTGTTGGCAGCGCTGTATACTATGTTGGTTCGCTTTTACACGCCTTATCCCGACGGTGTCGTGTTAGCGGTGCTGCTCGCCAATGCGTCGGTGCCGTGGATTGATCGGTATGCGAACCGACTGCTTCTGGATGCCAAGAGAAACGCCCCGCCGAGAGGCCGCCAAGTTCCGTGACTGGGCACAAGTCGCAAGAATAAGGATGATGCACATCGATCCGTCAGCGAATCACTCTGCCGCAGCCCGCCAGCCCTGGCTTCGCCCCGTGGGTTGGGTCACGGCGATTCTCTTTACTCTCTTTGCCGGAGTGTTTGCTTGGCTGGTCCTCGATAAGATCGAAGCCCAATCGCGGCGCGATGTCGCCAGCATTTTGACCGCGGTGCTGAATACCTCTGAGGAGGCCATGCGCCATTTGGTCGTCATGTACAAGGAAGACGCCCAGACTTGGGCATCCTCGACCGACGTGATGGACAATGTCGAGACGCTGCTCCGCGAACCGCGTGACCGTGCGAGTCTGTTGGCCAGCCCCGCCCAAGAACAATTGCGCAGCGTGCTTCGGCCGATCCTCGAAGAACGCGGTTACATCGGCATCTTTGTCATCGCACCCGACAACATTAGCCTTGCTTCAATGCGCGACTCAAACGTCGGCTCAACCAACTTGCTCGTCGAACAGGGAGATACTCTCGCCAAGGTTTTTGCGGGACAGACGCTCTTGAGTCGTCCGATGTATTCCGACGTTCCGCTGCCCGATGCGACTGGCAAGCTGGTCGAAGGACAGCCGACGATGTTCGTGGCTACCCCCGTGCGAGATGCCAGTGGCGCCGTCGTGGCGGCTTTGACGTTTCGCATCGTTCCGGCTCGGGATTTCAACCGGATAGCAGGCCTGGGTCGCATCGGCCGAACCGGCGACACCTACGGATTCGATCGCAGTGGCAAGCTGCTCACCGAAAGCCTGTTTCACGAGCAGCTTCAGGAAATCGGCCTTCTGGCCCCGGGGCAGCACGAACTGCTGACGCTGGAAATCCGCGACCCGGGCGACAACATGGTCCAGGGTTATGTCCCCGAGACGCCACGCAGCGAGCAGCCGCTAACCCGCATGGCGACCGCGGCCGTGGCGGGCGAGTCGGGCGTCGACGTCGACGGTTACCGCGACTACCGGGGCGTCGAGGTCGTCGGCGCGTGGACGTGGGACGACGAGCTTCGCTTTGCCATGGCCACCGAGATGGACTACGCCGAGGCCTACGGGCCCTATCACAATACTCGCTGGCTGCTGCTACTGGGTTTGACGTTGATCGTGGGGTTGTTTGTGAGTCTGTCGGCCATGCTTTCCACCGGTCGTTCGAGGGCGCTACGTCTGGCCGAGCAGATGACTCTGGCGCTGCGGGATAGCGAGCATCGGTATCGGTCGCTGGTTCAGACGGCCGGCAACGCGATTGTTTATCTTTCGCCCGATCATCGCATCTTGGAGTTCAATGACGAGGCAGAACGTATTCACGCTGCGCGCCGCGAAGACGTTTTGGGAGAGAACTACTACGAGCGGTTCGTCCCCGAGGCTTCCCGGGAACGGTTCGCGGCGGCCGAGCGGTCTCTGCCCGGAGATCCGGCGAACGAGAGTTTTGAAAGCCCCGTCTGCGCCGCCGACGACCGACATCCCCTGTTGCTCTGGAATCTCACTCGGCTCGTGGATGACCACGGAAAGCCGGTCGGGATCATCGCCGTGGGCCAGGACATCACCGAGCACAAGCGGGCAGAGGAACGTGCGTTGCTCGCCGAGCGGCTGGCCGCGATTGGCCAGGTTAGCACGGGCCTGGCACACGAAAGTCGGAACGCGCTGGCCCGCAGCCAGGGCTGCCTGGAGATGTTGGCTCGACGCGTGCAGGACCAGCCCGACTCGGTCGATTTGATCGATCGAATCCAGGTGGCGCAGCGTCAGTTGTTGCGTCTCTACGAACACGTGCGGGAATATGCGGCGCCCATCACCTTAGAACGGCAACCCTGCAATCTGAAAGATGTCTTGTACCAGGCATGGGAGCACCTAGAATCTGAGAGGGTGGGGCGGAAGATTCGGCTGCAAGTGGAAGCGAGCGACGTGGACTTGGTGTGCGAGGTCGATCCGTTCCGCGTCGAGCAGGTCGTTCGCAACGTCCTGGAGAATAGCGTGAGCGCCTGTGACGACTCGGGAACAATTGCCGTTTTGTTTTCCGAGGCGGGTACGGGCGAGACGCAGGCGGTGTGTATGACCATATCGAACGATGGCCCGCCGCTCACGACCGAAGAAAGGGAGCGGATTTTTGAAGCCTTTTTCACCCGAAAAACTCGCGGAAGTGGTTTGGGGATGGCAATCAGCCGACGCATTGTCGAAGCCCACGGCGGCCAGATCTCCGTGGGCCAACCTCCGAGCGGAGTTGAAATTTTGATCACCTTGCCAAAGAGTCCAACATGAGTCGCTCGCTAAAAATCGTGATCGCCGACGACGAAGCCGACCTCCGCGACTATCTGCAGGAGACGCTCTCGGTGCTGGGACATCAGGTCGTCGGCGTGGCAACCACCGGGCGCGAGCTCGTCGAGCAGGCGCGTACCGCACAGCCCGATCTGGTGATCACCGACATCAAGATGCCCGAAATCGACGGCATCGATGCCGCCGTCGAAATATGCAAGGACAGCCCGATCCCGATCATCCTTGTCTCCGCCTACCACGATCAGGAGTTGCTCTCCCGCGCGGGCGAGAGTCACGTGCTGGCCTACCTGGTGAAACCGATCGGGCAGCAGGACTTGGAAACGGCGATCTCGATCGTCATGAGTCGGTTCGATCAGTTTCAAGACCTGCGCCGCGAGGCCGACGACTTGCGGCAGGCCATGGAAGACCGCAAGCTTATCGAACGTGCCAAAGGCATCTTGATGCAACGTGCGGAGCTTTCCGAAGACGAAGCGTACCGCCGACTGAACAAAACGGCCCGCGACGGAAACCGCAAGCTGCGCGACGTCGCCCAGAGCATCCTGACGGCGGAAGATTTGCTTCGACCTGGCTCGGATTAGCAAGCGTTTCAACGCTGGGTTCGAATCATTTGTTACGGAAGTCCCGGTGGGTTCGAGAGGCAGATTCTGGTCTGAGATTCGCTCTGGGCCATTGATTAGTGAAGTGGCTCAGGAGTGTCACTCCTGTGACGGATAGCCAACTTCCGTTTCCTGCGGAGGTCAGATGTAGAGTAGGGAGGTGGCGCGGTGGTTTAGGTTTGGCCTATCTGTTTCCGGCCCTTTCGTTTGCCGGTGCCTCACTAGCCAGACCATGCTCCGTTTCCACACTCCCCCTCATCAAACCGGACGTGCGGATTTCTCGCATCCGGCTTTCCGATTGGCTTCTCTCGTCTGCACACGACAACTTCGCCACTCATCGGGCGTGAGCCCGACAACGTCGCTGTCTTCGCAGGCAAGTAAAGTTCTTTCCGTGACCGCTTAGCCA
>CAXMSB010000370.1:0-28149 GCA_964195615.1 uncultured Granulosicoccus sp. | reverse complement strand
ACGGCCCTGATCGAGCCAGTTGTGCGGCAATGCGCATTGATCAACAAAAGATTGGCCTCGGCATTCTGAAAGGAGAAGTCGCTCAGCCATAGAGGAGTGCCAATTCTTGCCAACTGATAAGATTCGACGACAATTGTACCGACAAGTCTGGTGGCAAGCGGCACTTTGCTGTCTCCGTAAAGTCATTTAGGAGCATGACTTAGGGAATGTAGTCACCTGACTGCAATTCAGGTGTTCCGTAAAGAGTTGCGGTCTTCCCCAAGAACTCGTTCGAGAAGCTCGGTGGAGCATCTCCCCCGGTTATTCTTGTTTGGGGTGGGTTTCCGGGGGGCCTCTCTCGATAATCTTGTCGTAGAAGGCTGTTCCTTCGCGAAATATTGCAAGAACTTTTTGCTTGGCTGCGGGAGTGGGATAGTAGCGGCTCTTCTCGGCCCGTTGCAGGGCTTTCATTGCGAAACCCCGTAAGAGCTTGGCGTCTTCCACAGCTTGAACGGGCTGGTCGTCGAGTTCTATATAAACCGCGCTTGTATGGGCATTTCCTTCACCAAAGCATCGCGCAGCGATCCAGCCGTTGCTTTCCGGGCGATAGGTTGTTTCAAGTTGTATCGCCTTTCCATCTGCTTGGGGCTCCTCGGTCGCAACCACTCGACCATTAACGATGAGTTCGAGTTTCTCCAGAGGATAGGCCGAGAGAGCCTGTGAATTGATCTTCAGCGTCTGGGCCTCGCCATTGGAAACGACGGAACCAGGACCTTGGCCGTTCACTGTCAGGAACAACATCGGACCAGTAGTAACAAAGGTGTGATGGTTCCGCAGCTCTTCGAGCCAGTTTCCCTCGGTGAAGTCAGTCCCCCCCATGTTGACGTACACTCGGCAGCAATCTTCCAGGTCCCAGTCTGGGCCTGCCGTCGCGCCAATACGGATGCCGCAATTGAGGAGGGCATACCAGTAGGTGTAGCCTCCTCCGCCTCCCATCACCTCCCCGGCGTCGACTAGTCCTAAAGCTGCGTCGATCGGCAACTCCTCGCTCGAGATGAAGCCGCCCATCGAGTCGAGATGAGCATAGGCCGCTAGGGCTCCTTGGTTGTGCGCCTCCCGGATCGCCTCGGCATTCGACGGAGATTCAGGCTGCCCGTCGCCTCGAAGAATGCCTGTGCTGATCGGCTCCACCATTTCCAAAAGTCCGTGGAACGTCACGTGGCCACGGCTGAAATGACGGAACTCCTCTCCCACAGAGTGTAGGCAACCCGAATGGCTGAGGTGGGGCAGTGGACCTATGGGATACTGGTCGGAGGAAATCACACCATGCTGTTGAAGCGTTAGCAGATAGGAAATATCGAGCCCTTCGGCTTCGGAAACAATCTCCCAGCCGCTGAAATCGTTGACAGGCATCAGATTGAGGCTGTGAACGTGCGTTTGTCCGCAACGCCAACCCCGCGCATGCATATCGATCCAGCGTGCCATGGGAACCTGGATGCGAACCGTTTCTCCAGGAGGCAGATCATATTCTTTCTCAAAGACGTCATACTCAAACCCGTGCAAAGCCCGGAAGACGACGGGTCCCGGAGGAAGGGTTATGCGAAGGCGCCCCTTGCCGTAAAAAAACTTTTCACCGGAATACCGGTAATTGCTGTTCCAATCCTCCCCACCGCCCCACACGCTGGGGATCTCGGTGGTGCGGGCGCCAAGGGGAACATGAACGATTCCATGCCGGTCCTTCAACTGCATGCGGCAGGCCAGAGGGTCTCCGGTTTCCGCATCGATGCATTCGATCTCAACCAACGCTGGTTGGATGACTTCGATGTTCATCGGAACAGATTTCGACATTACGCTTCCGTCAGCGTCATCTGGGCGATAGGAGGCAAGAAGCACCAGACTAGACTCGCTCTCGTCAACGACCCGGTCAAACGATAGAGGAACGATCCCGCCTGTTGTTGTATAAATGGATATCTGGCCGTCGCCTTCCTTGGATTCCACTGCTGCTTGTTGCACTTGAATCTCCCAGCGCCCTGGTTCCTGCGTTTCGCCAAGCAGGATGAAGCCCGTGCTTTGGTGTCCTGCCAGGGCTTGCAGCCGGATCGTTTGCATGTCGCAGTCGAGCCCGGTTTCTGAGATCCTGATCAGGGGAATTCCGAGGTGCTTGTAGTGCTTGAGAACATGGTGGTCCAGCTCTTTGCGTAGTGCCAGCAGCCTTTTCCGCAGGTCCCCTGGTAGATCTGGGTGGCCCGCCTGTTCGGATGCCGCAAGCCGTATGTTCACTTGCAGGGCATAGCTTTCAAAATCAGCAAGAAGCTGAAGTATCTTTGTCATTCTCTCTCCCGGAATCCTGTAGGACAGCAAGTCGGGGGTTTCAGCGACTACCAGGAAGTACTCTATCAGTCGCCGGTATTCCATGGTCAAACGCAAGGCGTCCTCGACTTGCTTGTGCATGGAAATGCCGGGATCGATCGGACGCTTTACTGGGTATGCCACCGGGAGCAATGGAGCTGTGATTTCTCCAGCGCTTCCGCCCGGATGAGGAGCATCACGCTGCTCGTGCGCGGCGACATGCCACACTTCACCCGAACCGAGAAGCAATAGTAGAACCGCGAGTAGAGTAATCCATCGTGTGGTCGGAAAATTCATATGTCTACCCCTGGGAACTTCAGTCTTACGAATTCGGCACTGATTCTATCGTGTGTGTCGCCGAGAATCAAGAAACTGCTGGGCTTGCTGGAACTTCTGATCGCGTTTCCAGATCGTTTTCCTCGAAGGCGAACATGAACTCGCCGGACAGATTCCCTCTTACTCCGCGACTGCCCGTTCCTCGGCGTCGAAACTCACCGGCACGACCACATCCGTGGTTTCGGCTACCGCGGGCCTCAGATCGCTCGGCCGAACCGCTGCGAGCAGCACCCATCCATTCTGTGATTCGAAATGCACGGCTTTCAGTGGTCCGAGCAGGTCCTTTTGGAATGGCAGTTCGAGGCGGTCGAGGGCGATTCTCTCGGGAAGGTCTCGCTGGAAGATGCTCAGTAGAATCCGTCGTAGCGAGAGATCGCGGATGCCAAGTCTCGGTCGGGAACCATCTGGCCGCTCAGGATGCTCCACGACCGGTTCGCCGTCGAGGGCGAGGAACCATTCACCCTGTTCGTAGCGACAGGCGTAGCGAAACGCGATTTCCATGGCGCTGTATTTCTGGCCGCCGCGGCGAAAGCTACTGCCCGCCATCCGCACTACGATCTTCCCGTCGTCGAGCGACAAGCGGAGCGGAGAAACTTCCGCAAACGAAATGTCGACGTCGGGCTGATCTTCGGTGCCCTGGCCTTGCGGCCCGGATTGCAGTTGCCGGAGCATCCCTCCCAAGGAGCGAGTCTTACCGGCCAGCGACGTGGCGACGTTGTTCAGCGCCGACTGATGCACCGCCAAACGGAACTGCTGACCGGTGTAGAAATCGTCGATTCCATTGCCTGCCGCTAATTGGCGCGAGTTTGCCAGCCGCAGGCCGACTTGGACCGAATCGCTCGTCGTTCGGAACTGAGAATCGCTTGGCATCTGATCGTAAGACATAAGGGGCAGGAGTACTTCTTCGCGGTAACTCTGATTCGCATCGGCCAGTCGACTTACGACTTCGCGTTGGAACGAAGCACTGATCCCACGTCTGGCGTTTCGTTCGGAGAGGCGGCGACTGCTGGCCTGCTGTTTGAGTGCCCGCCGGCGGGCAATGCGGTGTCGCAGGCCACGAAACGGAGTGCGAATCGAGGTCGTCCGCAGTCGCAGTTGTCCTGACGTCGTGAAATCCGATACTCGATATCCCGAAAGATCGAACACCACTTTTCCTTGCGAGCGGAAAGGAATGGTCGATCGAGTGCGAACCGAGATTCTATTTTGGTACGCGGTGGTCCGAGAGACGCTGTCGCCACGGAGTGTCATCTGCCAAGTCGCCCCGTTGTCGCTCGCAACGGGAAACCATTCGTACTGTGCGGTCATCACTCCGTTGCCGCGTACCCGGGCCCCTGCCACGCGATCATTTACTTGGAAAGCGCGCTCGACGTCGCCGCTTCGCTCCTGGTCGATGTACTGCTCAGGAACATAGACCAACACATTTCGCGCTGAAAACGACTTCTTGACCGCTTCGATCAGCTCTGCCGCCTGTTGTTGTTGGTCGAGCTGTTCCAGCAATTGGGAGACCTCTTCCGCCTGATCGGGACCAATCGCAATGGCGCCCTCGTCGAGCAGCGCCGACAGTCGGTCGAGCGTTGCCTGGTAGCGGTCGGATAGCGAAGCGTCGGCCGCCGACTCCAGCACGTTGATCAACGCTCGCGTCGCGGCCCGATGTTGCTGAAAGGCGGGACGGTCTAGCCCCGCTGACGATACCAGTTCGCGTGAGTAGACCTTTTTCCAAAACCGTGCGTCGAGGGTCGCCGCGCTGGCCAACTGCTGATTCTGTTCTTCCCACATCAAGTAATTCTTCCAGCCCTCAGCAGCGTCCGGACGATCCGCGAGAAAACGGGCCACCGCCCGCTGAGCCGAGCGCATCTTCGTTAGAGCAAGTTTTACATCCTGATCCCCCACCGGCTGGAAGTCGGAACGGGCGGTTTCGATCAGAGCTGGAATATCGTTTGCCCGCCCGGCGCTCGTTATGAACAACACGGCCAGCACGGGTGCAATGTATATGAGTTTGTTATTCACGAGAGTTGTTGGTCCCTTCTTCCCCCTGGCGGGGAAGCGTGTGACTGTGGAGTCGCCATCCATTTTCCTCTGAAAATCCGACCGAGACACGGAAATCTTCGCCGTTGGGGAAAATTGCCGACAAAAAGTCGCCGGACTGCTCGTCGGACCACACGTCTAGCGTTTTTGGACCGGCGAAGAGCAATTTCAGCGGTGGTCGGGGGCGGTCTGCTTGGGAGGCCCCGGCCGCGTTCCCTTTGCCACGCACGGCGAAGAAACTGGGCGCCTCTCCAGCGTCTGCTAGAATTGCTTCGAATGTCTGCTGCACTTCCTTGTCCTGCGCCAACGTGTGGCCGGCCTCAGGCTTCAGCACACGGTGCATAAGCTTGGCATCGTTGGTGAAGAAGATGCACCCGTTGGCGACCATGAACACGAAATCCTCTCCCCCAGGCTTTTCGGCCGGGACCAGCCACATGGGCTCGTCGCAACCTTCGACGGCCACTTCCGTGACTTCCGGATCGTCTTGCATCAGTTTTCGAATCGCTGCCGAGGCGGTCTTCGGCATCTTCGTCTCGAAAGCGTAGAGAGTTCTTCTCTGCGTGGCGTCCGCCGCGGTGTTATGCAGCAGACAGAACTGCTGTCCCATGTCGGCGTAGACATCCTTCTCCAGATCGACTTCGAGTTCCGTACGAATGTCCTGCGACGTCTCTTGGTAAGTTCCTTCGATGCCGTCGGCGTAGAAATCGTCGAACAGTGCGTCGATGTATTCAAACGCTTGCGGCAGGTCCAGCGACGCCACTTCGCCGTGATCGCCGTCGTCGGGCACCCAAGCCGGTAGGGGCAGGTCTTGCTGTGGCTGCAGATGCTCGAACATCTGCAGCGTGGCGGACCAGGGACGTGGCGCGTGGACGATGGTCCGCGCCGCGGCGGGCAATCCGTTGTCGTAATCCACGATGCCCCCCAGCGACGCAATCCCCGTGAGTCCGTGTCGCTGGGCATTTCTTAATCTCTTTGAAGGTGTGGCATCCTCATCTTCACCGGCGAGAAGTGTTTCTTTCAACCAAGGTGCGGCGTACCACGTTAGTCTCAACGTCTCGCTCGAATCTCGACCGTCTTTCAGAGAAATGTGTTCCCAGCCCGTAAGCAGTACTTGATCGTCTGCGGCTTCCAATCGTTCCGCGATCACCTGCGCTGCCGCCGGGGCGGTCGCCAGGATGAGATGTTCGCGATGCACCCGGGGCTCTGCTGCCCGCTCATTCTCTTGGCGGTACGCGTCTAGGAGCGGCGAAAGTTTCTGCGAGTCGATCCTAGCTACGACGATTTCCTCCCAGGCGCCTGCGACATAGATCTCGGCTCGCAACAAGCCGCCGAGTGTCGCGCCGGCCAGTTCCTGCGGAGCGAGCCCGAATGTTTCGGAAAAGTCGCCCCACCATTGTGGATTGTCCCCCGGATCGGCATCAGTATTTGTCACCACTGCCAGTGAGAAGTCGTTCACCGCAACGGCAACGGACGTCTGTTCGGGTAACAGAGAGAACAGCGCCTGCGTATCGCTCGCATGGCACTCGCACGCGGCGACCGCCAGCAAGCTGCAAAGCATCTGTCTCAGCAGAGTGCCCCTGCCCTGCCCTCTTCGATAAGTGACGGCCAATGAACTCATGTTGCTGATAGCTCTCCTTCACCGGTTGCAGGAAGTTCGGCGTCAACGGAACTTTCTCTCGACGACGCATCTTGGGGACACGAGCGTGGCAGAAAGGGGCGGCCCAACGGGCTGAGCAGGATCGCGGGCAAGACCACCAGATCGGCCACCAGCGCCAGTAGCAGCAGCGCGAACATGCACCAGCCGAACCGAGCGATCGGCGAGAAATCGCTGGCGGCAAACACGACCAACCCCAGGCTACAGATCAGACTCGTCTGAATCATGGCCGCTCCACAACGGCGATAGGCGTAACGCACCGCCTCGGGAATCGACCCGCCCTGCTGCACTTTGCGCTGAAACCAAGTGATAAAGTGCAGCGAATCGTCTACCGCGATGCCCAACGCGGCGCTCGCCGTGAGGATGGCTCCTACTTCGATCGACCAACCCAGCCAGCCCATCAGTCCAAACACGATCGCGCTGGGCAGCACATTGGGGATCATACAGACCAACCCGCAGAAGACACTTCGGAACAGCACCATCAGCGCCAGGGAAACCAGCGAAAACGCCAGCAAGAAACTGTGAATTAGGTCTTCCAACAACTGCTGCTGCACCCGATGCACCAAGGGCAACCCGCCGCAAACCAGCATCGAGCGGGCCTCTATGTTCGGATACGCGGCGAGCGTGTTGTCCATCGTTTCTTGTGCCTGCAACAGCAGGGCACCGTAGTTCACGTCCTGCATGGAAGGCGCCCGCATACTAAGCCGCCAGTAGGTGCTGTCGTCTTCGACACGCAGGAATCCCAGGTTGCTAAGTTCCTCTTGATTCTGCAGCAACGTCTGCCGAAAGGCGGCTGCTCGCACCCGTTGACGGAAACCACCTCCCTCGGGAGGCGGCTCTGGAGAGAAGGTCACCGTGCTGATCACGGCATTGTCCGCGGACAATGCCTCCAGCGAGTGATGCAGCGAATTCACCAGCCGGAATTGTTCCAACAAGGTTCGGGCGTCTCCCGTGGGCAGTTCCAATACCAACTCCACGGGAACCAAAGGCCCGATCCGCTCCTCCAACCAGACGAAATCTTGGGATGATCGGGTCCGTGGAGAAACCATCTCGCGCAATCCGACTGCCGTCTGCAGCCTCTGAACTCCCAACGCTCCGCCGACAAACAGCAAACCGACAAGAATCAGCACCGGGATTTTCAACCGCCCGAGCCAAATAAACCAGGGCGGGTCGTCGAGCGTCGCGGGCTGTTGACCGATGCCCGAGCCGTTGTCCGTGTTCGAGCGAAGTGGCCAAATGCGGAAGTGGATGACGGTGTAGAGCATCACCACGGTCGCCCCAATGATGATCGAGCCGGCCGAGAAGAGGCCAAACCGCGCCAGCGGTCGCACCTCGCTGATCGCCAGTGAGGCCAGCCCCAGAGCAGTCGTTGCGGTGGCGACCAGCGTCGGTCGCAACGCTACGTACAACGCGTGAACGGGAGCTTCTGCCGATGATAGAGTACCGAGGGCGTCGCGATAGTAATTCACCAAGTGAATTCCAATCGCAATCGTGAGCACAAAAGTGAGATTGGCCGTCAGCAGTAGGATCGAATCGAGTTGCGCTCCCCACCAGTAGATCAACGCCAGACTCATGTGCTCGTTGAACAGCGCGAGCAAGAACACGAGCAGCGCCGCTCGTACGCTACGCAGGCAGAGCATCATGATGGTCAGGCAGACTGCGTAGGAAATCAAGTTCAGCTCGAGCAGCCCCGACTTGCTGGCGTTGTCGATCGCGACGCCTTCGATCGTGGGCCCTGCCATGCGGATTTCTTCGGGAGCAAGCCCCGCGACGCGCGCTGCGGCGCTGCGGGCATAATTTACCGCCGCCTCCCGATCCGCGGCGCCCGCCATCGACACGAGTGCGACCAGACAGGTCGTCTCGCCGTCGGCGCTGACCATCCATCCCCGCATGTGGTCGAGCGATTCTAGACGAGCCATCTCCAGCGGCGGAGCCATGTAGAAGTCGAGAATCCTTGCCCCCGTGATCACGTCGCGGAAATAGGCCGGTTTGTCTCCGACCGGGGCGGTCAGCTCTCGTGCATATTCCGCGATCCGACTGTCTTCGAGAGTGCAGCCCTCCCAACTGATCATCAGTAACTCGTCGCTGCCGAATAGCCCGACGAAGGTCAACAACTGCTCGTCGGCTGGAACCCAGTCCTCGACGTTATTCGAATTGCTCAGCCACGATTGCCATGCCGCATTGAGCGACCACGGCAAGATCGCCAGCAACGCGACGACCAACGGCCAGCGGAACTGCAAGAGATGGTTGAGAAATCGAATCATGTCACGGACGCGTAAAACGGTTGGTGTATCTGGGTAGGCGGCATGGAGTGGAGTTGTGGGGGACGGTCATTCGACGCCGCCCTGGGAGGACTGTGCGACGCGGCTGACATAGAGGTCCAAGAACCTGTGTGCCTCGTCGGTCGCCATGCGGCTGTGGTCGTATTGTGCCCCAAAGTTGATGGCTCCGCGATAGGTAGTGACTCCAATTGCGATCCGTGTACCCGGCCGCACCGGCGGCGCCATCGAAATGCTCTCCAGCACCAAGTCGCCGGCCACGATCCGTTGGCGCTCGTCGCGGGGAAAAACTGCCCGAAACCGACGGGTTGGATCTCCCAGATTCGAGAGCACGATCGTGGAAAACGAACGGCTCAATCGCGTGGCCAGATAGAGGCCTCCCGGAATCCGGTCGAGAGCCTGTACGGCTTGCAGGAACATCGCCCCCATGCCCCACTTGCATACGGCTCGCATGTCGCTCGCAAGGCCGTGCAGGAACGTGTCAGAGAAATCGCACTCGCCTTCGCGGCGCGAGAGCAACGCATAGCCGAGAATGTTTGTGGCAGGCATCTTCAGATCGCGACGCGAACGGAGGTTGGTGGGAATGGTCATCCGTAGCCAACGACGTGCATTGCTACGGTACGCTCCCTCGTGCCAGCTTCTCATCGTGCAGAACAGATCGCGAATCAGCAGGTCGTTGGCGGTGACGCCCTGACCGGCCGCTTGCTGCGAAAACTGACGAAACGTAGTTTGCTTGACCGAAGTGGCGATCATCCCCTGGTTTTCGTCATCCTCTGCACTGGCGGACGAAGTGGTTCGCAATGGCGACGGTCGACGCGACAGGAGTTTCCACATCTCCGCGTAGAATCCACGCACCGCCTGCCACCGGGATATGGGCGCGGGCAAAGGGATTTGCAGCTCGCCACGTTGGCTCAGCAGTTCGACCTGCGTCGGCAACATGCGGGGCCGATCGGAAGTGGTGGCCGTGGCGATTCCGTAGTCGGCCAGTACGTCGCCAATGATCTGAGCAGCGCCCTTGCCATCGCACATGGCGTGATGGAAGGAAAACAGCAGTCGGGTCCGGTCGCCTCGGCTGTAAGCTTCGATTCGCAGGGGAGCCGCACGCGAAAGGTCGATCTTCTGCTGATCAAAGGCGCGCGGGTCGGGCGGCGTGTCGCGCCACTCGACAGAAGGAAAACCCTGATCCTCGGCTTGCCAGCAGGCTCTTCGTCCAGAACCCTGGATGCGCGCGCCAAGCAGCGGGTGTCTGACGCGAAGGTTCGCGACCGCCTGCTCCAACGCCTCGTGCGAGACCGTACCGCGCAGCTCCAAGTCCGCGGCAAAGGTCATCGGATAGCCCGGCCGGTCGTCGACCGTCATGTAACGCTCGAACGGAGTTAGCTGTAGCGGGAGAACACGGGTTCCGTCGGGGACCGGCGCTACGGCGACGCGCTCCTGCTCGTCCACCTCGGCCGGGGCTGCACAGGTTGTTGCAGGTGGGGTCATCGGACAGCCTGTGGTGTGAGGATATCAGCAACTAAGCGTTCGACACCGAGTTCTTCCGAGGCGGCGATGATGATTTCGGATTCCGGGTTGTTGGCCGCCAGCTCCTCAAGAAAGTGGCGTACGCCCTCGGCAACGGGCATCAACTGCAGATGGGACTGTTCCAGCATGAACCGACTCTCAGGGCGCGATGCCATGCCGACCTCTTCCCAACCGGGCCAGTGGATGGTGAGAAATCGGCAATGCGGTCGACGGACGGCAAACTCGCGCAGCAAGGTCCTCAGCGATTCATTGGCCATGGCGTAATCGACCTGTCCCACGCCGCCAAATACTCCGACCAAGGAGCCGAACGCTACGAACCGTTTTACCGGTTCATCGCGGAGCGCCTTCAAGAGAGAGAGCACTCCCAGAGACTTGGGTTTCACCGTTTCGTGGAACCCTGCGAGTGTCTTGGCGGGCAGGCGACAAGTGTTTTCGACGCCTGCGCCATGCAGGACTCCGCCGATCCTCACACCCCGTTCACGCAAGCTCGCGACCACTTGCGCGACTGCTCGTGCGTTGGACACGTCGCATTCGTGATAATCGACCTCGACGCCAGCCCGCTCGTAGCGATCGAGGGCTTTGTGCAAGCTGATCACCTTTTGCCAGGGGTGCCAGGCGACGTCAGGCTTCTGGTTTTCGTGATAAGCCGAGCGCATCACCTCGGTCTTCAGAGCGTCAACCCGCTCTCGGCTCCAATCTCGATAGTTTTCTTTCCCCAGTGGAGTGCGGCCGAGAAGATGGAGCTTGGCGCCGTAGCGCTGGCCCAGCACAAGTGCCGATTCGTGAGTAATGCCGCGCGCTCCGCCCGTGACGAGCCAGTTCTCTTCGACAACGAGTTGAGGAGCGTTCATCACGTCGCTCGAGTCTTCCCGGTATCGGGCTACGTGACGCTCCCCGTGCTGGAAGAGCACTTCCATGTCGGCATGACGAAACCTCATCTCCAGGTGTTCGCCGGTGACGATCGACTGTTGTGCCGCGATTAGCTCTTGTATCGCAAGTTCCGGGCGAAGTTCCTGCGGCGTGTCGGCGTCAAAATGTATGACTTTTGCACAAACGCCTATCCCATCGACAAGCGTGCTTTCCATCCAACACGCCTTCGCCAGCGCCGCGATGCCATGGCTCGCTTTTCCGGTGATCGTAGCGGTTTCGCCAGTGGGCACTTCCGAAACGACCAGCAATGTCGCCCGCTCGCTGAGCTGCTGGTCTCCCAGCGATCGATACCACTCCTGAACGAGTTCGAACGGCGCCTGGAGTTTTTCTTCGTACCACAGGTCCCACGCTGAGGGCGAATCCTTGCCTGTCGGTCGAGCCGCTTGGACGAGCCACAGGTGCGGAAAGACTTTTTCCCGTTTCTGATCGCGAAACCAGGCTAAGAAACCGGCAACCGATTCCAGTCGGGGCGGTCGGCAGACCTCGATCCCTTGGCGTGCGAGCGTCTCGGCGAGGCTGTCTGCCGTGCTTCCGTGTCCGCACAATGCGATTCGCGATACCCCGTCGAGGTGCGCCGCGGTACTCGAGTCGAGGGGCGCCGGGACAAGCGATTCGACGAACCGTTGCTTGGTATTCTCCTCGCTGGAAGCTCGTGGAGTGTTGTCGCTTGCGCAGCTCAGGAATTCTTTGCGCTGATACTCCGGATCGGGATAGCGATAGAAACCATGACCTGTTTTCTCTCCCAGGTGCGTCTGCGAGATCCGCACCTGCAAGAAAGTGGCCGCACGGTTCACTCGCGGATCCTTTTGGAGCCCCTGCCATTGCTGCACCACGTGGTAGACGGTGTCGACGCCAATCTTATCGACGATTCCGAACGGGCCGATCGGCATCTTGGTGACGGTCATCCAGGCACGATCGATGTTCTGATAGTCCGCCACGCCACGCGCTGCTAAATCGATGGCCGACTGCAACATCGGATGGAGCATCGCATTGAACACGTAGCCCCAGTTTTCGTGATGCGTGCGAATGGGCACCTGCCCGATGCGAGGCGCCAGCTCGCACAGGGCGTCGATCAGGTCCTTGCGCGTGCGTGGGTGCGGCATCACGTCTACGGCATTGGCGATCCATACCGGAACGTGAAAGTGGAATGCCGCGAAAAGTTCCGGTCGGCCGCTGGCCGTGGCCATGCGTGAGGGTACAAAATACGAAGAATTCGTGGTGAACACCGTGTCGCGGGGGCAGAGTTGATGGAATTCACGCAGCACTTGTCGCTTCGTCTCTAGTTCTTCGGTGACCGACTCGATCAAGAGATCGACCCCTTCGGAGGCCGCCCGGCGGTCGGACTGATGATCGATCCTTGCCAGAATCTCAGCCGGCTGCTCGGACCGGAGTAGCCCGGAGTCGACCAAACCTTGTAGCATTCGGCCTTCTTGCTGCTGGCAGTTAGCGAGTTGCCGTGGATCGACGTCGTAGACGACCACCGAAAAACCAAACCGCGCAAACTGCACGGCGATTTGCTGACCGGCGGTACCGGCCCCAACAACCAGAATTCGATTGAAAGTGAATTGCTTCATGGCGGAGCGCCTCTGTCATACGGCGAATTCAGAATCGGAGTGTCTCCGAGCCTACAGGTGGATTGCAGCGCCTCCATCGACGGTGAGCGTTTCGCCCTGCACCAAGTCGCTCAACGGACTGGCCAGGTACAGCACCGCATTGGCGACGTCTTTCGCTTCGAGCAGACGGTCGCCTGTCATGCTCTTGTAGATGCGCCCAGCGAACATCTCCTCGGCGCCCGGCAAGCGGCTCGTCGAGTCGGTCGGCACCAGGCCAGCCCGAATGATGTTGAAGTTCACGTTTCTTTCGCCCAGTTCCAAGGCAAAGTGTCGCATCACCGACTCCAACGCTGCCTTGGAGCAACCGACCGTGCCGTACATCGGCAGCGCCATGAACGAACCGTGGCTACTGATAGCGATCACTTTCGCCCGATCTTCCGCCGATTCCAACAACGGCAGGGCCGCTTGAATCAGATAGAGCACCGGCCGGACGTTCATGTTCATCGCGGCTTCAAAATTGCGGTCGCTGGTGGTAATCAGCGGTCGAAATCCTCCCGACGCCGCGTTGCTGACGAGGATGTCGAGCCCGCCGAAGATCATCTTCACTTCGGCGATCATGTCGTCGACGTCTTCCCGTTCGCTCACGTCGGCGCGAATCACCGCCACGCTGCGCCCCATCGCGAGAATCTGCTTGGCGACTTCCATCGCGGATTCTTCGGAGCTCACATAGTTAATCACGACGTCGGCGCCCGCTTCCGCCAACGCCAAGGCAGAGGCGCGACCAATCCCGCGGGATGAGCCGGTTACCAACGCCACTTTTCCGGTTAGATCAATCATCTAGGAGGTACCTCAAGGGAAACTATCATTTTCGATGACGCCGCCCACCGACGGCAATCAAGTTCAGGACATCAATGCGTATTCGTTTTGTGGTGCAGGAACATCAGTCCGAGAGGGCTCGGTAACTGCCACGACGACAATCAGCGATTCGCGAACCGAGCGCCACGCGATTGTGGCTCCTGGCCGCGTGCATGGCACCGTTCCACCCCCGCAACCAAGCCGACGGCACTCCTCTTGTGAGATCCATTCGGAAACATCTAACTCGCGCGGCCGAAACGGCTCGCCCTGGTTCACTGCTTTGTAGATGGCCTCCTTGAGAGACCAAATAAGTCGGGACGCAATGCCGGCTTCGCACCAGGCGACTTCCTCGTCGGAGAACCAGAAGTCACGGACGGCGGAACAATCGGACTCGGGGTCGGAAACGTCGACGCCGATCGCTCCCACTTCGTCGCCGAGCAACACGGCCGTCGACAGCCGCGAAGAATGGGCGAGGGAGATCTTTGCCGACTGCAGACGCCCGTCCAAGAATACCCAGGGGCGAACGCCCTGTTGTCGTCCATTGCGAGTTTGAACATGCATGCGCGAGAGCCGCGACTCGGCCACGTCCAGCTTCGATCGCAGCAGTTGCTTGGCGCACCAACGCCCCCCCAGCCAAGCCCGGGCGGCCGGCTTGTCGCCGAACTGGCTCAGACCGCGCAGCTCTTCCTCCGAGAGCCATTCAGCCGGCGGGCTCCGCCGAACAAGGCTCTCGACCGCAACGTCAGACACCATATGCTGCGACCACTTCATCAGTCGGTCTCCAACACAGACGCCGTTTGGTATCCTTTCACTTCGAAAATCACATCCCCCGAATCGCCCAACACGACGAAATCGTACAACTCTCCCGTGGCGTTCGACTCTTTGAAGAAGAACCGCAGCGAGCAGTGTTCGTAATTGTGGGGTAAGCGACCTTGTCGGAATTCCTGGATGCCGTGGGGCAAACCGGCCTCTTTTTCTAGCATGCAAAAACCAAAGAATCCGCAGCACACCATCGACCCATCAAGGGCCAGACTGGCGACTAGCATCTTCTTAGGACGACGCTCGCCCAGGATTTCGGTTGGCGAACCGGGGTGAATCTGTCCACGGCCCCCGCCGTGATTGTAATCAAGTTGTTTGAGCGACTGCATCGGATGACCGTGCGAAAGGACAATTTCGCGGGGATAGTAGAACGGCGACCAGCCGAACAGCGGCGTGCCAGGATCGATCGGCTCCAACTGAGGCGACTCGCCAAAGCGAGCCAAGGCCCGGGAGAAAACTCGCTCTTGCTCGATCACTTGGCCACGCGAATCGACAAAAGGAGCCACGAGTTCGCACTGCATGCCCTCGGCGTGCGCTCGGAGGCGAACCGTCACCTCCATCGGTTCGTCGGAGCGGAAGGCCATGCCTTTCTCGAACCGAACGTCCGAGAAACCGACAAACTGTTTGTCGGGAAGAGCCAATTGCGCCGCCTCTGCCATCGCTTCCATGGCAATCACGCCCGGCAGGAAGGGCATGTCGCGGAACCGGTGGTAGAGCAGGAACGGGTCGGTCGTGGGCGAGAACCGGCAAACGGCGTCGTACCTCCCCGCTTCACTACATGCCGAGAATCGCTCGATCAATGGGTAGTCGCTCACGTCGGACGAAGAGTTGCAGGTGGACTCCGCTACCGGAGACTTAGGGGAAGTGTGAGGGGACATTGTCTCAGCCTGCGCACGAGGAGCCACCGCGGCGGGCACGCCGGCTCGGCCGATCGTCCCGTCGGTATCGAGCAAGCCGCCCTGGTCGAGGATCAGCACTTCGCTTTCCGGTTCGCTGGAGCAGAGTTCGCGAGCGAGGTGTTCCACTCCTTCGAGGGCCGGCATGTAGGTCAGGCCGCTCGCTTCCAGCGCAGCCCGACTTTCGGGTCGCATCGCCATGCCGACGTCGCCCCAAGCTGGCCAATGGAAACATACCGCCCTGGTTTCGGGCCGCTGCAGAGAAAGCTTGCCCATAATCTTGGCCAACAAGTCGGACGACAACGAGTAGTCGGCCTGTCCCAGCCCGCCAAAGCGACCGCTGGTCGAGCCGAAGGAGACGAAATACCGCAAGGGATCTTGCTGAGTGAGCGTCACCAGATTCGCGGCGCCGTTGCACTTCGCGGCGATCGTTGCACGAATCATATCGGGCTGCTTCCGCGAAAACCGGCAGGCCGCCTCGATGCCTGCGCCGTGCAGGACGCCTTCGATGGGGCCCTGTTCGCGACGGATGGTTTCCAGAGTATCGTGCAAACTGCCGCGATCGGAGACGTCGCAGCAGTGATAACGCCACTCGACGCCTGCTTCTTTCAGCAAGCGGAAGTTCTCGTCCAGCTCGATCGCCTTCTCAATTCTGCGCCACTGGTCCGCCGGAGAAGCTCCCTGCTGACGCGCGTCGATCGCCGTCTGTCGCTTGAGTTCCTTGAGCTGGTCGGGGTTCATTCCCCGCCACGGGGCGTCGGCAGCGGGCACGGGCGCCGTTCCCAGCAGGTGCAGTTTCAGATTGTAGCGAACGGCAAGTTCTCGCGCTACGACTGACGTCACACCACGGCCGCCGCCGGTAACCACCCAGACTCCGCTGGTACGAATCTCTTCATCGCCCACCACCGGAGTGGCAATCGCCTGGACGACGTGCCGCTGTCCGGCGTAGATCGCGACTTCCAGATCTTTGGCATCACTCGACAATTCTTCCAGCAGGTTGCCGGCCGCCTCCAAGGGCGTTGTCGCGTTGTCGCAGTCGAGCACCTTGACGCGAATCGCCGGGAATTCGCGACGAATCCCCTTCGCCAAACCTGTCAGGCCGCCGCCGGCGAAGTCGGTCACCGACGCCTGGAAGCCAAAATCTCCTCCCAGGCGGGTAATCGCCGAAAGCGAAGCGCCGGCCGTGGCACCCTGCTCTTCCAACGCGGCAATCCACTGTTGGCACACTTGGAAGACATCTAGAAGCAGATCGGTCGTGGAGTTGTCTGTCAGTTCACGCGGTTCGGAAACAGCAAACGGCAGCAACACCAGATGCTGAGGCGTGGTGGCGGTCAATCGCTGCGACAGTGCGGCGGCATCGGCAAAGGTCTCCGCCGTGCCTCCGTGATCGATCACCGACTGGGCCAGCGTCGCCGCGACTTCGTTCTGCCCCAGGAGGAAAAATGTCTTCCCGTGACAAGCCGCGCGGGCATTTGCCGGCGGAAGAGGTGCGGGCGTGATCCGTAAGACATGCCGGGACATGACCGCGGCACCCTCGACATCCGCGACAACAGGCGAATCTCTGAAGTAGAGATCGAGATCGATCGCCACTTGCTGCGTGCCGTTTCGGCCGAAAGTCAGCAGTTTGCCGGCTCCCGACGCCAGGCCTTCGTGGAATGCTCGCTGTTGGGTTGATGCGCGGTTGGCGCTGTCAGAGAAAATCCGGCCGTTTTCGATAACAACGAATGAGGGCGAGGCATGATCGGATTCGCTGAACCCGACGCACCAAGCACCGTGCAGTTCGACTTCGAACAGTTGCTGTTGGGCGGCGGCGATCGTGGTGGCTTTCGCTAGGATTTGGTGCAAGCGTCCCGTAATCGCCACGACGTCCGTTTCCGGCGCCACGTCGGACAGTGGTTCGCTGGAAATCGCCAGACGGGCCGAGTTGATGGCCGCCCGCACGTGAAGTTGGCCCATCAGATTGATCGAAAGATACGAGAGACGCCCCACCTCGTGGTGAACCTGGGCGACGGCTTCAAGCGCCGCGCTCGCGCCAACGGGCAGACTTGGTTGGTCAGGAGAAAAACCTATCGGCCAGGCAGCGAGCGGCACGAGGTGATCGTTGGCGGCGATCACGGCTTCTTTATTGACGCCAGCGCCTTCCGCGACCGCGACCAGCGCGTCGTTGAGCGCACAAGGCCAGGTCACCGATTGTGCGGGGGTCGATTCTCCCCAGGAATCAATACGAGCCGCGAGTGAAGACTGGATTTCCTGGAGAAAAGTCTGGCCATACTGCTTGCCACGCTGGTCGGCGGTTCCGTAGAGAACCTCCGCGCGGATGAAATCGGGAGTCTCTTCAGTCGAGACGACAGGCGGTGAGGGAGCTTCGTGACGACCGTTGCTTAGGAACGATAGTTCCTGAGTCACGGGCTCAGGCACGGTCGGCGACGCGACTGGCGCTGCGGTGGGTTCGTCAATGTGGCTACTTGCCGTCGAACCGCTGCCCGCCAACTCTTCGACTAAGAACTCTAACACGTGCCCCAGCGTGGGGAAGTCGTCCAGCGACAGATTGTCACGCGGCGCAATCGTAAAATGGGCTCCCACTTCGCCGAACAGTTGCGCCTTCTTGATGCTGTCGATTCCCAAGTCCGCTTCGAGGTCGGCGTCCAGTTCGATGATGTCTTCCGGATAGCCGGTCTGCTCGACGACGAAATCTACCAGCACGCGGCGAATCTCTTCAACGCCAACAGATGAGGTAGCAGCCTCAGCAGCGGGCACGGCTTCTGTGGCGACGGGTGTCTCAGCGACAGCCACTTCGCCGCCACTGGCAGCGCCAAGTTCTTCGACCAAGAACTCCAGCACGTGGCCCAACGTGGGGAAGTCGTCCAGTGACAGATCATCTCGCGGTGCGATAGTAAAGTGTGCTCCCACTTCGCCGAACAGTTGCGCCTTTTTGATGCTGTCGATTCCCAGGTCCGCTTCGAGATCGGCGTCCAGCTCGATGATGTCTTCTGGATAGCCGGTTTGCTCGACGACGAAATCCACCAACACGCGGCGAATCTCGTCGGTCTCTACCGCTGGGGAAGAGGCGGGCGCGGATGTCACCGCCTGGGCGCGCGGTTGTGGCACGCTTTCCAGTGCGACTGGCGCTGACGCCGTGGCGAGTGCAGGCGTGATCTCACGAATTGGCGCCGACCCAGTTCGGCTGGAGGACGAACCGTTGGAGAAAGAAGAGGTCGGCTGCATAGGCTCCCTGAACGAAGTACCATTATCGCTGACCCGGGAGGGACCGTTCACAGGCGCGGCGGCCGGCGGCGCGCTGGTCGGCGGCGCGGCGGCCGGCGCCGAACCGTTCGGACTACCATTGCCAGATTGTCTGGCAGAGCTGGTTGCCACCTCGGCAGTCTCGCGCGATTTATCTCGCATTCTCTCGCGGCGACGTCTGGTAGCGTCGAACACCACAAGCTGAGCATCACCACGACGACCACGGAGTGCCGGTTCGCGTGCAGCGGAACCGGGCGTCAGACAGTTCAGGCATTCCGCCTGGGCGCGAATGTCGACCATGGCCAACTCGGCGGGCCGCGCCGATTTGTCGGTCGCCATGAAGACGACATCCGACTGTGGATAGCTCTTCTTGACCAAACGGGTGAGCACCTGCTTGGGCCCCACCTCGACGATCAAAGCTGGGCGACGCCCCATCACCTTTGCGAGAATCGCTGGGAAATCGACTTTCATCACCAGTTGAGATCTCAGGCTGTGGAGGATTTCGGCCCGGGTTGCGATCTCTCCATGCCCCGCCGTGGAAACGACCGACACCGAAGGTTCTTGGGTGGGGACTTCTTGCAGACGCCGCACCAGATCGTCCGCGGCTGGCTCCAGCATCGGCGTATGGAACGGACAAGGCACGTTGAGCAACACCGTCCCGTGTCCTAATTCCTTCAGACGGGTCGTTGCGTGTTTCAGCGACGAAGTCGTTCCCGAAATTACCACTTGTTGGGCGCTATTGATGTTGGCGACGTAGACGCCCGACGGAGACGCGTCCAACACTTGCTGAACCACCTCCTGCGGGGCCGAAGTTGCCGCCATGCTTCCTTCCACGCCCTGCAGCGATCCAATCGCCTCGCTACGATGCCTGGCGGCGCGCAGGGCGTCGGTAATGCTCCAAGCCCCTGCCGACGCCAGCGCGGCGTACTCGCCAAAGCTATGGCCAGCGACGATACCCGCCTGCAAACCCTGTTCTTTCAGAGCCTGGTCCGCGATCCAGTTGGCCAGCAGAACCGAAGCTTGCGTGTTCCACAACTTGGTCCCCAGTCCCTGGGCGTCGGGGCCGATCAGTTCGCTCAGCGTGTTGCTTCCCAGCAGAGACAGCGCGGCCTCGGCCTGCAGCGCTGCCGCGGCCGCCGACGGTGATCGCGAGATCAGCTCGTGGAACATACCCGGATACTGTGAGCCGTGCCCAGGAAACAGAAGAGCCGTGCTGCACCTGTCGGCGCGGGTCTGTCCGAAAAAGACCCCCAAGGCGGCCCACGATTCTCTGGATTCTGGAACCAACGTCTGCCAGCGGGACATGACTTGGCGAACCTTTTCCTCAAATTCCCGCAGGTCGTGACACACGATGGCAAGCCGGGCCCGATCCGTCGGTCGGAACCGGTCCTGCAATTCAAAAAGCTGCTCGATGGTATGAACCGTGAGCTGCTGTTTCAACTGATCCCAATCATTGTCACCAAGTCGTACGATCAAGCGGTCTATCCTTTGGGGCAAATCTGTTGTCGTAATCTGGGAAGGCTGTTGCGACGGGGCCACGGGCCGCACCGCCGTATCGATGACGGCGTGGTAGGCCGTTCCGAGGTTGGCGCCGCACAAGACGCCGATGCCGGTGCGCGAAGAGGGATCGATCGGTCTTGCGCCTTGCAATGGTTGGACTTCGGCGTTTGAAAACAAACCCTTGCGAGGCTGGGCGGTCGTCATGCCTGCTGGGAGGTGGCCATGATCGGTTGCCAAGCAAGCCTTGATCGTTGAGGCCATCGAGTGATTGGCGCCCATGAATCCGAACTGCGAGACGATCGAGCTGACCGCCAGAGGTTCACCCGGCGACTGCTGGGCGTAGAGAGCGTTGATTTGGTTCAGGGTGGATTCTTCCAGGTCGGGTAGCGAGCCGACCACGTCGATCGCGCACAGATCGCTTGGGTCCGCCGTCGACAGAGTTAGAGAGCGTTCCATTGCCAACCGCAGTGCTCGACCCGACTGGTCCCAGTCGGTGCCGGCGCCGACTCCGCGGACAACCGCCCACACTTTGTCGCCGTCGCGCTCCGCGTCGCACAGGCGTTTGAGCACCAACACGCCGCAGCCTTCGCCCGGCACGATGCCGTCGTTCTGTTCGTCGAAATCGGGACGCGGATTCGCCGAGAGCATGCCCTGAGAAGAGAGACCCTCGAAAACGGTGAGATCCATGTTGCGGTCGCCCACCGCACAGAGCATCATGTCGCAATCGCCGCCGCGAAGCGTGTCGACACATACCGAGAGGGCCGCGAGCCCCGTGCCCATGCCCCCGTCCAGACTGAGCGCGCCGCCTTTCAGGTTGAAAGTCTTCGTGATCCGCGATGCCAGGGTACTGCTGGTGAAACTGCCGGTCTCGTCCACGAGCGCCGGCATGTCCTTCAACAGAGTCTCTTCGTATTCATGGAGAGTCTGGTCGATTTCTTCGGAAGTCAGCCCCAGGGCTTCAAAGCGAGGTCGCAGACGAGCGCCGATTTCTGGAAGTCGCAGACCCATCTGCAACTGAGTGGCGAACTCGCCCCCAAACGTCGTGCCGACGACCACGCCGACGTGGTTCTTGTCAAGCTTGTCGTCACCATAACCCGACCCCTTCAGGGCCCGGTCCGCCGCGTCGAGCAACGCAAACTGCAGAGGATTCGCATTGGCCACCTGCTTCGGCGGCACTTTGTGAGCCCGCCAGTCGTATTGGTAGTCGACGATAAACCCGCCGCGGCAGCCGTAGCTGCGATACTGCTGAAAGTCGCCCGGTTGGAGGTATCGGTCTGTATCCCAACGATTTTTGGAAGCGTCGGTCTTGGGATCAGTGCCACTTTCCAGCAAGTTCCAGAATTCATCGGGCGACTCGGCACCGGGCACGATCATTCCCATGCCGACCACGGCGATCGGCTCGTCTGCCAGCGATTGTTCCGCCTGCTGAGTAGCCGGGCTCGGCAGGTAATACTGCTGTGGCTTTGACGGCAGAAATTCCTCCAACACGACGTGGACGTTCAGCCCACCGATGCCGAAGGCATTGACCGCCGCCTTGCGTGGCTCGTCCTGGGCGGGTTGCGGCCACGACTGCGGAGTTCGGGGTAGATAGAAAGGCAAGTCGTCCCAGGCGACGTTTGAATTAGGATTCTCCAGGTTGGCGCAAGGCGGAATGGTCTTGTTCTGCATTGCCAAGATGGTCTTCACCAGTCCCGCCAACCCGGCAGTTTCCAACGTATGCCCGACATTTGCTTTAACGCTTCCCAGAGGGATCCGCTCAGCGGTGTCGGAGCGATCTGAAAACATGTCGGCCAGGGCGGAGATTTCCGTGGCGTCGCCGACCTGGGTCGACGTCGCGTGGGCTTCGATGTATTGGATGTCGTCTGCCGAGAAACTGCAGTCTCGATAAGCCCGCTCGACCGCCAATTTCTGACCGTCCTTGAGCGGCGCCCACAGACTCTTGCCCTTGCCGTCGGCCGACATGCCGATGCCGCGAACCACACAATGAATTTCGTCTCCGACAGCGAGTGCGGCTTCGAGCGTCTTCACCACCAGGGTCACATACCCCTCGGAGGTGATCAGCCCGTCGGCGTCTTCGTCGAAGGGCCTGGATTTTCCCTCGGAAACCGACTGGGCGGCGGAAAACAGGATGAGCGATTCCTTCTTGCAGACGCTCGCCCCGCCCACCAACGCCATGTCGATGCTTCCCTGCCGCAAGGCCCTGCCCGCGACGGCCAGCGCTTGCATCGAGGAAGCACAGGCCGCGTCGATCACGATACAAGGCCCCTCCAAAGCGAACGCCTTGGCCACAATCTGAGCGCCGGTGTTCGATTCGAGACAGAGCGTCGGATTCTGGTTGCGGTGATCGCACTCCTGTCGCACGTCCGCGACGAGCTGAGCGATGATCGACTCGCGCTGGTCGGCCGAGAGCCGACCCAGTGACTCGAGATTCTGGAGATATCGGGCCGCCTTCTCAATGTAGATCGCGTAGACGATATCGCCCGGCTTGTTGGTGCCCCCCGTATGGCCGTAGTAAACACCTACGTTGCGCGATGTTAGGTCAAACGGATCGTATCCCGCGTGGCGCAGCGCGTCGGAAGCGACCTCACATATTGTGAGATGCGCCGTGTCATAGTTCTTGATCTCATCTTCGGGCAGTCGGCACTTCGAATTGTCGAAAGGCAGTCGATCGACGAGGCCGCCCTTACAGGTGTAGGCCTTTCCGCGCACACCCTTTCGAGGATCGTAGTAGAGTTCGCGATCGATGAGTTCGTTGGGAAGTTCGCCGGTCGCGTCGCCCGCGGTACGGATCAGATCCCAGTATTGATCGAGGTTGTTGGCCCCAGGAAGCCGGCAAGAAAGGCCGACAATAGCGAGGGGTGAAGAGAGGTTTTCCATTGTATCGCTCGTTGATATCTAGCCGTGGTCTTGGCTACCTGGCAAACCGCCGAGTTGTTTACTGGATAGCAAAGCTACGGGGATCCATGGTGCGAGCGCATCCGTACACCGTTGCTTGCCCTGGCGAGCAGACCCCAGACGCCGTCGTCCCAAGGCAAGCTAGCGAAGGCAAATCCTGCCGCTTCGTCGTTAAACAGGTGTTAATCTTGGTAAGCTGTGATTGTATGTAGTGATAGATAAGATACAACCCTTTGCGTAGTATAAGTAGACTGTGTATTCTTGTTACACTTCGGGAGATCGGAATTCTCGGCGTCGTTACGGCCACTTAACACTACAAAACAAGTGTTGCAAGCGTTTTTCGTCTAGTTCCTGCGTTGACTCTTGGCACGCGTAAGCCAGACGCTAAGATGTAACAATAGGCTGAATGGGAATACTCGGTAATCTGTTAGTCTGGGTAGTCTCGGTCGATCTACCGAATCTGAGAGTGCGACTCGGAGCCAAATCGATCCCTTAGATACCTGACCGCGGTCATCTCGCTATGAAGTATTGTCTACTCACCGGCGCCACGGGGCTTCTGGGCCGATATCTCATGCGAGATATGTTGCTGCGGGACCAGCCGCTGGTGGTCCTGGTCCGTCCCACCCGCTACGAAACCGCCGAACAGCGTGTCGATGCGGTACTCAAGCATTGGGAGCAAGAGTGGCGACGGTGGCTGCCGCGTCCAGTCGTGTTCGCGGGCGACATCAACGCTCCCAACCTGGGACTCTCTTCGGAACAATGTCGCTGGCTCGAGCAGCACTGCGATCGGGTACTCCATTCCGCAGCCAGTCTGGCGTTTCAACAAGAAGGCGAGGAGCCTTGGCGGAGCAACGTCGAGGGGCTGAAGAATGTACTCGACTTCTGCCAAGCACATGCAATCCGCAAGTTTCTGCACGTTTCGTCCTGCTATGTCTGCGGGTTGAGAACCGGAACCGTGCGTGAGGACGAACTTCTCGTAGGTCAAGAGTTTGGCAATATCTACGAGGAGTCGAAAGCCCACGGCGAAACGCTTGTCCAAGGCGCCGACTTTTTGGACTGCTACACGATTTTTCGGCCTTCGATTATCGTCGGCGACTCCGAGACAGGGTTTAGCACGACGTTCCACGGGTTCTATACTCCGCTGAGGTTGCTGAGTGCCATCGCGGAATATGTTCCGCATGACATCGTGTTTTCCATCAACCACATGGAGAATCTGGGGCTTGAGGGACACGAACGGAAGAACTTCGTACCCGTCCAGTGGGTCAGCGATGCGATGCTCACGCTCATCGAGCGCGAGCGACCTCAGAATCGCACCTTCGCTCTGGCGATGTCGCACCCGGTGACGGTAGACCGAATGTATCAACAGATGGAAGACGCCATCCGAAGCTTCCAGCCGAGTCCAGAAAATGCAGAGGGCAGCGAGCTCTCTTTGGATTTTGAGTCCCCGGAGGTCCAGGCGATGGTGGGAACCTATCTGGAGAGTTTTGCCGTTTATCAAAGCTACTGGCGCGACGATCCGGAGTTCGATCTCACGAATACCGCGGAGGTGATCCCCGACAAGCTGGCAGAGGAACTCAGCGAGGATTGCCTGCAAAAGCTATGCCAATATGCCATCGAGAGTCAGTTCTCGTGGATTCCGAAACGGGCGAAGGCGGGCGACTTTGTCGCGCGAGACTTGCTCAGCACCTGGCAGCACGATTCTCACGCGAAGCAAGTCGAACCGTGGACCAACGCTCGCAGCGGCTTGGAACTAACTATTACGGGCCCTGGCGGAGGATGCTGGACCCTGACGGAGAACGGCAGTGGCTTGCGATTTGTGGAAGGTGCGGTTGGCGCGGAGTCGAAAGCGCGACTCAACTCGTCCACCTTCCAAGAACTGGTTGAAGGACAATTGACAATAGAAGACGCGATTGCCGGCGGACGGCTGATGGTTTCCGGCACGCCCGAGGGAATCGAAATTTTCGGCTTGGCGTTGGCGGGTGGCTCGGTGGGCCAGTCGCTTACCGACTCGGCGGGTTAGCAGACGGCTGCGGCGACAGTGCCACAAGCGTGTCGACGATCCCGCTTTGCACGGCTTCGTCTCGCTGGTTGTACAGAGTACGTCGCCAAATGACTTGGCCACGGCGGTTGATGTGCGGCTTCAAGTCGAGGATCTCCGCGTAGCCATAAACCGTGTCCCCAAACAAAATAGGTTTGAGAAACTGCCACTCCCGAATCGAGATGAAGGAGACCGTATGCACGGCAGGACAATTGCTATTCAAGCCCGCCAAGAACGAGATTCCCAACAGCCCGTGCGCGATCCGTTCGCCATAGGGACTTTGGCGAGCAAACTCGGCGTCGACGTGCAGCGGATCGAAGTCGCCCGTCAGACCGGCAAAGGCCGTGACGTCGGCTTCGGTCACCGTGCGGCCTCGCGACCGCCAGTTATCGCCAATGTTCAATTGATCGAAATAGAGCTGCTCATTCATCGTAGACTAAACTCCTTCGAACCCGAGACCGCTGGCATGGCCCTGTTCAAATGGAACAGGCTGATCTCCAGTGTATTTCAAGCCCAAGCAGGTCTCAACGTACTTGTTTCCGAATCAGCAAGATTTTTGCGGTCCCACGTCCTCCACGGCCTTTGAGAAACTCATGCAAAACTTCAAGAACAAGGTCGTCGTGGTAACTGGCGCCGCCGGCGGGATCGGTCGAGCGTTGGCTGAGGCCTTTCTTGGTGAAGGAGCCAAGGTGGTGCTTGCCGACATCGAGGAAGAATCGCTTCTGGCAACTCGTAGCGACCTGCAATCGGTGGCCCCCGATGTCGAGGCGGTTGTCACCGATGTCTCGAAACCCGACCAAGTGGAACGCCTCGCGGCGGAGGCTTATCGCCTCTTCGGTCGAGTCGATGTGCTCTGCAACAACGCCGGGATCACGTACGGCGGACCGGCCACCTGGGAAAGCACGCTGGAAGATTGGCAGTGGGTGCTGGGTGTGAACCTAATGGGCGCTGTCCATGGCCTACGCAGCTTTGTTCCTCGCATGCTTTGCCAGGGGGACGAAGGAGTGATTGTCAACACGTCGTCGATACTAGGTTTGCAATTCGGCAATACCAACGCCGCTTATCCGGTATCGAAACATGGCGTGGTGGTGCTTTCCGAATCAGTCTACAACGAATTCAGTCGGCGCAAGATTCCGATTTCCGTCCATGTTCTTTGCCCAAGTTTTGTCGCGACAAAGATTCTTGATTCGTCGCGCAACAGCCCCTCCGAAAAGTCTCGCGTCGGGGAGGCTCCCCTCTCCGCTCAAGCGGATGAGTACTACCGTTGGTTCGAGCAACAACATCGAGAGGGCATGCCGCCCGAAGAAGTTGCGACAATGACTCTCGACGCCATCCGCAAGGGCGACTTCTATATTATTACCCATCCGCGAATGAAAGCTTTGGTGGAGTGTCGCATGAAGGCGATTTTAGAAGGAACTCCGCCTACCTTCGAGTCCGTACGAGAACAAGCGGCCAGTTTGGGCATAACGCCGCCGCCGCCCTACCCTGACGAATTGTTGTAGTAGCCTACGCCGAGAAAAAATCGTAATCGAGTTTGTCTTGTTCAACCACATTTCAGTCACTTGTCCCGCTTCGGTCGGATGCCCCGTTTTTACTCGTCCCGGACTGCGATTGCCACTAGGGTAGAGGCAGTACCGCGTCTCCGTCGCCGCATCTGTTTCAAGTTGTGAGGAACCACCATGTTGAATCGATTCTTCATCTGGGCCACTCAGAAGCCGATTCTCCGCAAGATCTTCTGGCGAACCTGGTATAACTTCTGGTCCCGGAAGTACGGCGAAGCGGGGGTTTGGGAATTCATGAATTACGGCTATTCGCAGACCGATCCCGCATCGCCTCATCTGGAGCTGCAGCCGGATGACGAGCGGCACCGAAACTGGATTCATCTCTACCATCAGATCGCATCGAAGGTCGATCTCCGCGGCAAGGAGTTGATTGAAGTCGGGTCTGGGCGCGGGGGCGGGTGCTCGTATGTCCATCGCTATCTGACGCCTTCCAAGTCAACCGGCATCGACTTCGCGAAATCTTCGGTCGAGTACTGCCAACAACGACACCAGGTTCCCGGGCTCACTTTTCGACAGGGCGACGCCCTCGACCTGCCGCTCGACGACGAGAGCATCGACGTGGTGCTCAACGTCGAGTCGTCTCACGCGTACCGGTCGCGTCAGGAATTTTTCCAGGAGGTGTACCGCGTGCTGCGCCCCGGTGGGTACTTCCTTATCACCGACCTCGTGGAAGAGCACGATCGCGAGGAGCTAGAATCGATGTTGCAGGAGACTGGCCTTGCCATGCTCGAAAAGCGAGAGATTACGGCCAACGTCCTCAAAGCGTTAGGCGAGGACGAAGAGAAAAAGCAGCAGTTCATAGCCGACGTGGTTCATCCTGCGTTCCTAGGGATGTTCCGTGAGTTTGCCGGGGTCGAGGGATCGGCGATTGTCGAGTCCTTCACATCAGGATACATGGTCTACTATCGATACGTGCTGCAGAAAAGCAGCTCCGACAATGCGAAGGATTAAAAGTGCCGCTCGTAGGGCCAACCGCTACTGGTTCGCCACCGCGTCGAGCGCAAAGGTCGCATTGGGATTGTGCTTGTAGAAGTGCGTGGCGATCTGTTGGGAGACGATGCCGACGAACTGAGCCTGGAATTTCTGCACCGGTTTGTCCGCCGCGGGAATGCCGCTGTTGCGGGGGAACAGGACCTGGCCAATGTTGCGCTCCCAGATTTCTTCCCCGCGGTTGGTCATGTCAAAGACTTTGACGTTCACCTCCGCGTCTCCCTGGTAGAGGGTCGATCCCTTGTAGAGATCGAAGTTGTCCAGTTCGATGTAGACGATTCGTGTGGCTTTCACCGCCCGGCCGAGGTCTTTGAAATTATCCCAGTCCTGTTCGTCGATCCAGTTGTCGACTTCGTTGGGGCTGACCACGTCGATGCCCTTCACTTTTTCCTTGAGCAGTCGGCTGATCTGCTTGCCGATGTCGCGGGCTGCTCCCGCATGGCGATACTCATGGGAAGAAGGCGGCCGACAGATGACGACCACGCGCTGGTTTTCGAGCGCTTCGCACTCAGCCGGCACCACGTCTC
This sequence comes from uncultured Granulosicoccus sp., assembly GCA_964195615.1. Classification (GTDB taxonomy): domain Bacteria; phylum Planctomycetota; class Planctomycetia; order Pirellulales; family Lacipirellulaceae; genus Bythopirellula. The sequence continues at coordinate 195 of CAXMSB010000370.1, read as the reverse complement.
CGCCCTGAATCAAATAGATTCCCGTGGCCAATATCGAGTGAACGCAGCCGGTCGTGGAAAACATGACGACAGCCGCCAAGGCAGCGAGACACCACGTGTGATTGCGTACGAGAGAGCGATCCATCATTCTTCCCTTGCAGTTAGTTTTCACTTCTATGATTTGCTTTGGCCTTTAACCGAGCAGCCAGCGTCGTT
>CAXMSB010000369.1:0-34888 GCA_964195615.1 uncultured Granulosicoccus sp. | reverse complement strand
CGCTCGTGCATACCGGTGGCGCGCGAAGCTCGCTGGAGTCGGCTCGGCTGGATAAGAAAAGAGGGGGATTATGGTACGACCGGAGGCGTAGAGTGTCAATGTGACTCGGCAGCGGGCGGTGCTAGCACGCCACGCTCTCAGAGCGGCAGCAGTCTTGGGGTGGGCCAGCGGGTGCCATTTACTTGGCCGTGCTCGGCGACGAGCTCGTCGAAATCGACCGTGAGGAACTCGTACAGATGCCCCGGCGGATCGAGCGAGAGCCACCGCTGAGCCAGGTGATCCATCTGGGCGTCGTACTCCTGCTGCGACGAGCCGTGGGCGTAGCAGCGGCCCGCGTGTCGCCGCAGATCGCCGTCGAAGGCCGGGCTGATGTGCCACAGCTCGTGCAGCACGGTCGAGAGTTTTTCTTCCAGCGAGGTGTTTTGAAATCGCGGCAGGTAGAAGCTGAGGATGTACAACAGTTCCCGGCCCTGGTGGTCGCAAAGCTGCTGGACCCCATAGCGTCGGCCTTCGAGAACCTGCTCGGCGGCACCCGCTTCAAACTTGAGCGGCGTGAGCGAGGCGTAGAGGCCGTGGGACCCGTTCTGGCGAGCCTGGCAGAGGCCGATCGCGACGCGCTCTAGATCGATGTGGCCCAACTCGGCAAGCCGCGCGACCATGTCGTGGCACAGCCGGCGCATGGCTGCGGTGAAGTCGAATCCCTGACTTGAGCCGTCCATAGATAATTGCCGCGTCGACTACAGAACGTCGGCACAGGGGTGTGCAAGTCGCACTACTCGGCATCTTTTTCTTGAGTCTCGTCGGCAGCTTCTTCGTCAGTCGTCGCTTCGGAAGTTTCCTGCTCTTCGGCCGTCTCGTCGGTTGGCGTATCTTCGGTGTCGTCGAAAGCCGGCTTCTGGCTGCGCTCGACAACTCGATCACGGACACCGACAAATTCAAGGATCGCCTGTGTGCCGCCGTCGCCTAAACGCGGTTTGGCCAGACGAATAATGCGGGTGTAGCCACCCGGGCGATCTTCGAACCGGGGTGCGACTTCGTCGAACAGGATCCCGACCGCCTCCTTGTTGTGCAGCAGTTGCAGACAACGCCGGCGCGCGGCCAGTTCGGGCGAAATCGCCTCGTTCCAGGCCCGCCAATTGTCGCTCTCGCGCCACGTTTTCCACTCTTGGCTGCCACGTTCGGCGGACGTGCCGTGCTCGCTGGCGGCCTTTTTGGCGCTGAGCGAGCGACGTGCGATCGTTACGCACTTTTCGACCAACGGTCGCACCTCTTTGGCCTTGGAGATCGTCGTAACGATGCGCCCCTTGACCTTCGGTTTGTTGTCATCGAACTCAGCATCGCGTTCTGTCAGCAGCAACGCGCTGGCCAGACTGCGCAAGAGCGCCCGTTGATGGCTGGGACTGCGTCCCAATACGCGGCCTTTTCTGCGGTGTCTCATGATCGGTATCTCTGTAAAGAGGACTCTTCGGTTCCAAACTCGATTTCACATGCTGATGGCTGGGCTGGGAACCCTCATGCCCAAGTGCAGTCCCAACTCACGAAGCTTCATCTGCACTTCGGCCAAAGTCGTTTCGCCGAAATTGCGCACTTCCAGCAACTGGTCCTCGGTACGGGCTACCAGCTCGCGAACCGACATGATGTTTTCCGATTCGACGCAGTTGCTCGCGCGAACGGACAGATTCAACTCGGAGATGCTCATGTTCAGTTTTGCTTCCAGGGCGCTGTCGGCATTCGACATCGGACCGCCCCGGGCAGCGGCGTGAACTTGTGGTCCCAGTTCGGTGTATTGCACGAACGGAGTCAGGTGCTTACGCAGAATCTTAGCCGCTTCGACCAACGCCATTTCGGGGCTGATCGAACCGTCGGTCTGGATCGCCAACGTCAGCTTGTCGTAGTTGGTCTTCTGGCCGACGCGGGTCTCCTCGACGTCGTATCGAACGCGGGTGACGGGGCTGAATATCGAGTCGATCGGAATAATGCCAATCTCCTGAACATTCTCGCCGTGCTCGGTCGCCGAAACGTAACCGCGGCCATTCTCAACGACCATCTCAATGACGAACGGTACGTCCTCGGTGAGCGTCGCCAGGACCAGGTCTTTGTTGATAATCTCCACCGACTCGTCGGTTTCGATATCACCCGCGGTGACTTCGCCGGCCGTGTTGCGCTCGACGCGCAAGACCTTGGTGCTCTCGCTATGATTCTTGACGATCAGCGTTTTCACATTCAACACGATGTCTGTGGCGTCTTCCAGGACACCGGGGATCGTGGTGAATTCGTGCTGAGCGTGATGGACCTTGATCTGCGTGACCGCGCTGCCTTCCAGGCTGGAGAGCAGGATACGGCGCAAACCATTACCAATGGTCGTACCAAAACCACGCTCAAAGGGCTCCGCCACAAACTGGCCATACGTCGAAGTTAACGTGCTTACATCGCACGTTACTTTGCTCGGCAATTCAAGTCCACGCCATCGGATATGCATCGGGTACCTCCACCAAAAGTGGCTAAGGAAATTGTTGTTGTTTTATGAAAACGAAACTGTGGGCCGCGCGGCTAGCGACTTCTTATCGCGAGCACAATTCGACGATCAACTGCGTCTGAACCGGAATCGACACGTCCTCGGCCAATGGCAATCGGCCGACCACTCCTTCGGGAAGGTCGGTCTCGCTGACCGCCAGGAAGTCGGGCACGTCGCGACTGCTCTCGGCCATCGCTCCGCGAACCAGGTCGAGGCTCTTGCCCCGATTCTTTACGCGGATGATGTCGCCCACGTTGACCAGGTAGCTGGCCACGTCGACGCGCCGACCGTTGATGGTTACGTGGCCATGGTTGACCATTTGGCGAGCCTGCTTGCGACTCTGGCCGAAGCCGAGGCGATGGAGCACGTTGTCCAGCCGGCGCTCCAAAAGGCTCATCAACACGTCGCCCGTGTTGCCTTTGGTGTGTTCGGCGCGGTGGAAGTAGCCGCGGAACTGACGCTCCAAGACGCCGTAGTAGTGCTTCACTTTCTGCTTCTCACGCAAGTGCAGACCGTAATCGGTCATCTTGCCGCGGCGGAACTGCTGCTGACCGGGAGGCGATTCGCGCCGCTCGATGCCGCACTTCGACGTGTCGCAGCGCGAGCCCTTGAGAAACAACTTCATTCCATCGCGTCGACAGAGGCGACAAACGGGTCCTGTGTATCGTGCCATTGGTGAATTCTTTTGCTGTGTGACTGATTCTTACAGAGTGACTGGCTCTGCCTGGTGGAAAGAGCTTTATACTCGGCGTTTCTTGCGTGGACGGCAGCCGTTGTGTGGCAAGGGCGTGACGTCTTCGATGGACTTGATCTTCAGGCCGGCGGCTTCCAGCGAAGTGATCGCACTCTCGCGGCCGCTGCCGGGGCCTTTTACTTTTACGTCGACGTCCTTCACGCCAAACTTACGCGCCTTCTCGGCTGCCTGTTGGGCAGCACACTGGCCGGCAAACGGCGTGCTCTTGCGGCTTCCTTTGAACCCGGTCGTGCCGGCGCTGGCCCAACAGAGCGTGTCGCCCTTGGTGTCGGTAATCGTGACCATCGTGTTGTTGAAGGTCGCCACGATGTGGGCGATGCCCACGGTCACGCTGCGTCGTGCGGTCTTTTTCTTGACCTTCGACGTTTTGCCGCTCTTGGCTTTCGTTGCTTTGGCCACTTGGTGTTGAACTCCGATTGGAAGTTGCTAGTTGAAAGTTGCTAGTTGGAAGTTGCTAGTGACTAGCAGCTGGCAGCTATCTCAAATCTTTCACGCCCTTCTTCCCCGCGACCGTCTTCTTCGGTCCCTTGCGGGTGCGGGCGTTGGTCTTGGTGCGCTGGCCCCGAACCGGCAAGCCGCGGCGATGCCGCAGGCCGCGGTAGCAGGCGATGTCGCGCAGCCGCGAAATATTTTGGCTCGTCTGACGGCGGAGTTGGCCCTCGACGACGTAATCCTTATCCAACAGCGCCGCCAAGCGGGCAACTTCGTCTTCGCCCAGGTCGCGTGCTCGCACATGCGGATCAATCCCCGCCTTGTGGCACAACTCCCGGGATGTTCTTGGACCGACGCCATACAGGTACGTCAGCGAGACGGCCGTCGGACGATCCGAGGGAATGTCGACACCTAGCAAACGGGGCATCTTCTTCTACTCCAGCTTCTGTTGTGCGAAAACCTTGGCAGGTATTTACTTGCTGTATTGATTCTGATTGGGTGGCGGTGACTTAGCGCCGACCCAACGACAACTCAACCCTGGCGCTGCTTGTGTCGCGGGTTGGTGCAAACGACGTACACCACCCCGCGGCGGCGCACGATTTTACACTTGTCGCAGATCCGTTTAACGCTTGCTCTAACTTTCATCGCTCACTCCCGTTGCGAGCAGCGGCTACTCGCGAAACATATGAATATAGACCGTCCAGGGCCAATGGTTCAAGGGCTCCTGGGCAACTCTGAGGCTATTTTTCCCGGTGTCAAACCGGCCCCCGGCAAGACCCAGACGGCTCAAACGGCCAATTCTGCCTCTTCGGACGGGCTGGGTGCTGTCGTCAGAGCCAGGGGACCGTCTTCGGTGATTGCCAGAGTATGCTCGAAATGGGCACTCAGGCTGCCATCCGCGGTGACCTGGGTCCACTGATCCTTCAGCATTTTCACCTTCTTGGTGCCCACGTTGACCATCGGCTCCACCGCGATCACCAGCCCCGGCTGTAGGCGGAAATCCCCGCTGCCGCGAAGCGATCGGCTGGAAAAGTTTGGCACCTGGGGGTCTTCGTGCATGTCGCGGCCAATGCCGTGCCCCACGAAACACTCAACCGTCGAGAAGCCGTGGTCCGCCACGTAGATGGCCATCTGCTCGGCCACCTGGCTCCAACGGCTCTTTTCGTGCATCAGCTCAATGGCCAGATCCAGGACCCCCTGGGTCGCGTCGAGCAGCTTCTGCGCATCGGGACCGATGCGGCCGACCGCATGGGTCACCGCGGCGTCGCCGCACCAGCCGTTGAGCCGGCATCCCGTATCCATGCTCAGTATGTCGCCTTCCTCGAGCGGCTTGTCGTCGGGAATGCCGTGTACGACCGCTTCGTTAACACTCATGCAACAGACGGCCGGAAAGGGCCGCTTGTTGCGGCCCGAGTTCGGATAATTCTTGAACAGGGGCGTGGCGCTCAGCCGGGTGAAGTGCTCTTCCACGGCCCGATCGATCTGGGCGGTTGTCGCCCCAGGGCGGACCATCTCGGCAGCGATCTTGTGGGCCTGCCACACGGCGAGACCGGCCTTGCGCATGAGGCCGATTTCGCGTTTGCTCTTGAGCTCGATCTGGTGAGAAATGTCTTGTTTCATCGACCCTACTGGTGTTCTCAGGACTCTGTGTTTTCGACGGCCTGCAGAATTCGCTGGAACACTTCGTCCATGTCGCCCACGCCGTCAATGCACTTCAGAATATCGTGTTCGCTGTAGTACTCCAACAAGGGCATGGTCAACGATTCGTACTGGCGAAACCGTTCGTGGATGACTTCGCGATCGTCATCCTGACGGCCGCGGTCCGCCAAGCGGCCAAAAAGCGTTTCTTCGTCGACCTCAATCACCACCGCGACGGACACGGGCAGGTAGCTCTTAGCGGCCCAGTCATCGAACTGCTCGGCCTGAGCCGTGGTGCGTGGAAAGCCGTCAAGCACACAGCCGTGCCGGCAATCGGGCTCGGTGAGACGCTCTTCAACCACTTCCGCGACCATCGGGTCGGGAACCAGACGGCCCGAATGCATGTACTCTGCCGCCTCTAGGCCTATTTCGGTTTGCCGCTGGCACGCCCCGCGAAATATGTCGCCCGTCGAGCAATGAGGAATTCCCAGATGTTCAGCTAACCGCTTCGCCTGTGTCCCTTTCCCGGCTCCGGGAGGACCCACAAGAACAACCAACATGACGACCTGCCGCCTCCCTTCCCAACACAACCTCGGGGGCCGCTACCACGTCAGGGAGACGTGCCAAGCGAGTGGTTGTGTTTACGATTTATCCAACAGCCCGGTATAGTTGCGCATCACCAGATGGCTGTCGATCTTCTGCACTAGGTCGAAAGCCACGCTCACGGCAATCAACAGACCCGTACCGCCGTAGAAGCTTGCCACCATAAACGAAACGCCCAGCGACGTGGAAATCATCGTGGGGATGATCGCCACCAGCGCGAGGAATCCGGCACCCACGTAGGTGATGCGAAACATTACTTTTTCCAGGTAATCGGCTGTCCGCTTGCCCGGTCGATAGCCGGGGATAAACGAGCCGTAGTTTTTCAAATTTTCGGAAACGTCCTTCGGGTTGAAGGTAATCGCGGTCCAGAAGAAGCAGAAGAAGTAAATCAGCCCGACGTAGCAGAGGATGTACGTAAACGAATCACGGGCGAACGCTTCACTGGTCCAGTTGAAGAAACCTTCCCAAAAGCCACCCGGCTCCCAGGCTAGCTTGGCAAACTGCCCAAACAGCATCATGGGCAACATCAGCAAACTGCTGGCGAAAATGATCGGCATCACGCCGGCTTGGTTCACTTTGAGAGGCAAATACTGTCGCGTGCCACCGTAAACGCGGCGACCCCGCACGTGCTTGGCACTTTGCATGGGGATGCGGCGCTGGCCGAGGGTGATGTAAACCACGCCCACAACCACGGCCACAAACATACATGCCAGCATCAGCAGCGACTCGATGCCGAGCTTGCCCTGTCCCCCGCCCAGTTCGAGCGAGGCATCCTCGATCAGTTGAAAACCGGCCCCCGGCATCGCGGCCAAAATACCCGCCATGATCAACAGGCTGATGCCATTGCCGATGCCGAATTCGTCGATCTGCTCGCCGATCCACATCAAAAACACCGTGCCGGCAGTCATCGTCAACACGGCCACTACCTGCCAACTGAAAGACAGGCTCCCTGTCGCCGGGTCGAGATAGGCGGCATCGACCAGATCGTTCTGGAGAATAAACGTTTTGACGTAGATATAACTCTGAATGAGGCAGATCGCCACGGTGGCGTAGCGAGTGTACTCGTTGATTTTCTTGCGGCCCGCTTCGCCTTCCTTCTGCAGAGCTTCCAGCGGCGGATAGACGCTGCCCAGCAATTGGAAAATAATCGAAGCGGAGATATAGGGCATGATGCCGAGGCCGAAGATCGTGACCTGGGTTAGCTGGCTGGCACTGAAGACGGCAACCTGCTGCAACACGTCGGTCATGCCGCCCGATGCGCCTTGCAAGGCTTTGATTTTTTCCGGGTCAACAATCGGTAGCGGAATCTGGAAGCCCAGGCGGTAGATGGCCAGCAGACCCAATGTGAGCAGAATCTTCTGCCGCAATTCGGGAATCTGCCAGACGACGCGTATCTTTTCCCACATAGCTCAATCCTGGTTTTGCTTCAGCGTGCGTGGGCCGCGCCCTTCAAAAGGAAATGCAGCCTTGAGGAAACCGAGACTCCATTCTGGTAGGTTGCTGCTACTTGCCCGCTTTTTTCTCTGCGGCCCGATTTTCGGCCCGCTTCTGGGCTTTCTTCTCACTTACGGGCGTCTTGCCTGGCAGCACAACGCACTCGCCTCCCGCCTTTTCGATCTTCTCTAGGGCGGATTTACTGAATCGATGGGCGGAGACTTTCAACTTCTTCTTCAGTTCGCCGTTGCCCAACACCTTCAGTACGTCGAACCGGCCTCGGGCCAAGTTCTTGGCGGCCAGCGCCTCAAGACTCACCTCTTCACCCGCGGCAAAGGCCTCTTCGATTTGGCCGACATTCACGACAGCCACTTCCAGGCCCCAGCGGTTGTTGAAGCCGCGTTTCGGCACCCGCCGCACCAACGGCATGGTACCGCCTTGAAAGGTTGGTTTGAAAGAGCAACCTCGGCGAGATCCCTGGCCTTTGTGCCCGCGACCGGACGTTTTGCCGTGACCCGACCCCGTGCCTCGGCCGATTCGTCTACGCTTCTTGAAGCGGCTTATGCCGCGATGTACATCATTGAGAATCATGACAAAGTCACTCCCCGCAATCGCTCGACGTCGATTCTGGGCCGTAGCTGCTGGAGAGCGGCGATCGTGGCCTTTACCAGCGGAATGGGATTATTCGAGCCGAAACTCTTGGTCAAAATGTCGTTAATGCCAGCTGCCTCGCAGACGGCTCGCACGGCGGAGCCGGCGATCACGCCCGTACCAGGCGAGGCGGGAACAAGCACGACTTGGGCCGCTCCGAAGCGACCTTTGACAAGGTGGGGAATGGTCGATTCGTCGATGGGGACTTGCACCATGCTGCGCATGCCCTCTTTGACGGCCTTCTCGACGCTGGGCGGCACTTCGTTCGCTTTGCCGTAGCCCCAACCCACTTTGCCTTTGCCATCGCCCACAACAACCATCGCGGCAAAGCTGAAGCGTCGGCCACCTTTTACCACGGCGGCGCAGCGCTTGATCTTGACGACCTTTTCCACCAGTTCGCCGCGCTGACCATCTTTCTGATCGTTGCGTCGCTTTTTTCGAGTACCCGTAGACACGGTTGGTATGCTCCCGTCAAAAAAACATGCTTAAAACTTAAGTCCGCCAGCCCGGGCCGCTTCGGCCAACGCGGCCACGCGACCATGGTACTTGCACTGGCCACGGTCGAAACTGACCTGGCTGATTCCCGCCTTTGCGGCACGTTCGGCAACGGCCTTGCCAATTGCCTCGGCTGCGGCGATGTTGCCGCCGTATTTCACCTTCTTGGCCAAAGCCTTGTCAGAGCTTGACGCACTGACCAATGTTTTGCCCGACAGATCGTCGACCACCTGGGCCACGATATTGCGATGGCTGCGCGTGACACACAACCGGGGCCGCTCGGTGGTGCCCCGCGTGCGTTTGCGCACACGATAGCTACGTCGCTGCCGTTGTTTTCCGATGGCTTTGGAATGGTCCATAATCTTGGCTCACTATCTGTCTTGTCGTTTACTTCGCGGTCTTGCCGGCCTTGCGACGGACTTGCTCGCCCTCGTAGCGAACGCCCTTGCCCTTGTATGGTTCCGGCTTGCGCACGGCACGCACTTCGGCGGCAAACTGACCTACTTTTTGTTTGTCGATGCCCTTGATCACCACGTGGGTTTGATCGGGGCAGGTCACTTCGACCCCGGCCGGGATCTTCTTGTGTATTTCGTTGGCAAATCCCACGCGAAGCTGCAGAACGTCGCCTTGCACGGCGCCGAGATAACCAACACCGTGGATCTCAAGCCGTTTTTCGTAGCCCGACGTCACGCCGGCGACCATGTTCTGGATCAGCGACCGGGTCAACCCGTGGTACGCCCGATCCTGGCGATCGTCCTTCTCGCGAGTTACCACGACGGCCTTGGCCTCGTCGTCGACCTTCACGACAACCTCGGGGCGATGGCTCCAGACAAGCTTGCCTAGCTTGCCCTCGACGGTGATCTCCCGTTCGGCGACGCTGACTTTCACGCCCGAAGGGATTTCAATAGGTTTTTTTCCAATTCTTGACATCTCTAGCTTTCAGCTCTCAGCGATCAGCCTTCAGCCCGACAAGCCTCAACCGATTCCGGCTGAAAGTTGACGGCTGAACGCTGACAGCTACCACAATTCACACAAAACTTCGCCGCCCAGGTTCTTTTGGCGGGCCTCGCGGTCGCTCACTACGCCTCGGCTAGTGCTGATAATGGAAATTCCCAGACCGTTGAGGATCGGTCGCAAGCTGGTCGCCCGACTGTAGACGCGACGGCCCGGCTTGCTGACTCGCTTAATGTGCCGGATGACGCGCTCGCCGTTGGGGCCGTACTTCAGATCGATACAAAGCCGCTTCCCGGGGGCGTCGTCGGCAGACTCTTCGTGCCAATCCCAAATATAGCCTTCCCGCTTCAGCACTTCGGCAAGTCCGCGCTTCACTTTGGAATGCGGCATCTCCACAATCGGCCGTTCAATGCGAACGGCATTGCGAATGCGTGTGAGCATGTCGGCGATGGGGTCGGTCATCATGTGAGGGTTACGGGGGTTTGGGTTCAGTGTTCAGGGTTCGGGGTTCAGTTTTCAGGGCTGGAGGTTCACAAATTACCTCGGCACCCCGAACTTAAATCCACGCTTGCTACCAGCTCGCTTTTTTGACACCAGGAATCAGGCCCTTGTCGGCCAGATTGCGGAAACAAATCCGGCAGATGCCAAACTTGCGATACACGGATCGAGGTCGCCCGCAGATCCGGCACCGTAACTCGGCACGACTGGAAAACTTCGGCTTGCGCTCGGCTTTCGCGATTTTTGATTTGCTTGCCACGTTGGTGCTTGTCCTTTCTTAGGCAGCTGTCTCTTCGGTACGAAACGGCATGCCGAAGCCACGCAGCAACTCTCGAGATTCGTCATCGGAATCGGTCGAGCAACAGATGGCGATGTTCATGCCCTGCACACGGGTGTATTTGTCGGGATTCAACTCGGGGAACACCAACTGTTCATTGAGCCCTAGGCTGTAGTTTCCCCGACGATCGAACGCCTTGTCGCTCAGGCCGCGAAAGTCTCGCACTCGCGGCAGAGCCAGGGAAATCAGCCGATCCAGGAACTCGTACATCCGCACGCCCCGCAACGTGACCTTGCAGCCGATGGCTTGACCTTCGCGTAGCTTGAAGGCGGCCACCGACTTGCGAGCCTTGCAGATCATCGGTTTCTGGCCGGTGATCTCCGTGATTGCGGAAACTGAGTCTTCCAGGTGTTTCTTATCCGTGATCGCGCTGCCGACGCCCATGCTCACAACGATCTTTTCCAACTTCGGCAACGACAGGCGATTCTTCCGGCCCAACTTCTCCGCCAGGCTCGGCAGGATTTCCTTCTCGTATTTTTCTTTGAGGCGTGTCATGGTTTCAGGCTCTCAATCGACAGGCTTTGCCTGCTCCCAGTCTCTTACTTGTGTGCGTAGGCTTTGTGGGCGGGGGCGATTTCGCCGGCGCTGGCACCACACTTCTTACAGAACCGTTCTTTGGTGCCTTCCTTGGTGTAACGTGCTCCGAGCCGCGTCTTCGTGCTGCACGACTCACACAGATACATCAGGTTGGAAAGCTGGACCGGCATCTCTTTACTCAAACGACCGCCCTGCGGATGCTTTTGGCTCCGGCGGACGTGCTTGTAAACGCGATTGACGTTTTCGACCAAAGCCATCTTCTTGGCCCGATCGATGCGAATCACGCGGCTTGTTGTGCCACGGTCTGCGCCCGTCACTACTTCAACGGTGTCACCAGTGCGAATCAACATTGCTATACCACCTCATTCGCGAGGCTGACGATTTTCATAAAACGTCGCTCACGCAGTTCGCGGGCCACGGCGCCAAAAATGCGTGTGCCGCGGGGATTGTTGTCTTTGTCGATCAGCACAATTGCGTTGGAATCGAACCGTACGTAGCTGCCGTCGTTGCGACGCGTCGGAGCTCTGGTCCGCACAATCACGCCGCGGACCACCGACTTCTTTTTCACTTCGCTGCCGGGGATCACGCTCTTGACGCTGCAAACGATTACGTCGCCCACATGCGCGAATCGTCGTCGGCTGCCGCCCAACACCTTGATGCACATTACTTCCTTGGCGCCTGTGTTGTCCGCGACGGCAAGGCGGCTTTGCATCTGAATCATCGTAGTGCCCTAATAAACTCTGGTATTTGCTGTCTGAATTACTGGTAAGGAGCCGTGTGCCACGCCTAACTGTCGGCTTTGACATCCGTCGCTTCCTGTTTGGCCGCCGCTCGCATCGCTGCAATGTCGACTTGCTGGCTCTTCGTCACCACGCGCATCAAGTCCCAACGCTTGGTCTTCGACTTGGGCGGACACTCGATGATCTCGACCGTGTCGCCCAACGAGGAGACGTTTTCTTCATCGTGAACATGACACACCGTGCGACGACGGATGAACTTGCCGTATTTCGGGTGCTTGACCAAGCGGCCAATTTCCACTCGACGGCTCTTGTCCATCTTGTCGCTGGTGACGACTCCAACTAGTTGTTTCTTAGGCATGTGTAGTTTTCGCTTTCAGCTTCTGGCTTTCGGCCAGTCGACCAATTACCCCGTCGACCAATTACTTTGCCGCGGCCGCGGTTTTCTGTCTTTCGCTTTGAATTGTCTTAACCCGAGCCACCAACCGGCGATGCCGTCGCAATTCGCTCGGCGCGTCCAAGCGGTCGGTCTGCGCTTGGATATGGAAGCGAAACAGGTTTTCCTTCGCTTCGTTGAGCGTGAGCCCAAGTTGCTCGTCACTCATGTCGCGTAGTTCACTGGCTTTGGTCATAGTTGGCTTTCGGCTCTCGGCTTTCGGCTTTCGGCCAGAACTTCTGACCTCTTCCGGCCGACAGCCTTAAAGCCGACGGCCGACAGCCCAAATCTTCTACTTTCTCTTTACCATTCGTACGCGGACCGGCATCTTGTGCGCGAGTCGTGCGAAACAAATTTTTGCGGCTTCCTCGCTCACACCCGACAGCTCATACAAAATCGTGCCGGGGCGAACAGTGGCGGCCCAATAGTCGGGTTCGCCTTTGCCCTTACCCATTCGTGTTTCCAAAGGTATCGAGGTGACCGACTTATGGGGGAAAATGCGGATATACAGCTTCCCCTCGCCGCGAATGTATTGCTGTGCGGCAATACGTCCGGCCTCGATCGTTGCGGCACTAACCCACCCGCCCTCCATGGACTGCAAACCGAACTCGCCGAAGACGACTCGGTTGCCGCGGGTCGCGTTACCTCTTATACGACCTCTTTGGCTTTTTCGGTGCTTGACCCTCTTCGGCATCAACGCCATCGTTGTCGTCCTCGTACATACCTTGATTAATCCAAACCTGGACGCCAATGTGCCCTTGGGCCGTCTTGGCTTCCACAATACCGTAGTCGATCTTCGCTCGCAGTGTGCTCAGCGGGATCGATCCGGAAATCTGCTTTTCGCGACGGGCCATTTCGGCGCCGCCCAAGCGACCGGCGAGTTGGATCTTGATCCCCTTCGCGCCGGCTTCCATCGTCGACTCCATCGACCGCTTCATCGTGCGACGGAAGCTGGATCGTTTGGTCAACTGCTCGGCAATGTCCTCGGCCACCAGCTGCGCCTGCAGTTCCGGCCGCGATACTTCTTCGATTTTGATGTTGATCCGGCGACCCACCAAGCCCTGCAACTCGTCCTGAAGCTGCTCGACTTCCTGCCCCTTGCGGCCGATGATCACACCGGGCCGGGCCGCAAACAAAATAACTTTCACCTCGTCACGCGTGCGTTCGATCTCCACTTTGGGGATGCCGGCAAACTTGTACTTCTCGTGTACGTACTTGCGAATCTTCTGATCTTCGATCAACAGATCGGCAAATTCTCTTTTCGAGGCATACCAGCGGCTCTTCCAGCCGAGCATGATGCCTGTGCGAAAACCGATTGGATTGACTTTTTGTCCCATAGTGTTGGGGCTCTTGGCTGTCGGCTGTCGGCTGTCGGCCAGAAACACGAGTCTCTAGCCGACAGCCGATAGCCGATAACCTCAAGCCACTCCTATTCGATGGATACCTTAATGTGTGCGAAACGCTTCTTAATAACGTGTGCCATGCCGCGAGCTCGGGGGCGAACTCGCTTGAACATCGGGCCGCCGTCCACGCGGGCGTCGATCACGACCAAGCCGCCCAGGTTGGGAGCCCGCTGGTCCTCGGCGTTGCCCAGGGCGCTTTTGAGCACCTTTTCCAACATCCGCGCTCCGCGCTGCGGCTGGAACTTGAGGATCGCCAATGCGTCGTCGACCCGCTGGCCGCGAATCAAATCTGCAAGCGGCCGCACCTTGGTGGCGCTGATGCGGGCGTGTCGATGTGTTGCGGTGTAGGCCATTTTTAGCTCTCAGCTTTCAGCTTTCAGCCCGTCGAAACTCTCAACCCTTCTGGCTGAAAGCAGACGGCTGACCGCCTATCTATCTTTTCCCTTTGCCGCCGTGGCCGCGGAAGTTCCGCGTCGGCGAAAATTCACCCAACTTGTGGCCCACCATGTCCTCGGTCACCAGCACCTTGAGGTGCGCTTTGCCGTTGTGAACCAAGAACGTGTAGCCGACAAACTCGGGTACGATCGTGCAGGCTCGCGCCCAAGTGGTAATAGGCTCCTTGAGACCCGTTTCGGTCTGTCGTTCGACCTTGGCATAAAGCTTCGGATCGACGTAAGGTCCTTTTTTTAGTGAGCGTCCCATGTTGTAGCTTTCAGCTGTCAGCGGTTAGCTCTTAGCGATTGGTTGTCAGCTACTCTTGCTAACGGCTAATTGCTAACAGCTAATCGCTTTTCTTACTTCTTAACTAGTTTCAATTGACCGTAACGTTTGCTGCGCCGGCGACGTACGATCGCCTTGTTCGAGGCCTTGCGTCGCTGACGTGTGGAGCCGCCCTTGGCTGGCTTGCCTTGCGGGCTCACCGGGTGACGTCCACCCTTGGTGCGGCCTTCGCCGCCGCCATGCGGGTGATCGACCGGATTCATCGCCGTGCCGCGAACGTGGGGGCGACGACCCATCCACCGCTTGCGGCCTGCCTTGCCAATTACAATGGCACTGTGCTCGCCATTGCTTGTGGAACCCACCGTCGCCCGACACGCTGAGGGGATACGGCGGATTTCACCGCTGGGGAGCGAAATCTGGGCCCACTCGGCCTCGCGAGCCATCAGCGTCGCACTGGTGCCGGCACTCCGGCAAAGCACGCCGCCACGTCCGGCTCGCATCTCGATGTTGTGTATGGTCGTGCCCAACGGCATCTTCGACAGCGGCAAGCAGTTGCCCACCTTGGCCGGCGCGTCGGCGCCGCTGAGCACCTGATCGCCCTGCTTCAGTCCGTCCGGGGCAATGATGTAACGCTTCTCGCCGTCGGCGTAGTGCAACAGCGCGATCCGAGCCGACCGATTGGGGTCGTACTGAATCGAATCCACCTTGGCCGGGACACCGTCCTTGTTGCGGCGGAAATCGATCAGCCGATAGCGCCGCTTGTGTCCACCGCCCCGATGCCGAACCGTAATTTTGCCCTGATTATTGCGTCCACCTGTCTTGACCAACGGGCGCAACAGGCTCTTCTCCGGTTTGGCGCCAGGCGTCAACTCGGAAAAATCGCTAACCGAAGCATTTCGTCGGCCGGCTGAGGTCGGTTTGTATTTTCGAATGCCCATGGATATTGGCTTTCGGCTATCAGTTTTCGACTATCAGCCAGACAGTGCGGAGTACGCTTTTGCTCTGGCTGTCGGCTGAAAGCTAATTGCTGATAGCTCTCCTAAAACAATTCAATACGATGTTCGGCGTCGAGCGTGACGATCGCCTTTTTCCAATTCTGAGTGTATCCGTAGTGCATCTTGGTGCGGCGCGGCTTGCCCTTGCGGTTTTGCACATGCACCTTCAGCACTCTTACTTCAAACAATTCCTCGATCGCCCGCCGAACGTCGGCCTTCGTGGCCAGTCGGTTCACTTCGAACGCGTAGGCGTTGTTGCGAGTCGAGCGGTGCATGCCCTTTTCGGTCACCAACGGCTTGACCACCACCTGATGCGGTTCCAGCGTGATGCTCGTCTTTTGTGGGATATGTCTGGGCATGGTTTAATTACCTGAGCTGGTTACGCCTTGGCCTTGGCTTCTTTCTCGCCGCTGGGGGCCCCGGCCTTTTCTTTGAGCTGATCGAGCACTTCGGTCGTGACCAATAATCGCCGGGCCGACAGCACGCTCAGGGCGTTAAGTTCGGCGGCCGGGCTGACCGACACCTGGGCAATGTTACGGGCACTCTTGTAGACGTTCACGTCGTAGCCGGCCGTGGAAATCAACAGCGACTCACCCGTGCAGCCCAAGTGCTCGAGAACACCGACCATATTGCGTGTCTTCGGCTCGGCAAAGTCGAGCTTGTCGATCACGGTCAACTCATCGTCGCGTATTTTCGAAGCCACCGCCATCCGCGTAGCCAACTGCAGGGCCTTGCGAGGCAAAGAATACGAATAGTCGCGATTATGGATTCTGTGGATGTGCCCGCCACCGCGACGGATGCCGCTGCTCCGCTGTCCGGCACGTGCGTTGCCCGTCCCCTTCTGGCGGTACATCTTCTTGGTGGAGCCCGACACAAGACCACGACTCCTGGTGAGGTG
Source organism: uncultured Granulosicoccus sp. (assembly GCA_964195615.1). Classification (GTDB taxonomy): domain Bacteria; phylum Planctomycetota; class Planctomycetia; order Pirellulales; family Lacipirellulaceae; genus Bythopirellula. The sequence goes on along the minus strand of CAXMSB010000369.1, from coordinate 18,851 downwards.
GGAACCTTGCCGACGATTGGCCTGGTACATCACCACCGCGTCGTGGAGTAACTGCTTATTGATGCGCGGAGCGAGATCGGTCGGCTCGATCGTGTAGGTGCCGACCTTCTTGCCCTTCGCGTCGTGTACGGTGAGTTTTGGCATGGGTAGGGTTCGGGGGTCAGGGTTCAGGGGTCAGAAGCAAACTGAACCCGGGACCCATAGGTTTGCTTATAGTTTATTGGTTTGTTTTACTACGACATAGCCGCCATTGGGACCAGGGATGGAGCCCCGGATCAGCAGCAAATTCTTCTCGGCATCGATGCCGGCAACTTTCTGATTTCGGACCGTGCATCGCTTCGAGCCATATTGCCCAGCCATGCGGATGCCCTTGAACAACCGGCTGGGATAGGCACTGCAACCCGTGCCGCCCGCGTGGCGATGGCACTTTTTCACGCCGTGGGACGCCCGTTGGCCAGAAAAATTGTGCCGCTTCATGACCCCAGAGAAACCGCGGCCTTTGCTGGTGGCAACCACGTCGACGGCCTTGATGCTTTCGAAAGCGTCGACCTTCACCTGTGAGCCAACTTCCAGCTCGCCGGCCGCGCCGCGGATTTCGCGGACAAATCGCTTCGGCTCGCAGTCCGCCTTGGCGGCGATTTCGACGCCCGCAGCGCTGCGGCTCTTGTTTCGTTTGCTGTCGAGCTTGGCGACCTGGCCCCGCTGACTGCGGCTGGCCAAGCGTCGCGGCTTATCGAGATAGCCGAGCTGAACGGCTTCGTAACCATCGCAGTCTTGGGTGCGGATCTGCAGGACGTCGCAAGGACCCGCCTCGACGACGGTCACCGGCACGACTTCTCCCGATTCGTTATAAATCTGCGTCATCCCGACCTTGCGGCCCAAAATGCCGACGACGCTGGTGCCGGTATCCATGTGATGCTTTCCCAAGACTCGCTTGTAACGCGGGAGACAGCCGCCTCAGCGACGCTTACCCACGCGACTTCCGATCATGTAAAAAATTGCTCGATGCGGTTACTTTATCAAACTGGGCAGAAAAGCCGCCCTACTAGCCAGCCGTGGCTTTGATCTTAATGTCTACACCCGCCGGCAGACTCAGCTTGTTCAGCGCTTCGATCGTCTTGGCCGTGGCCTGGACGATGTCAATCAGCCGCTTGTGGGTGCGAATTTCAAACTGTTGACGGGCCTTCTTGTCAACGTGTGGTCCCGACAGCACCGTGTACCGCTCGATCCTGGTCGGCAGCGGAATGGGGCCGTGTACGATTGAATTGGTTCGCTTGGCCGTGTCGACGATCTCCGCGGCACTCTGATCGAGCACCGAGTGATCGTAGGCTTCCATTCGAATCCGGATTACTTCTTTCGACGCAGCCATGCTACCACCTACTCCAGGCACTCTGGAATTCAATGCTATCTGGGAACCAAAGTTTCAAAGACCCATGTTGCCACTACGGGTAGTGACGAATCGCAAATTCTAAGCCAGCAGCGGAAATGCGTCAATGGCTTGAAACGCTGGCGAGGCCTATTTTTCTCGCCCTTTGGCAGCAGGAGCGGTCGGAGTGAATCGGGAGGCCCGGCTGCTGGCAAATTGGGCGGGATTTGGCGGCTGTCCGGCGGCTGCCGCGGCGGCTCGGGGCCTGGTGGGCGGCCTCACTGATCGGTGCTAGGATGACGTGTTTAGCCTTGATAACAGGCTCCGCTGGCCGCCGCGCTCCGCTGACGCGTCGCGGCTGACCGACCTCTACTGACACCAATGGATCGAGATTGCCGTGAGTTCTGATCGTAATGACCGCCGAGCCAGCCGCCGCGACTTTGTGCTGGCCGGCACCGGACTGACTGCCGCTAGCCTGGCGGCCCTCTCCTCCCAGGCGTTCGGAGCAGAGGCCGCCAGTAAGCCACTGATCGAGCCCGGCGATACCATTCTGTTCCAGGGCGATTCGATCACCGACGCCGGCCGCAATCGCGGCCAGGGCGACCAACCGAACCACCAACCGGCGATGGGCAACGGCTACGCCTGGATGGCCGGTTCCCAACTGCTCGTGGGCCAAACCGCCGATCTGGAGATCTTCAACCGAGGCATCAGCGGCAACAAGGTCTACCAACTGGCCGACCGCTGGCAGGAGGACTGTCTGGATCTGAAGCCCGACGTCCTGAGCATCCTCATCGGCGTGAACGACATCTGGCACATGCTCAACGGCGACTACGAAAGCGACGTCGACGTCTACAAGCGAGACTACCACGCGCTCGTGAAACGAACCAAGGCCGCCCTGCCCCAGGTAAAACTGGTCGTGTGCGAACCGTTCGTCCTGCGGTGCGGGGCGGTCGACGAGAAGTGGTTCCCCGCCTTCGACGGTTACCGAGCGGCGGCCCGCCGCGTCGCCGAGGCGGCCGGCGCAGCGTTCGTGCCGTACCAGTCGATGTTCGACGCGGCCGCAAAATTCGCCCCGCCCGAGCACTGGGCTAAGGACGGTGTGCATCCCTCCGACTTCGGCAACTCGCTGATGGCCCACGCCTGGCTGGAAGCGGTGGCTGGCTAGAACAGCCGCGATGCCACGCATCGCACGGCGCGGATGGGTTCTGTGTGGCCGGGGCAAAGCGAAGCGTGCCCCGGGGCGGAGGGTTTGACGTTCGAAAACCTGCACTTTTGGTATTCCGGCGCGATCCGGTTACAATCTTGGATGCCGACGCGGAGTCAGTCCAATCAGACTTGCCGACAACTTGTCAGTTCATATCCCATAGGCAGGGAAAAATGAAGTGGTCCTATTGTGTTATTCGCAGCAACAAACGCCGCCTGGGCCAAGCGATCTGCGCCGCAATAGTTTTGCTCTTCGCGGCCTGTTTCGCTCTTAACGCATTCCCATCATGGGGAGGATGGATATTCGCCACACTTTTTGTGCTGCTGGCGATCCGCTACAGCTTCCGTCCTCCGGGATGGACATCTGTAATTGCGATCTCAAGTGTGTTAGCCAGCAGTTGCCTTGTTGGTGACTTCGATGGTCACGCAACATCCGGTTCCTTGTTTGTCATAGCCGTATGCGGATCTGTCGGCCTTGCTGTCGGTGTGTGCATTGATTCCAAGATCGAAGACCGAGAATTCCTCCTCGCACTGGGTGACGAAGTCGGACCAGAAGCTTGTCGGCGTGAAGGATGTGAACGCAAGCGAATTCGCTTAGGTGTGTTATGCCGCAGGCATCACTTCGAGATGATGCGCATTGAGCATCCCGAAGTCGTGAACTTTCCCTATTCCTGACGCCCTACAAAAACTTCGCCAACACATCCTCGGGCGCCGGACCGTAGGTGCTGGGTTGCATCGAGCAACTCGCTCGGCCTTGGCTGAGGCTGCGCATGGCGTTGGAGCGGGCATCTGCACCCTATTTTTGTACTTGCTTTTCGATGGAGCACCACAGTGGTAAGATAGAACCATGACGTCACTCAACGACATTCTCATTGCCGCACAATCTCTGCCCTCGTCTGAGCGTGCCCAGTTGATCTCCGCTCTGTGGGACAGAGTATCCCCAGACGATTGGGTCCCTCCCGGTGCCGACTGGGTTGCGGAGGCCAACCGCCGTAGCGATGCAATTGACGCGGGCGACATGTCGGGGTCCGACTGGGCGGACGTTCGCGAGCGGGCTCGACGCAAGGCCGGACTCGATGAGTAGACTCATCTTCTGTTCGGCAGCGGAAGCGGACTACAGTGAATCGTTGTGCTGGTATGCCGAGCGAAGCATTGATGCTGCCAACGAGTTCGACGCGGAACTGAAGCGTGCAGTCGATGAAATCGCAACGAGCCCTGAGCGATTTCCACGGTGCGATGATCGTCACCGATTCTTTCTGATGCGTCGATTCCCTTTTCAAATCATCTATCGCGTTCAGCGCGATGACATTGTCATCGTTGCCGTTGCCCACACTTCGCGAAGTCCAGACTATTGGGCCAACCGCTAGCAACCCCTACAAAAACTTCGCCAACACATCCTCAGGCGCCGGCCCGTAGGTGCTGGGTTGCATGGAGCAACTCGCTCGGCCCTGGCTGAGGCTGCGCATGGCGCTGGAGTAGCCGAAGAGTTCGCCGAGCGGGGCTTCGGCGTTGAGCACCGTGCGGGTGCCGCGGCTGTCTTGGGAGTGAATTACGGCGCGGCGTTGTTGCAGGTCGCCGATCAGGTCGCCCACGTGGGCGTCGGGCGTGCTGATCTCGAGATTCATGATCGGCTCCAGCAGCACCGTGCCCGCTTCGCGGAGGCCAGCGTCGAACGCCAGGTTGGCGGCCGTGCGGAAGGCGATCTCCGAGCTTTCGGTCTCGTGGACCGTCCCGCCGAGCAGCGTCACCTTGATCCGCATCAACGGAAAACCGAGTACGCCGCCCCCCTGCCCCGCGGTTTCCAGCTCTTCGAGCACCACGGAGAGCAACTCGCCGGGCAGGCCGTGGTCCAGAGAGTTGTTGACCACCACGCCGCCGCTGGGCGATTCGAATGGCTCGACGCGTAGCCGCAAGTCGGCCGTATGTTGCACGCCGTTGATGAGCCGATGGCAATGGCCGTTGACTTCCGCCTTGTGCCCGACCGTCTCGCGGTAGCTTACACGCGGGTTGTGTACCTTCACGTTGAGCCGGAAATCGCGCTCCAAACGATGCTGGATCACCTCCAGATGCAGCTCGCCCATGCCGCTGATGAGGGTTTGACCCGTCTCTTCGTTGTCGCTGGCGACGAACGTGGGGTCTTGCTTGCGGAGCATGACGAGCGCGTCGGAGAGCTTCTTCTTGTCGGTCGTGCTTTCCGGCTCGATCGCCATCGAGACGACCGTCTCGGGGAACTCGATCGACTCGAGCAGGATCGGCGCGCGGGTGTCGCAGAGCGTGTCGCCGGTGACTGAATCCCGCAGGCCGATCACGCCGACAATGTCGCCCGCGTGGGCCACGTCGAGCTGCTCTTCCTTCTTGCTGGCGTGGATCTTCCACAACTGGGCGACGTTTTCCTTCTCGTCGCGGCCCGAATTCAACACGCGGCTGTTGCCTTTGAGCGTTCCCGAATAGATTCGCACCCAGGAGAGATCGCCCGTCTTGTAGGGCAATATCTTGAACACCAAGCCGCAGAACGGTTCGGCCGGATCGGATTTGCGGGTGACGGTCGTCGGCTGGCTGTCGTCGGTTTTCTTGCCGCGTTTCGCCCCGCCGGTGGGATCGAGTCCTTCAACCGACGGCACTTCCAACGGGTTGGGCAGGTACCACGCCACCCCGTCCAACAGCGGCTGCACCCCCGCCCCGTGCAGGGCCGAGCCGCACAACACGGGCTGAATCTGCTGATGAACTGTCGCGTCGCGGAGCACCTGGTGGATCAGCTCCACGGGAATCGGCTCCTCGGCCAGGGCCAGCTCCAGCAGTCGGTCGCTGTAATGGGAGAGCTCGCTCAAGAGTTCCTCACGCCAGAGGGCCGCTGTTTCGGCCAACTCCTCGGGGAGCTCTCCCTCAACGACGTCGCGCCCCTCCTTGCCGTCGGGAAAGGTCAGGAGTTTCATCGTGATAAGATCGATTACGCCGCGGAACGGATCGTCGACATGCGCGGGACCCTCGCCCAAGGGAATCTGCAGCACCACCGGGTTGGCAGCCAGCCGATCGCGGATTTCCCGGACCACCGCCTCGAAATCGGCTCCCTCGCGGTCGAGCTTGTTGACAAACACCACCCGGGCCACGTTGTACTTGTCAGCCTGCCGCCAGACCGTTTCGCTCTGGGCCTCGACCCCTTCGCGGGCGCTGAACACGATGACCGCACCGTCCAACACCCGCAGGCTCCGCTCGACCTCGGCCGTGAAGTCGACGTGGCCGGGCGTGTCGATGAGATTGATCTGCACGTCGTTCCACGCAAAGGCGACACAGGCCGAGTAGATGGTGATCCCCCGCTCGGCCTCCTCGGCATCGTCGTCGGTGGTGGTCGTGCCGCGGTCGACCTCGCCGGCCCGATGCTTGGTGCCCGAGACGTACAACATCCGCTCGGTGACGGTCGTCTTGCCGGCATCGATGTGGGCAATAATGCCAATGTTGCGCAGGTTGGTGAGTGAGGTGGGCATCGGATCTCAAGTGTCTTTGGGCCCGCGAATCACGCGAAAAGGGGAATCTCCTGTAGTCAGCCGAGAACCTTTCGTGGGAGGCGTCTCCGACGGCGATAGTCATATAGCTTTCAGGCTAAGATCGCCGTCGGAGACGCCTCCCACACGAAGGGTCCTCCACGGAGCAGATCTTATTCGATCCGAGCGCCGACGGATAGCTTGCCGCCAAGAGCCGACGCTCATCAGCGCATGAAAAAGGCCAGAAGCCTGAGGTCGGGTTCTCTGGAAAACCCTGACCTCTGACCCCTGGACCCTCTCGTATTACCAGGCGAAGTGAGCAAAAGCCTTGTTCGCGTCGGCCATACGATGGACGTTTTCGCGACGGGTCATCGCGGCACCCTCGCGATTGAATGCGGCGGCAAGCTCGTCGGCGAGCTTCTGGGGAGTCGGCCGGCCCTTCTTGTCCCGGATTGCAATCAGCAGCCAGCGGATCGCCAAGGACTGTTGCCGAATTCGATTCACCTGCATCGGCACCTGATAGGCGGCACCACCCACGCGCTTCGATCGAACCTCGATTGCCGGCTTCACGTTCTCGATTGCTTGCGTGAAGACCTCAATCGGCTCTTCGGCGGGGATCCGTTCCTTGATGATGTCCAGTGCGTCGTAAAACACGTTCTGGGCAACGCTCTTCTTGCCATCCCACATCAAACAATTGATGAACTTGGCGGCCAACAGCGAACCGAACTTCGGATCGGGCTTGAGTTGTTTGCGACTGGCAGTGATTCGGGCCATAATTATTTGGCTGTCAGCTATCGGCTGTCAGCTTTCGGCTATTGTGCAGATGGATGGAAATTCGCTGGCTTTCTCTTGCCGACAGCCAAGAGCCGACGGCCGACAGCCTCATCTAGCTTTTCTTCGCTCCGTAGCGGCTGCGGGATTGCTTGCGACCTTCGACGCCCAACGTGTCGAGCGCGCCGCGGACGACCTGATAGCGGACGCCCGGCAAGTCGCGGACTCGGCCGCCGCGCACCAACACGATGCTGTGTTCCTGCAACGTGTGGCCTTCGCCGGGGATGTAGACGGTCACTTCCTTGCCATTGGAAAGCCGCACCCGGGTAATCTTCCGCAGGGCGGAGTTCGGCTTCTTGGGCGTCATCGTGCGAACCTGCAAACAAACGCCTCGCTTCTGAGGGCACTGATTGAGCACCGGCGCCTTGCTGAACTTGCGCTTCTTCCTGCGGTTCTTCTTGACGAGCTGATTAATTGTGGGCATGTGGGTGTTCTTTATAGCTGCGTTTCACGCGACTTATGGCTGGCCTCTCGGGCTGTGCTGAATCAACCAATCTACCGCACATCACTAGGGTGTCAACCGCTTGGCGGCGACGCCCGGAGGCGGAACAGTGCGTTTTCGGGATGTTAAAGGTCCTTGGGCTCCTCTTCATCGGAACTGGAAAGGTCGGGCTCACCGGCAGAAGGTGCTGCTTCGGGTGCAGGAGCAAAGGATTCCGGGACCGGGGGCAGTACTTCAGGAGCTGGTGCCAAAGCTTCCGGGACCGGAGGCAGGACTTCAGGAGCTGGGGCCAAAGCTTCGGGGACCACGGGCAAGGCCTCTGGGAGCGAGGGCAGAACTGCAGGAGCCGCGGGAGCTTCTTCACCGCTGGATCCCAGCAGAGCATCCAAGCCGCTGGGAACCTCGCTGCTTGCAAACGGTTCGCCCGCTACAGGAGCGCTACTGTCGCCATTGTTGACCGGCTGGCTACCACCCGCCTGCAAAGCCGAATCGAGCAGTGGGAACGACCGCTCGAGAACACGCTCCTTTTCGGCAGCCAAGGCTTCCAGCGCCGCAGGTTGGATCCGCACCTCGGCTTCCTGAATCGTGTGGAAACCGGTGCCAGCCGGAATCAGGTGGCCCAGGATGACGTTTTCTTTGAGTCCCACCAGATAATCGGTCCGACCCCCCAGGGCGGCTTCGGTCAGCACCTTGGTCGTTTCCTGGAAACTTGCCGCGGAGATAAAGCTGGAGCTTTGCACCGATGCCTTGGTGATGCCCAAGAGCTGGGTGCTGGCGGTCGCCATTTTCGGCCGTGCACCCTTGGCGATGTCGCCGCCCAAGGCCTCGATCTGTGCGTTGGTCTGCTCGAGCACGTCCTTGGGAACAATCGCCTCGTCGCTGAAGTCGCTATCGCCCTTGTGCGAGATTCGCAGACATTTGGTGAGTGCCTCGTTCGCGACGCGGAACTCGCCCTTGTCGATCACGCTGCCCGGCAACAAGTCGGTGTCGCCGGGACTTTCAATGCGAACCTTGCACAACATCTGAGAAACGATGATCTCGATGTGCTTGTCGTTGATTTCCACGCGCTGGCTGCGATAGACGTTCTGAATTTCGCGAGTGAGATACTGCTGAACAGCCTCTTCACCTGAGATCCGCAGAATATCGTGCGGCACCAACGGACCGTCCACCAACGCTTCGCCGGCACGCACCTTGTCGCCGGCATGCACACGCAAGTGCTTGCTATGCGTCACCAGATGCTCGCGTTCGATGCCCGTCTCGCTGCGTACGAGAATCGACCGCTTGCCCCGCTTCTTCTCGCTCAGCAGTTCCACCAGGCCGTCGATCTCGGCGATAACGGCCGGGTCTTTCGGCTTGCGAGCCTCGAAGATCTCGGTCACACGCGGCAAACCGCCGGTGATGTCCTGGGTGCCCGACGCTTCGCGGGGCGTCTTGGCCACGAGCGTTCCGGGCTGGATCATTTCGCCTTCGGTGACTTCCAAGTGAGCCCGCTCGGGCATGTAGTAGAAGTCGAGGATTTTGCCGTCGGCGGGGTTCTCGACCACGATCTGCGGATGCAGGTCGCCCTTGTGTTCCATCACCACGTAGCGGGTCCTGCCGCTGGGGTCGAGTTCGCCGCGGATCGTCTCGCCTTCGATCAGATCCTCGTAGCGAATCTTGCCGCCCGTCTCGGCGAAAATGGGGATACTATGCGGATCCCATTCGCACAAGGTATCGCCCGCCTTGACTTCGGCGTTTTCGGCGACGTTCAATACGGCACCTGCCGGAATCTCGTATTTTTCGACTTCGCGACCTCGTTCGTCGACCAGGGCGATTTCGCCGTTGCGAGCGAGCACCACCAATCGGCCGGCCTCGTTCGTGACAACCTTCAGACGAGCGAACTTGGCGATACCGCCCTTCTTGGCCTTGATGTCGGAGTCTTCGACGTCGCGTTGGCCGACGCCGCCGATGTGGAAGGTCCGCATCGTTAGCTGCGTGCCAGGCTCGCCGATGCTTTGGGCGGCGATGATGCCCACGGCCATGCCTTCTTCCACCATCGAACCGGTGGAAAGGTCCATGCCGTAACACAATCGGCACACACCCAGAGGCGCGTCGCACGTCATCGGACTGCGAACTTGAATCTTCTCCAGGCCGAGTTCCTCGATCTTACGAGCAACATCGGACGTGATCAGGTGGTTCTCGGCGACGATCACTTCGTCGGTGATCGGATTGACGATGTTCGCCCGACTGACGCGACCCTTGATCGAGTCGGCCAGGCTCACCTCGACTTTTTCTCCACGGTAGATGATTCCCTTGGTAATGCCCTGGGTCGTGCCGCAGTCGCGCTGCGTGACGACCACATTCTGGGCCACGTCGGCCAGCTTACGAGTGAGATAACCGGAGTCGGCCGTTTTGAGAGCCGTATCGGCCAGACCCTTGCGGGCGCCGTGCGTGCTACTGAAGTATTCGAGGACGGTGAGGCCTTCGCGGAAATTCGCCTTGATGGGCGTCTCGATAATCTTGCCCGACGGCTTGGCCATCAGGCCACGCATGCCGCCCAACTGCCGCATCTGTTCGACACCACCACGAGCACCGGAGTGGGCCATCAAGAAGATCGGATTGACGTAGCCATCGGTGCGGAAATCGTTTTCCAGGCCAGTCATCATCTCGGTGGTGATCTGTTCACGAGCGTGCGTCCAGGCGTCGAGCACCTGATTGTAGCGCTCCACCTCGGTGATCACACCACGTTGGAACAGCTTGTTGAATTTCAAGACGGTCTTTTCCGCATCGCCGATGATCTTGCCCTTGGTGTCGGGCGTGATCAGATCGTCGGTGCCGAAGGACAGGCCGCTGAGCGTCGCTTGGCGGAAGCCGAGTTGGTTCATGTCGTCCAACAGCTCAATCGTCGCCCGACGACCGACGAACTCGTAGCAGTCGGAAATCACCCGGGCCAGTTCGCTGGAACGCAACTCCACGTTGTAAAACGGCATGCCCTCGGGCAAGATCATGTTGAAAATCACGCGACCGACGGTCGTGTCGATCCGCTTGCCGTAGCCCCGCTTGAATTCGATGTCCTCGCGGAGGCAGCGGTTGCGGGGCAGGCGGACCTGGATGCGGGCATGCGTGCCGACCGTGCCGGCGGCATAGGCCGTATCCACTTCCTCCGGCGAGCTGAACTTCATGCCGTCGCCCTTGGCGTCGGGCACCGTCGTGGTCAGATAGAAGCTGCCCATCACCACGTCCTGCGACGGACTGATAATCGGGGCGCCATTCGAGGGGCTGAAGATGTTGTGCGTGCTCATCATCAGCGTGTGTGCTTCCACTTGGGCTTCGATCGACAACGGCAGGTGGACTGCCATCTGGTCGCCGTCGAAGTCGGCATTGAAGCCTTTGCACACCAGCGGATGGAGTTGAATGGCGTTCCCCTCGATCAACGTCGGCTCGAACGCCTGGATACCCATGCGATGCAACGTGGGGGCACGATTCAATAGGACCGGATGGTTCCTGATCACCTCTTCGAGAATATCCCAAACCTCTTCGTCCTTGCGCTCGAGCATTTTCTTCGCGCTTTTGATCGTGTCGGCATGCCCCAACTCTTTCAGCCGACGGATAATGAACGGCTGATAGAGCTCCAGGGCGATCTTCTTCGGCAAACCGCATTGGTGCAGCCGCAGCCGGGGGCCGACCACAATCACGCTTCGGGCGGAATAGTCGACTCGCTTGCCGAGCAGGTTTTCGCGGAATCGGCCCTGCTTGCCCTTGATCATGTCGGTCAACGACTTCAGCGGGCGATTGCTGCTGCCCAACACAGGCCGCTTGCAGCGGTTATTGTCGAACAACGCGTCGACCGATTGCTGCAGCATCCGCTTCTCGTTGCGAATGATCACCTCGGGGGCGTTCAAGTCAACCAGTTTCTTGAGTCGGTTGTTGCGGTTGATGATGCGGCGATAGAGGTCGTTGAGATCGCTCGTGGCGAAGTTGCCGCTGTCCAATAGCACCAGGGGACGCAGGTCGGGCGGGATTACGGGAATCACGTCCAGCACCATCCACTCTGGCTTATTGTCTGAATCACGAATCGCTTCGACCGTCTTCAGCCGACCAATCAGATCCTTAGCCTTTTGCTTCGAGCCGGTCTCCCTGAGCTCCACGCGCAGCTCTTCGGAGAGCTTTACCAGATCGAGACTGGCCAGCAGTTTGCGAATCGCATCGGCGCCCATGTCGGCGTCGAATCCTTCGCCATACTGCTCGCGGGCCTGGCGGTATTCCTCTTCGGTCAAGAGCTGCTGCGGCTTGAGCGGCGTTTCGCCCGGATCGACGACCACGTAATCCTGGAAGTAGATCACTTTTTCGAGGCTGGTGGTCTTCATCGCCAGCAAGCTTCCCAAGCGGCTCGGCATCGCCTTGAAGAACCAGATATGCACGATCGGCGCGGCCAACTCGATGTGGCCCATCCGCTTGCGACGCACGCGGCTGTGGGTCACTTTCACGCCGCACCGGTCGCAGATCATGCCCTTGTATTTCATCCCACGATATTTACCGCAGGCACACTCCCAGTCCTTCTCCGGACCAAAAATGCGTTCGCAAAACAGGCCATCCTTTTCCGGTCGATAAGTCCGGTAGTTGATCGTCTCGGGCTTTTTCACTTCGCCGAACGACCAGCTACGGATATCGTGGGGCCGTGCTAGGCTGATCTTCACCGATCCGTAGTCGTTAACGCGATCGTAATTCGAGCCTTCTAAGATACTCATCCGACGCTCCTCAGTATTATTAATGGCGAACTGCAAGTTCGCGGCTAATTTGTCGACTCTGGTCTCTGACCTCTAGCCACTCAGGTCTACAGTTGTCGCTTTTCTAGTTGCATGTTCAGCCCCAGGCCACGAATTTCGTTGGTCAGCACGTCGAAGCTCGCCGGGGTGCCAGCCTGCAACGTGTTTTCGCCTTTGACCATCGCTTCGTAGATCTTCGTGCGACCCTCGACGTCGTCGCTCTTGACGGTCAGGAGTTCCTGCAGGATGTACGCCGCCCCGTAGGCTTCCAGGGCCCAAACTTCCATCTCGCCAAATCGCTGGCCGCCGAAGCGAGCCTTGCCGCCTAACGGCTGCTGTGTAATCAGTGAGTAAGGCCCCGTGCTGCGGGCATGCACCTTGTCGTCCACCAAGTGATGGAGCTTGAGCATGTAGATGTAGCCAACGGTGGTCTCTTGCTCGAACGGTTCGCCCGTGCGACCGTCCAGCAGGCGCGCCTTGCCGTGACGGGGCAAGCCGGCTTCTTCCAGAGCGTCGTTGATCTCTTCTTCCTTGGCCCCGTCAAAGACCGGCGTGATCGCTCGGAAGCCGAGCTTCGCGCCTGCCCAACCGAGGTGCGTTTCGAGAATCTGACCAACATTCATGCGGCTCGGCACGCCCAAGGGGTTGAGCATGATCTGCACCGGTGTGCCGTCTTCCAAAAACGGCATGTCGGCCACTGGCAGAATCTTGGAAATGACGCCCTTGTTACCGTGGCGGCCGGCCATCTTATCGCCCACCGACACGACGCGTTTTGTGGCGACGTAAATCTTCACCATCTGCAACACGCCGCTCCGCAGCTCGTCGCCTCGCTTCATCGAGTTGAGGCTGCGGTCGCGGATGTCGATCGCTTCTTCCACTGCAGGCCACATCGTCTTGTAAATTCTCTCAACGTCTTTCTTTCGCTGCGGGCTGCGTAGGTCGAGCGAATCGACGCGGAACATCGAAGCACGGTCGGCGATGAACTGCGGCTCCTGATTGTGGACCAGCTCGTTGCCGTCCTCGTCAGCGAGTTTCTTCCCCAAAATCTTTTCGATCTCGAGCGCCAACTCGGTGAAGGCTTCGGCAATGCCGACGTTGCCCTCTTTTTCCGCTTCCTTGAGCGACTTTTCGAACAGCTTGCGCTCGTCGTCGCCGAGACTCATGCGGCGAGAAAACTTTTGTGTGTCAATCACAATGCCATCGACGCCCGACGGCACCTCCAGCGAATCGTTTTTCACGTCCTCGCCGGCGCGACCAAAAATCGCGTGCAGTAATTTTTCTTCCGGAGTGAGCTCCGTCTTCGATTTCGGCGAAACCTTGCCCACCAGGATGTTGCCCTGCGACACAAACGTGCCGATCTGCACGATGCCGCTCTCGTCGAGATTGCGCAAGGCCTTCTCGCTGACGTTGGGAATGTCGCGAGTGAACTCCTCGCGGCCAAGCTTCGTTTCGCGAATCTCGACGTCAAACTCTTCGATGTGAATCGACGTGTACGTGTCTCTATGCACCAGTTCTTCGGAGATGATGATCGCGTCCTCGAAGTTGTAACCTTCGTAAGACATGAAGGCGACCAGCACGTTGCGGCCCAGGGCCAGATCTCCCTGGTAGGTCGCAGCGCCGTCGGCAACCACGTCGCCCTTCTCCACCTTATCGCCGGGTAGTACGATCGGCTTCTGATTCTGGCAAGTTCGCTCGTTGAGGCCGACAAACTTGCGCAGATGATGCACCTCGGGACCGATCTCGATGCGATCGGCATCGACGTAGGTAACCGTGCCCCTGTGCCCGGCGCGGATCAGCATTCCCGAGTGACGCGCCACGTCTCTTTCCAGACCGGTGCCCACAATGGGCGGCTCGGCCAACAGCAGGGGCACCGCTTGTCGCTGCATGTTGGAGCCCATCAACGCCCGGTTCGCGTCGTCGTGCTCCAGGAACGGTATCAAACCGGCCGAGACGCCGATCATCTGGCTGGGAGCCACGTCGATGTACTCGATCTTTTCGCTTGGCACCGTCACAAAGTCAGCGTGGTAACGAGCCACCACCGAGTTGGCGATAATCGCATTGTTCTTAATTGGCTCGTCGGCCGAGGCGACGTAACCCTCCGCTTCCTGATCGGCACGAAGCCACACGACTTCGTCCGCCAGCTTGCCGTTCTTCACCTTGCGGTAAGGCGTAATCAGGAACCCGTAGTCGTCGACCGAAGCATACATCGCCAAGCTCGAGATCAGCCCGATATTCGTGCCTTCCGGCGTTTCAATCGGACAGATACGACCGTAGTGAGAAATGTGGACGTCGCGAACTTCAAAGCCGGCCCGTTTGCGATTCAAGCCGCCGGGGCCCAACGCGGACAAACGGCGTTCGTGCGTCAGCATCGAAAGCGGGTTGGTCTGATCGACCACCTGCGACAATTCGCCGCGGCCGAAAAAGTATTCGATCGCCGCCGAGATGCTCTTGGGGTTGATCAAGCTGCGGGGCGTCATGTCGTCGGCGTCTTTGAGACTCATCCGCTCCTGCACGGTACGGCGGAGCTTGAGAAAACCCTTGCGGATTTCGTCGCAAGCCAGTTCGTCGATCGTACGCAGGCGACGATTGCCCAAGTGATCGATGTCGTCGACGTCGACCTCCGGAGCTCCGGCCACCAACTGCAGCAGATACTGGATTGATGCCACGAGATCCTCGGGACGCAGCACCATCTCCTTCTCGGACACATTGAGGCCCAATTTTCGATTGATGCGGAAGCGGCCCACTCGACCCAACCGATAACGGTTGGAATCGAAGAACTTCTCGTGGAACAGTGACTTCGCTTTCTCCAATTGGGGCGGGTTGCCCGGACGAAGCCGCTGGTAGATCCGCAGCAATGCCTCTTCGTGGCTGGACGTGTTGTCGTCGGCCAAAGCGTTGATCAGATGCGGCGTCGGGGGAACCTCCATCACCTCAAGCGATTTGACGCCCGAGGTGCAAATGATCTCGGTAATGTTCTTGCTGATCTTCTGACCCGATTCGATGATAATTTCGCCGGCCCGATCGCTGCCGACCGGATAGACGACGTCGTCGACCGTGACTTTGCCTTCGATCTTCGCGGCACTGCGACCATCGACCACCTTCTGCTTGGTGACGTCGTAGAAAGTGCGAAAAATCTGGCTGTCGAGTCCCAGATCGGGGGACATGGCCCGTAGCAACGTGGCCGACGAGAACTTGCCGCTCTGGTCGATGCGGACAGTCATGCTGTCCTTTTTGGTTGTGTTCAGCTCGATCCAACTGCCGCGTTCGGGAATCACGCGGCAACTGTGCATCCGCCGCTCGCCTGCTTCCATTTCGGAAACAAAGTCGATACCGGGGCTACGATGTAGCTGACTCACCACGACGCGCTCGGCACCGTTGATGATAAACTCGCCGCCGCCGAGCATGATCGGCAAATCGCCGAGGTAGACCTCTTCCTCGACCGGCTGATCCTTCACCAGCCGCAGCCAGATACGGAACGGACGGCCGTAGGTCAGCCGCAGCTGACGACATTCGTCCGGTTCGTAACGAGGCTTGCCCAAGTCGTAGCGAAGATACTCCAAGCGGGTGGTCTTGTCGTAACTTTCAATGGGGAAGATTTCCTGGAGGACCCCCTCCAGACCATCCACCTTGCGCTGTGTTTGGGAACTGCCGTCGTATTGAAGAAATCGTGCGTAGCTTTCCGTCTGAATTTTAGTCAGGTCTGGAATGTCGAACGCTATTCGGACACTACCAAAAGTCCGAACGTCCTTGGTCACCAAACGTCGCTGAGCCGTGACTGCCATGGGGCGAGCTGCTCCGTTCTCACGAGGTAGGGGGGAGGGTAGGCGATTGGGCGCGGACCGAATCGCGGGCGCGCAATTCGGGGTCACTGCCAGTCGCCAGGCGAAACTAGTGTACATCTGCCGAATCTCGACGCCGCAAGCCGCGCGAGAGAGGGCTCACCCAAAGGGCTGCCATCCGCCGCACATCGCCGTCGAAGACTCGCTCGAAAAACGCGGACGACCATCCCCGGGAAACTAGAGCACCTCTAGAATCCAAAGAGATGGCGCTACCGCCGATTAACTATTTGACAGAAACTGTGGCGCCGGCTTCTTCCAGCTCACCCTTGAGTTTCTCGGCGTCTTCCTTGGAAACGCCTTCCTTGACTTTGCCGGGGGCGCTTTCGACCAAGTCTTTGGCCTCTTTGAGACCCAAGCCGGTCGCACTGCGAACCACCTTGATGACGGAAATTTTATTGCCGCCAAAGGACTCGAGCACCACGTCGAACTCGGTCTGCTCTTCGGCAGCCGCGCCACCGCCGTCGCCGGCCGGGGCCATCATTACCGCGCCGCCCGAGGCTGCTTCGATCCCGTGGACGTCCTTCAAATAATCGCTCAATTCTTTGGCTTCTTTCAACGTCAAGCCGACGATCTTGTCGCCAAGATCCTTGGCCTCGGCGGAGAATTCTGCAACTGCTGCATCGCTCATGACTTCAACTTTCCTTTCTCGATAACGAGTGCTTTGACAATCTCTGGAACCAGCAATGACAAAGCACTAGGCTGCTGAGCCCCAATAACTGGTTGGGTGTGTTGGTTGTTCTATTGATCGCGAGTGCCACGCGACCAACTGGAAATGGGTCTTCTCACTCTTCTAACTCTTCTGACTTCGATTCGATCTGGCTGGCCAGCTTGCCGCCGGGGGCAAGGATCTGGGCCACCAGGTTGGCCCCTGGACTCAGGATCTGGCCAACCAGCAAGCTCAACTGCTCGCTTCGGCTGGGCCACTTGCTTACCGCCACCACCTCTTCGGCAGAGAGTGCGTCGCCGTCCATCACGCCCCCCTTGGGAGCGAACGGTTCGTACTTCTTCTCTCCCGCCAGCCGAACGACCTCCTTGGCCAACGAGACAACATCCTCACCGCCCCAGACGACGGCAATCGTGCCCTCGGCGCCTTCAAAGGCCGGAGCCAAAGCGGTACCCTCCGTGGCGCGGTTCGCCAAGCTGTTCTTCACCACCATCAACTTGATGTTCTGCTCTCGAAGCGTCTTGCGCAACTCGACATTCGAGTTGGCTTCCATGCCAATCACATTGACCAACAAAGCTTCGCTAACGCCGTCGAAGCGACTCTTGAGTTCGTCGGTAATCAGTTCTTTAAGGTATTTGCTCATGGCAGTAACGGTGACTGGTGGAATGATTGTTGGATGATTCGGAACGGTAAATTAAAGGGCCAGTTTCACGCTGGGGCTCATTGTGGCGCTGATGTGGGCCGAGCGGAGGTAGGTCCCCTTCACGGCCGAGGGCTTCATGCCTATGATCGTGTCGACGAATGACTGAATGTTGTCGACCAGCTTCTGCGGTTCAAAGCTCAGCTTGCCGACGATCGCCTGGACGTTGCCGCCCTTGTCGTTGCGGAATTCAACCTTGCCTGCCTTGTACTCACCGATCGTCTTGACCACGTCGGGAGTGACCGTGCCGGCTCGTGGCGAAGGCATCAGGCCACGTGGGCCCAGGATCTTCCCCAGGGGGCCGACCACCTTCATCATGTCGGGCGAAGCGATGCAGACGTCGAAGTCGGTCCAGCCACCCTGAATCTTCTTGGCCAGGTCTTCATCGCCCACTTCGTCGGCTCCCGCCTCGCGGGCTTCATCCGCTTTCGGGCCCTTGGCGAACACCACAACCCGCTGGTCCTTGCCGATGCCGTGTGGCAGCACGATCGAACCACGGACGATCTGATCTGCCTGGGCAGAGTCGACGCCCAGCCGCATGACGATTTCCACTGACTGGTCGAATTTCGTAGGCTCAAATTTCTGTAACGCCTCGACCGCCTCGGCCAGGGGCAGCGCCTCTGCGGATCGTTTGTCGAGCGACTTTTTGATTCGTTTTGCTAGTTTTGGCATGATTTGTCTGCTTTATGCTTGTTTTCCCAGCCCGCTGAAGCGAGCTTCGCCGTTGAGTTTCTTATTGAGGTGTTAGCCTTCGACTTCGAGGCCCATGCTGCGGGCCGTGCCGGCGATCATCATCACCGCACTGTCCATGTCGCTGGCGTTGAGGTCGTTCATCTTGGTGTTGGCAATCTCTTCGAGCTGCGCCCGAGTGACTTTGCCGACCTTGTCTTTGTTGGGTACTCCAGAACCCTTGGCAATGTTGGCCGCCTTCTTTAGCAGCACCGCAGCCGGCGGGCTCTTGGTGATGAAGTCGAACGAACGATCGTTGTAGACGTTGACCACCACCGGAATCATCATTCCGTTGGCTTCCTTGGTCTTGTCGTTGAACGCCTGCACGAATTGACCCAAGTTGACGCCGAACTTGCCGAGCGCGGTGCCGACCGGCGGTGCAGGCGTGGCCTGCCCTCCCGGGATTTGAAACTTGGCGGAGCCTACGAGTTTTTTAGCCATGGGTTTCTCAAATTTCGTCGCGTTGTTTTCTGATTAAGGGGTCTCTGATGAAGGAATCGTCTCAAAGGCTCGGGACGGGCCCTTACATCGTTTCGACCTGCCAGTATTCAAGTTCCACGGGAGTGCTGCGACCGAAGATGTTGATCATCACCGTAATCCGACCACTGTGTTCGTCGATTTCGCTCACCTCGCCCTCGAAACTCTCGAACGTGCCTTCCTTGATCTTCACCTGATCGCCCTTATCAAAGTTGATATTCAGCTTAGGCGTCTCGGAAGTCTCCTCCTCCTCGGTTTGCACAATGCGGGCTACCTCGTGGGGCAACATGGGCGTCGGCTTGCCGGCCGAGCCGGTGAAATCTCCGATTCCCGAGGTCTCGCGAACCGCAAACCAGGTGTCGTCGTTGATGTGCAT